>JBBSGT010000005.1:0-54177 GCA_038253825.1 Candidatus Levyibacteriota bacterium
GCAATCCGGCAATACACACTCCGCATACCCAACCAGCCTGAAGCTGAAGTTTTCTCCCAGCTAACACCTCTCCAGGAACAGCTTATGGGGCTCTAGGCATCAATAGTTGTTTTGGGGTACCTAAACCGTGAAGTCAGGACGCCCATACACCTATCAACACAACAAGCGCCCCGAATAATTCTACCGGCACAATAAGTTCTTGATAAAATACAAAACCGAGAACCGGTGCAAAAACATTTTCTAAAAGCAGTAATTGAGAAGCGGCAACTGCGTTGAGATGCTGGTAACCGAAATTTTGCAACGTGGCCGCAATGACATTTAAAATACCTCCCAAGACTAGACCACCTAATGCTATACTATTGCCAAAACTTCTAACATCCACCTTTTCTCCGGCAATCATCGCACAGACAAATGAAGTGAGAAACGCAAAAGCCATCACGACTGTCGCGATTTCAGTATTGTTTAACTGCTTTGAGAGAAATTTTCTCCCTAACACATATATGCCAGCTCCTATTGCATACAAAAGCACATCCAATTCACCAATACCAAAATGACTAAAAACTGGTACCAACGATTTTGTCGCAAGGACGCAGACACCATAAAAGGAAAGGAGGAGGAAAAAGAACAATTTGGTTTTTAAGCGTTTCTGAAGGAAAATAATGCTGAAGAGAAAGACAAAAAATGGTGTGGTAGATCCAATGATAGCAATGTTCAGAAGCTTTGTATGCAATGCCCCCAGCGTTACAAAAATAACTGCCAATCCATAACCCAGTGAACCCATGACAAAAAGGATGAGCCAATCACGATGTGAGATAACTTTTATTTTTTTGTAGCTTATTGACCGCGAGAAGAAAAGTAGTAGTAATAAAAACCCCAATCCAATACGCAAATACACCTGTGTCATCGGCGCAAATGCGACGCTCATCATTCGCACCGAGATATTAAGTACTGTATAGCTTAGTGCGACAAGACAAATTGCTCCAATTGCTTTCTTTTTTACCGAAAGATTCATGGCTTTAGTATACCAGCTTACCTTTTATAAACATGAGTTTTCTTATAGAACTCTTACATTATCCTCTATACTTTCTTGTTCGTGACTGTTAAGCTTTACGCATGAAGCAGCAAGCAACCATTTTTGCCGACCAAGACAATAAAGTAGAAAATCCCACAGAGCGAGTACAAAATAAAGATTCTGTTTCTCTCTCACGCGATGAATATAAAGAAATTATTAAAGAAGCCTACAAAGAAGGTGCTAAGGAGGCTACACAAAAAAATGACAAAGATCAAGAACCACCACCACAACAACAAGATGATACGAGTGTAAATGAAACGTATGTAGAAAAAAAATCTCATCATGAAAAAGAAGGCAGGAAAGAAGCAGTAAAGAGTGAAGCACAAAAAATGGAAGAGAATAAACAACGGGTTAAAGCTATAACTGAACGCCAAGATATACAACTATTACGCGTTAAAACTCGATTTCCTTATAATCTTTTCCCTGATACGATCATCATTGATACAACGAAGGTAACAATTAGTAAAAAACAGTTTTTCTGGACGGAATCTATCACGACTATTCCCTTAAAAGATCTTTCTGACGTAACAGTCCAAACTGCCTTGTTTGTGGCAAGTATTAGCATTAAATATATGCCACAAGCCTCAAGTCCAGGGATGCTTGAACCGGTTGTAGAATCAGTTACTTCCCTTCGACGTGAAGATGCCATACGTGCTAAAAATATTTTGAAAGGTGCACTCGTTGCGAAAGCCGAAGAAATAGATATCGCAAAGCTTTCACCGGATGAGGTAAAAACAGTAATCGAAAAATTCGGACAAAATGATGGGATCGAATAAAACCATGCTACAATAGATGCATGCACATACGACCAATTACCCCGCAAGACCGTGCCTCATATAACAAGATTGTCTCTCATCCATTACAGAGTTACGAATGGGGTGAATTTCGTGTCAAATCCGGCATAAAAGTTATCCGCCGAGGCATTTTTGCGGATAACAAACTCACTGCTGCTTTCCAATTAACCATTCACAAAATTCCCCATACCCCGTACACCATCGGGTATCTTCCAAAAGGCGAACTGCCAAACAAAGAAGTTATTGTTGAGCTTAAAAAAATTGGAAAAGAAGAGAAGTGCATTTTTATTCAGCTCGAACCAAATGTTATAAAATCCGTCAATGGAGCGCCGCAAACAAAGAGTAAATGGGATCTAAAAGAGCTTATTCCTGCAGCTCATCCACTTTTTACGCAGTATACGTTTGTCCTGGATCTTACCAAAACAGAAGATGAACTTTTGCAAAATATGCATCAAAAATCCCGCTACAACATCAAAGTTGCCAAAAAGCATGAAGTAGAAGTTAAATTAGAAGAGACAGAAAAAGCTTTCAAACAATATTGGCAGTTAACAGAAGAAACAACAAGACGACAGGGATTTTATGCACATACAAAACACTACCATCAATTGCAGTGGGAAACCTTTGGACACGATACCGACTCGAAAAAACTTACCACGCATCTTTTTACGGCAACCTATGACAAAAAGGTTTTAACGACACTCCTCTTTTTTGTCTTTCACGATACGCTCTATTATCCTTATGGAGCATCAAGCAATGTGCATCGTAATGTCATGCACTCAAATCTTGCGATGTGGGAAGGCATTCGTTTTGGACAGAAATTAGGACTGAAAAAATTTGATATGTGGGGCGCCATGGAACCAAATCCGGATACCAAAGATCCATGGTTTGGCTTTCACAATTTCAAACAAAAATTTGGCCCAGACCACGTGGAATTCATCGGGAGTTATGATTTGGTAATTAACCCGTTACTTTATCAGGGATATAAGGTTGCTGATAAATTGAGGTGGTTATACCTGCATTTGAAAAAATAAATTCTTTATTCTTTATTCTTCTTATGCTTGGGTATTTCGTAAACATACACCTCATTTTTCTTATCTTCTGCAATAAGGGGTAAATCGATTTTATAGACAAAAGTCACTATTCGGGTTCCGGGTTTTAGTTCTTTTATGAGTTTCGGTTTGAGGCGTGCTAAGGTTTTGGGAATAAGATACATAACGACAACCGTTGCGTCCGATATATCCATGGCAAAAAAATCTTTGCGTTGGACAGTAATCTTACTTTGTAATTTTTTCAACCACACTCGACACTTTGCAATAAATACTCGAGACGGATCAATCTCAACGCCAACTCCTCTCGCGCCATATTCTGTTGCTGCGGTAATCAACAACGTCCCATCTCCGCAGCCTAAATCATAAACCACGTCGCTCTTTTTTATTCTTGCCAGCTTGCATTGAATAGATGCGATCTGATGATCTGTCCGCCACCACGGTGACCAGGGACTATCAGGTGGCCACAACATTGAGAGGAGAAAAAGCAGAATGACAATAATAATCGCGCAGATAATAAGAACGAACATAAAAATTTAGTGGACAACCACTTGTCCAGCATGGGAAGCAAATATATGTTTAATAGAAATAAATCCAAAGAAGAAAATTATAATGGATAAAGCAAGAAGCGCGCTGATAGGTTCTATTCTTATTTTCACTGTATATTTTAATAATCAAGTATTTTAGTCATTTTGTCAATGATAAAATAATTTTCAACTACCGGGAATAGTAGTAATTTTAACCTCAATTGGCTGATTATTGGTTATTTTGTACTGATAGAATGCATTAGTATAGTTTGGATTGAGATGATAAGCGTTATTGATTGCTGCTTTGGCATCATCAATATCCTTTTGTCTATATGCTTCAATTGCAAGATACAGCCATAACTTATCATCATTCGGATATTTCTTCAGGATATTTGTGAGTAATGCACTATTGTCTTTCGGATTTCCGCTGACCAAGGTTAATCCTCCTAAATTCTCATAAGTCATATAAAAATCTCCATATTTCAAGGCTTGTAAATATGTCTCTTTTGCTTTTTTATAGTTTTTCTCATTTGTATATATTGTTCCCAATGTATTGATATTTGTATAGAAAGGAAAATCACTTATTGATTTTTCTGCATATATTTTAGCTTCCTTAAATCTTTCTTGTCTTGTGAGATTTATGCTCACCATATTTTCCAGATAATAGTTATTATGAGAAACTGTACTGTCGTGAGACACTAAGGTAAACTCATCCCGCCAATCAAAACTTCTTGCAAAAGTTCGTGCACTAAATATAAGAATGAGAATTACCATAAGCGTTATTGCGAATGCCTTATGAACTTTACTAGTTGCAACACTTAAAACAACCCCAAGCATGCCAAGGACTCCCACAATAGGGAAATAAAACCATCGTTCCGCAACGGTTGCATCCAGAGGAAATAATTGCAGATGGAGACATATACCAACGAAAAACCATCCTAAGAAAAAAGTATACAGTTTAAAATAGGTATGCATTCTTTTTTTGTAGAGTATAAACGCGATTGCTATCAGCAAAGCAATAACCAATAGATCAATACATAAGGGGAGGAAAAAATTGGCAAACCCTATCTGAATGTAAACCCACTGGTAGGATGAGGAAAGATAAAGTGGGTAAATAAATTGTTTAATGTAAAATAAAAACATCGGTGGAATATTGATTAACCGTTCTGAGAGACTGAGCCTGTCTATTGGGGCACTTGCAGCCTTAGAAAGCATTCCTATCGCATTTAGTCGTAACAAAACATAACAAACAAATAGACAGACAGAAGATAGAAGCATGAACTTAAAATATTTAGGTTTAAATAAGTAAGAATAGATAATTGAAGTAACGATAAAGACGATACCCGTTTCCTTGGATAACAAAGAAAAAAATAAAGAAACTATTACCAAAACAAGCGCCTTCTTTGATTTAATAATTGTTAGTAGATAAAATGCTATAATACCAAAGAAGAAAAACAAAATATCTTGAGCATCAGCAATATAGAATACTGTTTCAGAGTTGATTGGATGGATTAAAAAGACAAGGCTTAAAAAGAAAGCTATAGAATTCTTAAAAAATCTTTTGAAAAGAAGAAATACGAAGCATGTATTAATAATATGGAGAAGCAATTGAAAAAAATGGAATGCAAAGGGAGTTGCACCAAAAAAAGTATAGATAAGTGAAAAAAAGGTTGTTAGTAAAGGTTTGTAATATACTCCAGTAAGACTGGTTGCTCCTCCGTTATAGAACGTACTACCTGTGAAAAAACTGAAAATATTAACTATTGAATGGACATATACATTATCAACAATCTGTTGCGTATCATCCAAAACAAAACCATTAAAAAGCATATTTGCATAAACAATTAATCCAATAAAGATTATCCAGTGAATTGCTTTAGAAGTCGTTACGGGGAAAAAATAGGCTTCTCAAAGAAAAATCAGATTCCTGCTGCTCATAAGAGGACATGCTACTATGATAGTATACTCACCGATTGAATTACAATGAACAGGCAGATATCAAATAAACTAGACAAATTTTCTCATTATTCTGGAGGATAAATGTACCAACAAGCGTGCAGTTGCAACACTTTGAGAGGCTAAATGAGATAGCTAATAACCTATTATTTTCCCAATAATTTCGCTCCGCCTTATCATACCAAATTCTCGGCTATCTGTGCTGTAGTGCTTGTTATCTCCGATGACAAAATAGTGCTGGTTTTCTATTTTGGTGATCCGTTTTATCAGCACTTTTCCATCTCGCGGATCTTTTAGGGCAACTCCATCTCCTACTTTGGGTTTATGAAACATATAAGCTAAGCGGTTCACCAAAACATGATCGCCATCCAGCAGAGTAGGGAACATACTATTACCTAATATGCTGTAGTTGTAAATTGGAAAGTAAAAAAAAATCTTTTTGAAGAAATGGATCACTTTGCTGCTTTTGTTTTATTAAAAATATCAGTAATTTCTGTTATGAGATCGAGCAATTTCTGTCCCTCCGCAGGATCAACTGTTTTCTTTGTCTGTCCTGCTTGTTTGGTAGCTCGCCAGAAAAGATCGTGAAGGTCTGGAAATTTTTCTAGGTGTTCCGGCTTGAAGTAATCTGTCCAAAGAACCCATAAATGATGTTTTACCAGTTCTGCCCTTTCTTCCTTAATAAAAATCGCTCTGATCTTTTGGTCTTCCTCATGAAGATCTGCATACTTTTTCATAATCATATGCACACTTTCTGCTTCAATTCTTGCCTGTGCCGGATCATAAATGCCACAAGGAAGATCACAATGGGCATAGGCTGTCTGGGTGGGAAGAAATTTTGCGAAGAAGGCAATTATTACGTTCATTATGATGATAATACTGCTTTGCCGAAAAGATTGCAAGTTATAAATCAGTAAGAAACCTTGGTTACCTTTGGGTTGCTAGGGTATTTGCCAATTTATCGGCTCGTTCGTTATTCGGATCCCCTGAATGTCCTAAGACTTTTACATATTCCACAGACAAACCATTATCGGCAATTGTCTGAGCAATACTATGGAAAATCTCTGCATTTTGTTTGACTTTGTCAGGAGTTTTTTGCAAATTAAAGAGACTGATTTGGCTGTCTGTATAGAGTTTAACTCTTTTATGTCCCTTTTCTGCTGCCCATACCAACGCGTTATAAATTGCCAGACCTTCCGCTACATTATTCGTCTGCTTTCCCTCAACTCGTCCGGCCCGCTCAGTTTTGCCACTGACAAATGCCCATGCCGCTCTCGCATTCGGTGTCCCATTGGAGACGCATGCCCCATCAGTCCAAATCTCCGCATCAAAAGCCGCGGAATTTGTGTTCAATGAGCCCAAAAATAGGGGAGTGGTTTGAGCATTCATAACTTTAAATTCATCACTGTGATACAATTTGCGACAATTATTGCAGTAATAGTATGCAGAATAATAATAAGGCTTTTTTAATTGTTCAGCAGTTCGTTTGGTTAATTTTTTTACCAAAGGTGATCCACAATTTTTACAAATATCACTCATAATTTATCATGTACCTTCCCAATTTCCAACCATTATACCATTGAATTGTGACGAACAGGGGAGATTGAAACTTAAAGAACATTCTTCTCACCTTTTTCTTTAAAATGAACAACTGACAAAAATATGAGTCCTCCTAATATAAGGATAACTCCTATATATTGCTGCAGTATTGGAACTTCTTTCAGAAAAAGGATGGATGCGGAAAAAGCCACAATGACCGAAAAAGGCATTATTGCAGTTACTTTTGCTAACGCTAATCTTCTTAACGCCTGATAAGCAAGAAACATATCTAAAAAAGTGTAGAAACCAAATAAAAGCATAGAAGTATCATTTTTAGATGAAAAGAGTTCTTTATATGCAGAATGATGTATGCCTAATGCAATACTGGTAACTAACAACCCACCATAAAAAAGTCTCGCTGCAGGAACGATATTGGTATTTTTTAATTTGGGTAATACTTTCTTTGCAAAAAGATGAGACGTCTGAAAGAACAATAACGCAATAAGAATAAATATATCCCCAAGGTTTATTCCACTTACACCCTTAAAAACCACCACCCCAGCTCCGAGAACCATAAGCAGTGTACCGATTAATTGGCCTCTCCCGATTATTTCATTAAGAAAGATACTGCTCAGGATGAGAGAATAAATAGGTTCCAATTGGAGTAAAAGACTCGTATTGATACCACTTGTTAAGCTTGCCCCAGTAAAGAAGAACGACATGCCGATGCCACTGAAAACAGCTACTCCCAGAAGATAAAAGAGATATTTTTTGCGATAGATCTCTCTCATCTCGTTTTTAACCCCAAGATACAGCAAGAGAGGAAGAGACCCAATAAGCATCGTTATCCCACCAAAAAGAAGCGGATCTATGGTAATAACGAAATAATGAGAGAAAACGGGAAAGAGACCATAGGTAATTGCTGCCAGAATTGCAATAAAAAACCCCTCTGAATGATCATTACGAATAGCCATATTGTTATTATATGACTATTTTCCCATCTTTTACAGAAGGGTTATTAACATCTCCTGGTTTTATTGTTCCTTCAACAATTCGCAATGCGACTTCATCAACAAGTTTCTCTTCAATTGCACGTCGCAGCGGTCTTGCACCAAAGACCGGATCATGCCCAACTTCAGCAAAATATATCGCGAGATCGTCATTCATTCTTAATGAAATATTATTTTTAGCCATTCGTTCTTTGACCAATTCCACTTGTTGTTGGGTGATTTAGACCAAATCTTTCGGTGTAAGGGGATTGTAGATAACCACTGAATCAAGTCTGTTAAGAAATTCCGGTTTGAAATGAGTATGCAATATTTCCCACGCCTTTCTTTCAGTTTCTTCAACAGCTTTGATAACACCTTTGAGTCGTTCTTCAAATTCACCTCGAAATTTGGCACCGGCCAAAAGTAAAGCAAAGTCTAAGACAATAACTTCTTTATCACGTAGGGGAGTGGGTACTGATTGTTCAATAATTTTTTGGGCAAGTCATTGGACAATTGCTATTTTTCCAATACTCGGATCACCGAGTAAAAGGGGATTATTTTTAGTGCGGTGGGAGAGGATTTCCATAATCCTGCGTATTTCAACTTCACGCCCAACAACGGAGCCAATCTTACCAGCTATCACGTCTTCTGTAAGATTTATAGTAAATTTCTTTATGATTCTTGGAGCCAAACTGGTTTTAGCAGATATTGTAGAATGCCTATACTGCCCTATTTCAGAATTAGCATTTAAGCTTATCTGGTGCTAAATATGTCGTCTTATAGGATTTATCGAACTGGTGCTGAAAAGACACTAAAAAATGAACCAAGAATAAGTTTAATTTGTTTGTCAAAAAATGTCATAAACTCTTTCATATTCCCCTCCTCTCTTTATGATTATGTGCATCTAATAGTTTTTTGGTTATCTGTCATTACTGGGCGTTGGACCTTGCGGGTCGCTTCAGAATGGCTTTCTGATAACCGTTCTTTTTAAGTAACATATCGTCACTAAAACCACTATAATGCTTGGGGCTAAGGAACGTGCAAAAAATGAGTAAGGATTGAGTAATGGATAATATCAAAGCCTTTGCGATTGATCTTTTCTTGCCATTCCTCCCCTATTTTTCTATACTAGAGAAAGCTTATGAATTTGCATGGACTTGCCCCAGATTCAGCATTAATAAAAACGTTTTTACAAATCGGTCTCACACTGCTCATTGCCGTGTTGGCTGACAATATCCTGCGCTCATTGATCAGAGTTCCCAAACACTTTGACAATCGTAGCGCGAAAAACTTTGCAGCTTTTACAAAAAACTTTATCAGTATTGTCGTTTATATAATCTGTGGCTATATTATACTGACAATTTTTAAGTTTCCTCTTGGATCACTTTTAGCATCCGCATCAATTATTGGTGTAGTTATTGGTATTGGTGCCCGTTCTACCATTGAAGATTTTGTGAATGGACTTTTTTTGCTCTCTTCGGATTCCATGATTATAGGTGATTATATTAAAGTCGGCGAGACCGAAGGATATGTAGAAAGAATCAGCGCACGAACATTAGCTGTCAAAGACTTAGGTGGAGCTGTACATATTATCCCGAACGGTCAAATTAAAGAACTCATAAATTATTCCCGAAATAAAATTAATATACTTATCGACTTACCAGTAAAAACAAATCAAAATGTTGAGAAAGTATTAACTGCAGCTAACGAAGCGCTCCATGAGTTAAAAGAGGATCCTGAGTATATGGATTCACTATTCCCTGGTTCAGAAGTGAATGGTATTGATGATTTTATTCAATTTGAAAAAATGACTGTACGAGTAACGCTTACCACTTATCCTGCCAGACGATGGGAAGTCGGAAGAAGATACCGCTATTTAGTTAAAAAAGCGTTTGAAAAACATAAATTGGCATTTGTCTAGAATCCTTCGACGAACCAAATACTACCATGAAGAGCAACAAAATAGCTGCATTATCCATTGAAGAGGCACGTGCCGATCTTCAAACGTCCCCAGCAGGACTTACCGATATAGAGGTCTCACATCGAATAAAGCGTTATGGCCTCAATACAATTCATATAACAAAAAGTAACATATTCACTCTTTTTTTTCGTCAACTTACCGGCAATCCCCTTCTCTTTATTTTGATGGCAGCAGTAGTTTTGTCTTTTCTTTTGGGACAAACAGAAAGTTCCTATTATATTTTTGGCATTATTATTGTCAGTGTCTTTTTGGGTTTTTGGAATGAATACAGCGCTGAAAAAACTGTTGAAAACCTAACCAAACGGATTACTCCGACCAGCATCGTCCTGCGAAACGGAGAAAAAAAAGAAATTCTTGTTTCACACCTCACCATCGGTGATATCGTTATTGTCGCGCAAGGCAGTATTATTCCGGCTGACATGCGCTTTTTGGAAACGAATAATTTGGCAATCAATGAATCTGCTCTTACCGGCGAGGCGAAAACAATTTATAAAAACGCGACAATGCAACACGAAAATCTGGGTTATATGGGTACCAGTGTAGAAAACGGTTCCGGTAAAGGCGTTATTACCCAAATCGGAAGACAAACTGAGTTTGGCAAAATTGCAAAAAGTGCAACATTTGTAAAACCCGCTACGGAATTCCAAAATGGCTTAAATCGCTTTGGCAATCTAATTTTGAAAGTTATTGTCATCTTCACCGTTGTAATTTTTCTAATCAATGCTTTTGTGGGACATCCAGTTCTTCAATCACTCCTCTTCAGTCTGGCAATTGCTGTCGGTATGACACCAGAGCTGCTTCCGGTTATTGTTACGGTTAGCCTGTCACATGGAGCCGGTAAATTAGCAAAAAAGCATGTCGTTGTCAAACAACTTCTATCGCTAGAAAATTTGGGTAATATGGATGTTTTGTGTACAGATAAAACCGGGACGCTTACGGAAGGGCAAATTACCGTTGTGAATTATCTTAATGCGCAAGGGAAAAAGGATCAAAAGGTTTTGCTAGACGCACTCTTTTGTAATGCAGCGATTATCAATGCCAAACCTCACGGCAACGGTATCGATGTCGCGTTGTGGAATCATGCTTTGGAAGAAAAAATAAGTATCCCAACTATTTCTAAATTACATGAAGAACCATTTGATTACAATCGTAAAGCGATGTATACCGTGCTGCGAAAAGAAAAAGAGATTTCCCTTATCGCAAAGGGCGCTCCTGAATCAATTATTCCCTTTTGTGACACAATTAAAAATAAAGAAGCATTACAAAAAGAATTGCTGGATGCAAGAAAACATGGCTACCGTGTCATTTGTTTAGCGACTCGCGCGCTGACCCAAAAAGGCACTTATTCCTGGGATGATGTGCATCAATTACAATTTGTCGGTTATATCACCTTCTTAGATATTCCCAAAAAATCAGCAAGAGAAGCGCTTGAAAAACTTAAAAATCTGAACGTTATCACAAAAGTTATCACCGGAGATAATGAGATCGTTACCAAAAAGATTTGTGCTGAAGTTGGGATGGATACAAAAAACCTCATCACAGGCCCTCAAATGGAGAAATTGACACCCCAACAGTTAAAATCGCTTGTTAACACTACCACAATTTTTGCTCGTGTTTCCCCACTGCAAAAACTGCAAGTTATCCAAGCACTGCAAGCCAATGGACATACTGTTGGCTACCTGGGTGACGGTATTAATGATTTACCGGCATTGCACAATGCGGAAGTTGGGATTTCAGTCAATACAGCCGTTGATGTGGCAAAAAATACCGCATCCGTTGTACTGCTGCGCAAAGGTCTGGATGTAATTGCTGATGGAATTATTGAAGGAAGAAGAACGTTTAATAATACGATTAAGTACATTTTGATGAGTACGAGTTCTAATTTTGGTAATATGTTCTCTGCTGCAGGCGCGTCATTCTTCCTTACCTTTTTACCGATGACACCGGTACAAATCTTGTTGACCAACACTTTGTATGATGTTTCACAACTGACACTTCCTTCCGATAATGTTGATGCTGAATCATTGGTGAAGCCACGTCACTGGAATATTCAATTCATTAAGGATTATATGTTATTCTTTGGACCGTTAAGTTCAATTTATGATTATCTAACCTTTTCTCTTATGCTTTTTGTGTTTCATGCACGAGGTGCATTGTTTCAAACCGGTTGGTTTATTGAGTCCTTGGCAACTGAAATTCTGGTAGTATTTGTCATCAGAACGGCACGAACACCATTCTTCAAAAGCAAACCAAGCAATTGGTTAACGTTCACCTCATTGGCAATTGTACTTGTTGGTGTTAGCCTTCCCTTCAGCCCACTTGCTTCCTCTCTCGGATTTGTTGCCCCTCCCCCATTCTATTTTGTCATTTTGATCGCATTGACAGTAACATATTTATTACTTGTGGAAGTTATTAAGAGCACATTCTTAAAAAAATACAATTTATAGATTTATAATTGTTAAAAAAAACTTATATTTATTAGCGTTGAACGAGTAAATTATCTTAAGTATAATTATTAAATGGACTATAAAGAAATACTAGGATTAGCTTCAGTTTTTATTGCCCTTATAAGCTATTATCCTTATATAAAAGATATAATTTCGAATAAAACAAAACCCCACAGCATTTCATGGGTTATTTGGTGTGTCTTAGGTGTTGTTACGTATATCGGTCAGATCTCAGCCAACGCTGGACCTGGGGCTTGGGTAACTGGTATTACAACTCTTATCTGCATGGTTATCGCTACTATCGGTCTTACAAAGAATCAAGTGGAAATAGACACTATGGATTGGTTAAGTCTTACGGGTGCAATAATTGTGTTACTTTTTTGGTTCGTCATAAAAAATCCCTTGTTATCTATTATCCTGGCTACCGTAATTAACAGCGTGGGATTCATTCCGACTTTCAGAAAATCTTATAATAACCCGTTTGATGAAACGCTGAGTACTTATGTGTTGGGCGGTCTAAAATTTGTACTTGCACTGTATGCCTTAAGCTCTTTTACTTTGGTAAATATTCTTTTCCCTCTTTCGGTCATAACGCTTAGTTGGTCATTCGTTGCCGTAGTTATTATACGAAGAGCCCAGATAAATGAGAACAAAATCTTCTCAATGGTCAGACTTGCCTATCTGGATATTCCCGGAGAGACTAATATCTGACCGCGAACAACGTGTAGCGTTGATTTCATTCCTCCGCTCTATCTCATCCACTTCCGAGAAGCAAAATCCGTAGAAAACTTGACAACTTTCTTTATTTTTGTTCTACTAAAAAGAGATGAGAAAAATTGCTACACAACCAAAGAAGACAGCAAAAAAAGCTCCCCGAGCTGGTAAGACCAAAAGTCAGTCTATATTCTTAGAAAGAATTACGGTTATCACGGCATGCCTTGTCATAATCCTTGGTGGATTTGTTTTTGTAAATCGACATCGTGTCAGTAGTGCTGTAGCAGGCGCAAGTATTATCAGAGGGCTTTTTATGCAGGCACCTGTTACAATGCCAAATATCCCTGATGCAAAGTTATATAATATTTATTACAAACAAACAGATGCACAGGAATTCTCCAATGCTGTACGTGGTGTTTCTCCCACAATTCCTACATACACTATTTCCTATCTAAAGAGCGGTGTCAGTTATGCCTACCGAATCGCCGCTGTTAATAGCATTGGCGAAGAATTCTATTTTTCTGAGACCACACCGCTTAAAGGACTTCAACCAATGTAGTTGTTACTATTTCTGTGGTTGTTTGACGTTTACATTTATTTGACTTGGGACATTCACTTGCGGAGCACTAGAAATTCCCGACCGCAAATAAGGTAATCCGTAATAAAAAACTGCAGTAAGGACGATAATAATCAGGATAACTCCTAAAAGGAAATTACTACCACCATTGTTACCGGGCTGTTGGACAGGTTGTATTGGCTGTGGATTATTGATTATCGTAGCCATAGACAATCACCTCCTTTCATTCTCCTATACTATATTGCTGAGGTAAATAAATTATAAGATGTTTGTAAGAAGTAAGGAAGAACACTAGAGTTAAATCTCTATTAGAGAGAGCAAAGAAGCCCCGA
Organism: Candidatus Levyibacteriota bacterium; assembly: GCA_038253825.1. Lineage (GTDB taxonomy): Bacteria > Patescibacteriota > Microgenomatia > Levybacterales > UBA12049 > JACDET01. The sequence goes on from JBBSGT010000005.1 coordinate 13,975, forward strand.
TTGACAGCATTATAATTTTTTTGTCCTTTACCCATAACTTCGGTCTTTCTTACGCAAAATTGTGCATCTTTAGATATACTATGTATGTGAGTGAAACAAAAAATCTTGAGACAGCAACGTTTGCAAATGGCTGTTATTGGTGTACGGAAGCGGTTTTTAAGCGAGTAAAAGGGGTAATCTCTGTAATGTCTGGTTATACGGGTGGCACCATGGAAAACCCTACGTACTCAGATGTTGCTTCAAAAACCACAGGACATGCAGAAGCATTACAAATACAATTTGATCCTTCAGTGATATCTTATGGAATAATCTTGGATATTTTTTGGGCGACCCATGACCCTACAACGCTCAATCAACAAGGATATGATGTGGGGCCGGAATATCGCTCCGCAATTTTTTATCATGATGCAGAGCAAAAAAAGATTGCCGAAAACTCAAAGAAACGATTAGATGAGTCAGAAAAATATAAAAATCCCATTGTAACCGAAATCGTACCATATAAGAAATTCTATCCTGCAGAAGAAGAGCATCGAAATTTTTATGAAAGTGGCAATCGCCCGGATTACTGCAGAGTTATCATCGATCCCAAAATAAGAAAGTTATTAGCGGAATTTGAGAATGATGTTAAAGAAGAATATAAAGAAAACAACTAGATCTCACCCGTGAAGTAATTTTTTCTTTTTTATATCTGTCGGGTCATGACTTTCTTTTTGGGCATCAGCAATTAATTCTTTTAAATTCGTCGGAATAGGATGTTCTTTCAGAAGCTTTGCCATATAAGCTGTGTTGTGTGCCAGAAAACGAAGGGTTTTATTGGTATACAAATGATGCTGACCATCTGCTTCAATATAACTTGGCCCAGGACCTGCAGGTCCAACCCAATAGGTATCCACATTGGGTGGAATCACACAACCAAGATGGGTCAAATTAAAGAGTGTATTGGCGGCTACATCATGCGCTCCATCTTCATTCCCAGTGACGATACAGCCTGCGACTTTGTTGTAAAGTGGGAACTGACCTGTTTTATTATCCCCCTCTTCATACGTCCCATCAAGTCGCTCGATAACTAACTGCGTTACGGATGCCCTTACCCCAAACCAAATTGGCGACGCAATAAGGATAATATCCGCTGCTTTTAATTGCTTCAGAATCTTCGGCCATTCATCACCAGGTCCTTCATCGGAAGAAATACCAAATGGGATATTATAATCCACAACTCTGATAACTTCTGATGTGACATCGAGTTTTTTATATTCTTTTACAACTTTTTGGATGAGCGCATCAGTATTGGAGAGAGCAGGAGATTTTTTGAGTGTACAATTGAGGAAAACTGCATTAAGTTTCATAAAATGAGTATAGCACGTATGCAACAAAAAAACTCAAGAAATAAGTTTTATTTTTTCTTTCTCTGTCTCCACAAATCCTTCATCTTTTAATTCCGAAACCAAACTCTTTACCCATGCTTCCTCTTTATCTGAGTAATCTTTTTTCAGTAGCTTTCCTAATTCCTTCAGTTCGATTTCTTTTTTCTCCAATAATCTTTTTAAAATTTGTCCACGATAATACCTGTGGGAACCGATAAATTTAGATTGTTTGGGAATCGGTATTTTGTGTTCTTTAAGCATTGCGGATGAATAATCCATCAATGCTTGATTCCATTCATATGCTTTGCCTTTCGGTAAAATTTTTTCAGCAAAATCGGAAATTTCTTTATCATTAATCTTGTCATTCCCGCGAAGGCGGGAATCCATAAACTTTAACAAAATTACTTTTCGGACATTCGTGTCGATAACCGTTACTTGTTGATCAAAAGCAAAACATAAAAGAGCCCGAGCGGTATATTGTCCTATTCCGGGAAGAGCCAACAATTCTTTTTCCGTGTGTGGAAAAATACCATTATATTTTTCTGAAACAATCTGTGCTGCTTTTTTTAAGTTTAATGCACGACGGTTATAACCAAGTCCTGACCAAAGCGATAAAACATCTGAAACACTTGCGACTGCCAAATCATGAACAGTTGGAAATACGTCAAACCAACTGATGAACTTTGGTATGACACGCTTGACTTGGGTTTGCTGAAGCATAATTTCCGAAACTAAAATTCGATACGGATCACGCGATTTTCGCCAGGGCAAATCTCGCTGATGAGCAGCGTACCAGGTAAGAATCTCTTGTTGGAATTGGGCGATCTCTTTCTGCGTCATGTCAATCTATTCTACCAGAAACATTTTTTAAACTACTATTAAGGGGGTTGAAGTAACTCGTGCTATACTTTTTTTATGACTATTTCTTTATTACACTTAAATATCAACGCGGATAACTTTTGGGATAGTCTCATTCCTTTTCTTAATAGTCACGACTTTGATATTATTCACTTGCAAGAAGTCACGGGAAAAGAAACACGATGTGGGAATTTTTATAGTAAACGAGATACATTTGCTGAGTTACAAAATGTGTTAAAGGACACACACTACGGAGAGCTTTCTATTACACAGCGATATACTTCAAGTCCTCATTCATATTTTGGTAATGCCACATTTTATAAAAGAGCTTTTTCTTTGCTCGAGAAAAAAGAAATTGTGCTCTATCATGAAATTGACTTTTTTCCATCAGACGCAAAAACGTTTGAAGGTGTCGGAAGAAAATTACTTCATCTCAAACTTGCAGTTGATGGCAAAGCAATTTCATTTCTCAACACACATTTTGCATGGGGACCAACACCACACGAACAACCATACCAAACTGAACAAGGTAATACGTTAATTGCGTATCTGAAAACTATCGATAAACTGTTTGTTTTTACCGGTGATCTAAATCTTACATCTGATCAACCAACAATTCAAAAGTTGGGGGAAATAGCAACTAATCTCACGCAAAAAAAACATATTACCAATACCCTCAATCCACGTCTTCATAAAGTCAAACAACTGTTCCCACAAGGATTAGCAGTTGATTACATATTTCTAACTGAAGGTATCACTGTCAAATCGTTTGCAGTTTTGGAGGATGATATTTCTGACCACTTCGGGTTAACTGCTGTATTAGAAATTTAAAGAAGACCCATTTTTGTTTTTACTTCCTGGAGGGTTTTGTTTGCTTGTTCGCGACATTTCTCTGTATGCTCATCAAGAATATCGTCAACAAGTTTTGGATTCTCTACATATAACTTTCGTTTTTCCTGAATTGGTTGCAATTCTTGATAAATTGATTCAGCAATGAAATTCTTCATCTCCGAGTAACGAATTTCCCCTTCTCGATAGTCCTCCACAAACTTAATAAATGTTTCTTTGGGAACAAACATTTTCAATAGGGTAAATAAATTAGCAACCCCTCCTTCTGTCGGAATTTTTCCACCAGTCGTACCACTATCAGTCGGAGCTTTAGCAAGACGAGATTTTATCGTATCCAAATCGTCTGATAAATTGATATAACTTCCCTCGATTGATTTCCCCATTTTACCTTTTCCTGTCAGTGATGGAACGTATTCTCCCGGAGTTTTGAATCGATGTGGTTCGACAAAAGTTTCGCCAAACATACTATTGAACTTTCGCACGATTTCTCTTGTTACTTCAATATGCGGTTCTTGATCAATCCCGACTGGAACAAGGGTTGCTTTGTAAAGCATAATGTCTGCTGCCATAAGAATCGGGTAATTTAAGAGGCCCAAGTTGACGTATTTTGGATGCTGTGCTTTTTTATCTTTGTAGGTCGGCAAATCTTCAACCCGCGACACCGGATAAATTGTCGATAAGAGAAATGAGAGTTCTGTATGTTCGGGTACCCGTGATTGTACTTCCAAAAGACATTTTTTGGGATCAAGCCCCACAGCTAAATAATCTGTTACTATATCCTTTATTGCTTGCCTGAGGGTTTTAGGATCATAAGGCGTTGTGAGAACATGTAAATCGACAACTGAATAAATACACTCATATTCCGGATCTTTTTGCAACTCAAACATTCCTTTGACTGCCCCCAGGTAATTACCCAGATGTAATCTTCCTGTTGCTCTAATTCCTGAATAAACACGTTTCTTGTTCATAACCTGTATTGTACCATGTTTTCTACCTCAGAAAAACCTAATAGTATATAATATGCAGTATGAATACGCAGCAAACCTTACCTGAAAAATTAATGGAGCGATTGCAAGAACTTTATTCGGAAAAAGATTTACACAAAGTTCTTAGAGCATTTGCTAACAAACCGCTTCCATCATTTCGTGTAAATACGCTTAAAGCGCAGGCAAGTGATATAGAAATAAGTTTAAGAACGCAGGGATTTGCTATAGAAAAAGTACCCTGGTACCCAGATGCATTTATCTTGCAAAACAACTCTATTCGGGAGCTAACCGAAACGGAAGAACATAAAAACGGTCTTATCTACATCCAAAATCTTTCAAGTATGCTGCCGGTACTTATTTTGGATCCTCAAGAGAATGATTACATCCTTGATATCGCTGCTGCACCGGGAAGTAAAACGACACACATCGCAGCATTAATGCATAACACCGGTGATATCGTCGCGAACGATATTAGTCCAAAGAGACTTTACAAATTGAAAGATAATCTTGCCAAAACTGGAGTCACCAATACGAGAGTCATCGGACTGCGGGGAGAATCTTTCTGGAAGCGATATCCTGAACTCTTTGACAAGACGCTTGTTGATGTGCCATGTAGTATGGAAGGACGCATCAGAACAGATTATCCGAGAACATATAAAGATTGGTCAACAAAGAAAATTAAACTACTCTCCAAACTTCAGAAATATATTTTGCGGTCTGCAATTTCTGCTACCAAAGTTGGTGGAACCATCGTCTATTCCTCTTGTACTCTTTCACCTGAAGAAAATGAAGAAGTTATCCAGTGGGCAGTGAGCAAAACTCCTGATGCGGTAACGGTAGAAAAGATTGCACTGCCAAATATCCAACTGCAATCAGGATTGAAGTCATGGAAAAAGAAGTTATTTACCCATACGGAAAATACGATCCGGGTTCTTCCCAGTGAATCCATGGAGGGGTTTTTCATGGCCAAGCTGCACAAAATTGCTTCGACATTACCGGAAATGAAAAAGTAATCATTATTGCTACTTTAAGAAAGTTAGTTTAAAATTATGAAGATGAAAAAAATTATCGTCATTCTGGTCATTATCGGCTTACTCTTCGCAAGTTACGAGAAAGTCCCAGCTTTCGCGGATCAAGTCAATAGTGTCATCTATACCAATCCGTGTGCAAGCCCGAAAACATTTAGTATCGGAGCGATTGATCCTCGATTTAATCTGAGTAAGGATGCATTCATCCAAGATGCAGAGGAAGCTGGAAGTATCTGGAAGAACGATCAAGGAATGGCTCTTCTGAAATATGATCCTGACTCCAAATTAGCCATTAATATGGTCTATGACCAAAGACAATCACTTGATACACAAATAAATAGTCTCAACAGTCAAGTGGCGCAACAGAAACAAAACTTGAACCCTGCTATTTCAGATTATGAAAAGAAAGTCGCAGCTTTCAAACAAAAAAGCGCCGATCTTAACTCCCAAATTGAATACTGGAACGGTAAGGGAGGCGCACCGCAAGACGAATACGAAAAATTAAATGCGCAGCAAAGAGAGTTACAACAAGAAGAAACACAATTGCGACAAATGGCTAATTCGCTTAATCAATCTACCGACCAATACAATAACCAAATTGCACAACTCGATCAAAAAGTAAATAATTTTAATCAAGCATTACAATACAAACCTGAAGAAGGACTCTATATTCGAAACGGCAATGATGAACGTATTGAAATTTATTTCGATAATTCGCACCGGGAATTAATCCACACCTTGGCGCATGAAATGGGACATGCACTAGGAATGCAACATAATAATAATCCGCAATCGATTATGTATCCCCAGACAACAACGGCAGAAACGCCATCCAACGATGATTTGGCAGCGCTTGAACAAGCATGTCAAAAACGTAGTATTTTCCAAACGCTTGCTACTAATTTCTCTGCACTTGTCCAACAAGGCAGCCAAAATCTTTCAAGTGTTCTCAATCATAACTAATCCTCTTGAATTCCATCATGCCTCATGTATGATAAACGTACGCTCTATACAAAAAAGCTTGTACTTATATTATTGCGACTAAGTAGTGCCAGTGTCTTTATTTAGGCAGCAGATGCCGCGACCTTGCAGCCAGATACCCTAACTTTGCCACCAAACTTTTTTCCACTTCATAATGACCTCTTGTTCTTTTCTGCATTTCAGGTACTTTTGAGTATCTGGATCTTCAGGGGATTATAAATTTTTTGGGCCGCACTTCTGTCTGAAATTACCATACTGGGAGTTATTGGCGCAATTACCAACGACCTGGACGTCCTCTTTCGTGACTTTGCCATTTTCTTTGCTGCAATAGCCTTCACAGTAGCTGTATATCCGCAAAAAGCCAAACAGAAAGAAACGCACTTATTTCTAAACCTATTTATCCTTCCAATACTTTTCATATTCAGCAAGTTCAGTAATAGTTTTTTTGTTTTTGACCTTATCGATAAAAAATATGCCGTCTAAATGATCTATTTCATGTTGAAAAACTCGAGCATGAAAATCATACTGCAAATTATAGATAACCTCTTTTCCAAAACGATCAATGCCGTTGACAATACATGTGATTGGACGAGGAACTAGTGCTCTGATGCCAGCAGATAAGTCTCCTTCCCAATCTTCTTTTTGCATTTTTGAACTCTTGATTACTAATGGATTAACAATAATTGTTAACGGAAAAGGATTCTTGTCAGGATATCGCGGATTTTTAGGATCGACGTGAATGACGATAACTCGTTTATTGATTCCTACTTGGGGAGCGGCAATACCTGCACCATTACTCTGTAAACAAAGGGTAGCTAAATTATCCAAAAAAGTCTGAAATCGTTTCGTCTGCATTTCTCTTTGCTTAACAGCCACAGACTTTTTTCGAAGTAAAGGATGACCAAGACGAATTACTTGTAATTCTTTCATATTTTTATTTGCTCATTATATCAGTTTCCACTGAGTTTATTAGTAAAATATTTACGTCGAAGATACCATATGAGTAAAACTAACCTTTTAGTGTCATCGAAAAACAACTAATCATGTAGCGAATAAGCGTAAATTAAATATTTCTTACGCACTTCTTATACATTTATCATTCAGTATTGGTAGTTACTGTTTATACTGAGAATAAAGTTTTTTCCAATTATTTTTTCTCAGAGCTCCAAAAGAAAGGATAATGTATGCAACCTAGCATGATTACCAATGGAGATTGGAAAGTGTTTCTGATACTTAGAGATGAAAAGTTACTTCTTGTCAAACGCAAACACCCATTTGTTGTTATCGTGCCGATTTTTATTATTAGTTGTTTAACGCTTTTCTTCATAGGCTGTGCCTATATTCTCTTTCAAGGATTTTTTGGTTCTCCCTCCCTCTTCTTTGTAACGCTTATGTTACTCGTTAGTGTTGCAATTAGTGTTATTACGAAATCAATTGTTGACTGGTATTTTCATATGTATATTTTGACCAATCGCAAAATTCTAGAACTACGGTATTCTCCCCTCACTTCGTATCTTGTTAATGACGTTATGCTTGATCGAGTAAGTTGCACAGAAATCGATCTCCAGACAAATGGTTTTCTCAATGAGCTGATTGATATGGGAGATGTACTCATCACCTTTGATCGACCGACACATCAGGAAGAATTTATTTTAAAAGACGTACAACGATCTCATGCACTTGCAAATTTTCTCACTCAACAACTGATGGATGGGAGACAACCAATACACGCAACCTATGAACCAATATGGTTTAAGCAGCACGCCAAGAGCACCTAAGAAAGGTATCTATGTTACTTTTTACGGCGACAAATGTTAAATTGGTTATTCTTGTTTGCTATTTAGTAGTAATCGTTTTTATTATATTTTTTAGTTGGCTTTACCTGACAAGAACTTTACGAGCAAGCAGGGAAATAGGAGTGCAGGCTCCGGGTTATATTAAAATTTTGGTACGAGTGAGTATTATTAATGCAATTGCTACTGCTGTTCTCATCAGCTTCTTTTTACTTATGAATATCTATTGAGAGAATAAAGGGTGATGAAGCAACCAGGTCATTTTAATTCCTACATTGATTACTACAACCGCGCGCGTTGTGCCATCTCTGTTTCAATTGTCTGCACTGATTTCCCGTATTTCAACCGTGACAATTCTTTTATTAATTCTGCAACTCTTGGATTTTCCCTCGCTTTTTCTTGTTCAATATCTTTGGTTGTATCCAACGAGAAGGGACGAACAGGCTCTCCGTTAACGATGGTTCGTATATAGGTATTGAATTTATCAACATTGATCAGATCCTGCTCACTAAAGATTGGCTGAAATTCATGCTGGAGATAGGTTGCATCGGTTACACCGACACGGAATGATGCAACAGTACCCACGTTACCGAAAATAGCGTTTTTAATTTCTTCATCCATCTGCCCAATAAATTGATTTGCAACTATCAAATTGAGACGATACTTTCGTGCCTCAGAAAGAATTTGTGCGAAATCAGGTGTGGCAAAATTCTGGAACTCATCAACATACAAAAAGAAATCTTTTCGTTGCTCCATCGGCATATCTTGTCGAGACATCGCAGCAACGAGAATTTTCGGCACGAGAACCAATCCTAAGAAATTTGAATTTTCTTCACCGATTGTTCCTTTGGATAAATTAATTAAAAGAATCTTTTGTTCATCCATAACTTTTCGGAAATTGAATGAACTATCTGATTGTCCAATGATGTTTCTAATCATCTTATTGGTAACGAATCGGCCGAATTTGGAAGTAATATAATCCAGTACTTCGGATTTATGGAAATCAGAGGTTTGTGCAATTTGATCAGTCCAGTAACGTCTAATAATAGGATCTTCTACTTTGGGTAAAATCTCTTGCACATAATTTTGGTCAGTCAAAACACGCATTACTTCAATCAACGTACTCCCCTTCTCATACATAACCGTCAGCATGGCATTACGAACAGCATGTTCAAATCGCGGACCGACGATACCGGTTTTGTTTGGATCGAACAATTTATACATCAAACCGATCAGCGAATTCACAGCGAAATGTTTTTGTTGCTCAGTATCTGCTTCCAGCATGTTAAAACCCATCGGCCGGTCAGTGTCAGAAGGATCGAAAAGAACCACATCCTCAGCTCGATGTGGTGGAATTATCTTTAAGATATCTTCGACCAAATCACCGTGAGGGTCAATAACCGCAACACCTTGACCATTATTAATATCCTGTGAAATCATCCCCTTAAGAAATTCAGATTTCCCGGTTCCGGTTTTTCCGATGATATAAAAGTGTCGCTGCCGATCAAATTTTTCAATAAAGACAGATTTGGCAATTCCTCGAAACGTACTTCTTCCCAAATATAATCCGGTTGTCGGAATATTTGAAGGGGCAGCAGAACGTTTCGCGTTGAGCCAATGAATTCCCGGAGTTTGGATACTTTTGTTGGGGAAATGATAAATACTTGCCAGTTCTTCACTCGTTAAGACAGAAGTCTGTCTGATCATGGGAAAATATCGATAAATAAAATCCGTCATAAATAATCCCTTGAAGAATTGACTGCGTTTCTTAAATGAGTTCATGCCGCTAAATTGGCTGAAAGCTCCTTTAATATTGGAGAGATGCGCATTGGCTTCTTCTTGCGTCTTCGAACAAACAACGACGCGAACGGTTGCGTTAAAACCCGGTTTGTTCAGTTTATTTTCAATTCCTTCCAACTCTTTCGCATCAGTTTTATAACTGGCCTTGTCAGGATTGGACTCGTTTTTCTTTACATTCCCGATATAACTCCTTCCGATTTTCTTCCAACTATTATCAGCCGGTTGGATAAGAATTTGAATAGCCGCACCTTCTCCTTCACGCATTTTTCCCAAAATAGAAGTTATGGAAGATAACGGATCAGTAGCGAGATCTTTATAGACTTTAATCGGCAAATGATTTGCGCCTTTTAAATTAAGCCACATATATGCCACTTTCCCTTCATCAGAAAAAATATTGTATTCGGTTCCGATTACTGCGCCGTCACGTTGTTTGGCAGCAGGGTCATTGACTGGCAAAATATCTGCATCAGGATATGCACCGTTAATTTCTTTTTCCACGAAGTCACGATATTTTGCAGGGACATTCACGTAAAATCTAATATCACCAGGCAACCCGACAATTTCAAAGGACATATGAGGTTGAGGTCGAAAATATTCAAACTTTGATGTGCCATGTAAAGCATATAGACTTGAAAATAATTGCTCCGCAGCGTCAATTTTCACTTCATTTTCTCTGGGCACTGTTACTTGCAACAAAACAGAATTGAGGGACTCAGATTCACGATTACGGTAACGAAGCCATAAGAGAAATGCGGTAAAAACTGCCCAACAGATCCCTCCCAAAAGGAGTACTCCTGCAATAATAAGCATTATTGAGACAAGAAACGTCGTTAAATTGATAGCGGTTGAATCAGGTAGTTGCATATTAGTTTATTTGTTTTTTTGTTCCTAATGCCGGATTTACTTTTCTCCAGACATACATGATTGTTCCCATCAGCCAGTGCTTTGATGCTTTAAATTCTGTCTTTTTTTCTTCTACCGCTGCTTGTTGATACGTTATTGGAAGCGTTTTTATGCCAAAGGCATTGTCCTTAATTTTAAAGGTAGTATCAGGAATTATACCTGGTCCTGAGTGTGTTACACCCGCTTGTTTTACCACTTCGGCAATCACCGGTTTTTCCTGATCTCCTGATTTTTCAACAACATGTTCAATACTTGCTTCAATTTTAGGCTCAAGAATTGAGGGCTGCACTTCAATTTCTTGTACTTCCCCTCCTGCCTGTTGTTGGACACCTTGGTTATTGGTTTCCTGCGATGCTATTTGCACTTCTTCATTGTCACCACTATTTTCCGAAACGATCACAGACGGCCCGGATTCTTTATTGACAGAAATTGCTGTTGGTGTCTGGATTTTTGGTTGGGGTGCAGCCACAGGTTGAGAAAGAGCACTATCATTCGTGACCGTTGCAGTCACTGGCGGTTGCGCTCGGTTCAAAGATTGATCATTTGGAGAAGGGTTGGCACTCGGATCCATATTCTTATCTTAGCATGATAAGGCTAGGGAGGCAATGAAATAATCCTGACGAAATCCTTTTAATACTGAAGAAAAAGATGGGAAATTTTTTCATTCTGGAGATGCGTTAATACAGGTTTCATACGGCCGATAAAGGCTGAAAGAGCCTTTGCAGTTACTGTTGTGACTTCTTTTACATACGTTTCTTTATGAATATATTTTTTTATTTCTTCAGGATCCTCGGCGTTAAGAACTACTTTGGCTTGGATATGTTCAGGTAGGGTGTCATATATATTTGCCATTGCTTCCAAATGATTCATCCGATCGAACTCTTCGATAAATTGTTCTTTGTCCGAATAATTAATAATAGAAAGAATTTCAAAAAGTAGCTCTTTATATGAAGGTTCCATAGAATTAAGGTTTCGTTTTTCTATTAATAGCTTCTTTTATCGCACCAAAGAGCATTACAGGTGCTCCTACATATAAAGAAACTTTACCTGCAGCGATCATTTGTCCAATTGTAGCTGCAGCAAGAAAAGGTGCATAAGCATGACCTGCGAGCAATAGACCTGCCCCAGCTACAGTACCAAGAAATCCGAGTGTTTTTAATAACTTACTCGTTCCTATTGACTCTCGTCGATCTCCTACATACTCTGCAATACGTGCATTTACGAATGTCTCATGAAGTTTGTCTGCACCTGTTGGTGTTTCAACTGCCATAGATGGGTAGTATAACACAAAACTTATAGGATGTCACGGGGTTTCCATCCACACTCAGGACATGCAGTTATTTCACCTTTTTGGATTTGCAAAACAGCCTTATCATTTGCTTTCCAACCACATTGTTTGCAAATGATCTTGTAGCAGATGTCACAAGATTCTTCCTTATTCATAAATTAACAATTTTTCCCTGCTCCACAATTAGGACAATTTGTTGTACCTTCACCAACTATGATAGCATGACCGCATTCGGTCCCCGTTCCTGGACAATGAAAATGAGCTTTTTTACCTTCACAACGGCATAGCCCGGGATCATCTTTTGCATTTTCACCTGAATATGTTTTTTGAAGAGCTGCTTCAGCGACACTGAAAGGTGATGAGGGTCCTCCTGAAGGTAATTCAGAAGTTCCTCCAGAATCTCCGCATCCTGTTTCTACCAAACGGACTTTTTGTCGAGCAAGAGCGCTTTTATCAATAACAGGGGGGAACCAGGGACGAACTTCCGGCATATCTGATGGAAAAGCTGCTACTCTTCCTACGGGAGCTTTTAAGAGTTCTTCAGATACGTTATCTCCATAATTCATCAAGATATCAAGCCGTTTTTTATGCTCAGCTATATTGTCTGGATCATTTGTGAGTGAATCGAGATAATCTTCCATCAACGGTCTACATGCCTGTCTTACCACTGCAAAGTTCTCCTTACTCATATGCTTATGGTCAACATGCATAAAGTCATGAATCGCATCTGGTGAAGATAATTTGGACCTCCGCTCTATCCTTATTGGCATGCCTATAAACTCTGCATCAGTAAGGGCATCATCTCTATCATAACGAGGGTCTAGTAATTTGAGCCTCTGTTGTGATTCCCAGGCAGTCAAACCTGAAGTATAGCGATAAGAGACAGCTTCCGTATCAGATACTTTTTGATGAACATCATAGAAGTTATTTTTGTAGATTGAAGCTTTGCTTCCAGGTGGAGAAACAAAAAACATCATCGTTCCTATCGGCGTCTTAGGATCAGCGAGTACATCTTGAATATGTGCAAAACCATGTACTTCTGATTCTTCACGATCCCAATCAACAGGTTCGCCATGTTCGCGTCGATAATCCCGTCCCCGCTCAAGCATCCGAAGCAAAGATTCATCAGTTCCCTCAGCACGTAACTCTCCATCAACAATGCTATGAGTAAATCTACTAATCCCTACGTGTAAACGTTCACCTAAATGTGTCTCTAATTGTATCTGCATATAGCTATCGAGATCTTTCTTGGCTTCAAAATACTCTTGCCTTCCCCTCTCTTGTGCTAATACGCGATACAAAACCGCATCTTGTTCTACCTCATATGCTTTTACTTTTTTCTCTTTTTTGCTTTCGTCAGCAACAAAAATATCTCTCGCTCGAGCTAATTTATCTCGCAAACTTTCTGTAGGAGGCCCATCTATAGGTGTCAGCATTCGAGGAAAAGTCGGCGAAGAAATCACATCAGGTTGAAGAGCGACATTTCCATCCGCAGGAAATGAAGCAATAGAAAAGGAATTTCTTCTTCTTTCTGAAATTGGTATGACCCTGCCTTGTTCTACACTCATAAAAACTCCTCGCCATCCGAGGAGTTGTACCATATGTACTTCTGCTCGGAAGATTTATAGGGATCTGACTTAGCCTATAAAGGCATCACAGTTACGGCATAGTGTCCGATTCGCACGGACTTCACCCTCTTATCGTTTTTTCCAGGTTATCTCTTTTTTCTTTTCAACAAAATTAGCATAGCGCGCCATTGTAAATAAGAGGTCAGAAAGTCGGTTGAGATACATAGGAATAGTTGCGTCTACCTGTTCCTTTTGCATGAGCTCGACTAATTGTCTTTCCGCTCGCCTGGCAATTGTCCGTGCCATATGCAGAAATGATCCTGCCTTACCGCCACCAGGAAGAATGAAATTACGCAACTCCGGCATTTTCTTCGTTAAAGAATCTATCATTTTTTCAAAATCTTTAGGACGATCCCCTAATCCTTCAATCGGCAGCGGTTGTGGAGTAGCCAAAGCAGAACCAATTGCAAATAAATCATGCTGAATTTGTTCTAACTCTTCTGTAATTTCTTTAATCTTTAATCTTGATTCTTTAATCTCCGCACTTGCTACACCAACCATACTATTGAGTTCATCGATAGTTCCATACGTCTCAACTCTTCTATCTGATTTCAACACCCGAGTTCCATCGAAAAGTGAAGTTTTTCCTTTATCTCCCGTTCGGGTATAAATTGGCATAAGGCTAAGATTGCTTGTGTACTTTGAGGGCAGCAGATTCGCTCATAAAAAAATCCTTCCGGGCAAGAAGGATCTATGAAGACTCCTGCTCGGGATAAAACGTTTTCTGGCTTTATCCCACTTCGTCCTCGATTTTATCTCTGGACTCCGCGGGACCCGTCTAAGACGGACAGTTGCGGCACAGCCACGGACTTTCACCGTGATTTCCTATTAAATTGTAATTCGAACTAGTCTAGCATTCAGAATAGCCACATGAGTAACACTTCTTGCAACCTTCTTCGTAAGCAAAACTTCCTGAACCACATTCCGGGCAGATATCAAAGAGCGATGTCGATGCACCACTGGCGACACCTGTCTGTGGCAGTGCCAGTTGGTTTGCAACTACTTCTTCCTCAACGGGTGATGCATCTGCATTCGTTGCTTGCGTGGTACCGTTACTCAAAGCCGTCATATGACCGTTGCCATTACCGTTTGTCATACGCTGGGTAAATAATGCGCTGTCTTCAACTTTACCATTGACTCGGAATTCACAATGTCGTGCCAAGACTTTTGAAATAGCATCAGGCAAGGAACGAACTCGGTTTTCGCCGAAACCACTACTGCGTGAGCCGCCAATACCTGCAAGTTCAGAAACGATCTCGCGGACCCGCTCCCGGGCAGGAACCGGACTATGGATTCTTAGGACAAATGAAACCATCCGGCCAAGCGCGTCCGCAAGAGCCATCAAATCGGAACCGCTTTTTCCGTGATTGATGAACACCTCAAACAGATCACCTTTTTCGTCTTGATTGACTGTGACATAGAGTTTGCCGGTCGGACTGTCAGCTTTATAGGTAACACCGGTAAGCATCATTGGACGCGGAACACGTGGCGTCACAGGGATAACCGGTTCTTGAGGGACCACAGGTGCTACAACTTCAGGTTTTTTCTCTTCAATTCTTTCCAAAACACCTTGTCGTGAACCGTCGCGCATGTACGTGATACCTTTCAGACCTTTGTCATATGCCATCATATAGAGTTCTTTTACGTCTTCAACTGTGTGCCCATTGGGTGCGTTCACAGTTTTAGAAATTGATGAATCGATATACTCTTGGGCAACAGCTTGTACTTCTGCATGCTCGGTTGGTGTCAAATCATTGGCACTGACAAAGTATGCAGGGCGCTCTTCGTCAGGGTGTTGCAGTTTCCATTCTTCCAAGAGAGGATGGTACATTGTCTCCTCACCACCACGCCATCGGCGCTTGAAGACGAATTCATACACCGGTTCAATACCACTTGAGACACCTGATACAAGCGATGTTGTGCCCGTTGGAGCAATTGTTAACAGGACAGCATTACGAATGCCTTGCTCGGCAATCTTCTTGCGCAGCGCTGCCGGAAGGGCTTTGATGTGGTAGCCTTTGAGATATTTTTCTTTATCAAACATCGGAAAGGAGCCTTTTTCCTTGGCAATGTCACTGGATGCGTCATAAGCACTATCTCGAAGTGTCTTGAAGATCTTTTCGATAACAGGAAGCGATTTCTCTGAACCATAGGGTAACTGCATTTTAATTAATGTATCACCAAGTCCCATGATCCCAAGCCCTGTCCGGCGGATATCCATCGCACACTTTTCATTTTCTTTGAAAAAGTAGTAGGTTTGGTCGATAACGTTGTCCAGAAGCCGCATCGCAACTTTGACGTCTTTTTCAAATGAGTCAAAATCAAACTTTCCGGCAATATCATTTGTCAGGTCATCACCTTTGACGTAAGCTGCCAAGTTCATCGCACCCAAGTTACACACTGCCCATGGGCCGAGTGGTTGTTCACCACATGGATTGGTAGCAACGAGATGTTCAAAGTACCAGGTATTTGAGCGCTTGTTACTACGCTCCAGGAAGTGAAGACCAGGTTCTGCTGATTGCCAAGCTGCTGTGCAGATCAGATCCCACAGTTCTTTTGCTTTAACGGTTTTGTAGACTTTGACTTTGCCACCATTTGCTTTCCACTTTTCCAATTCGCCATCCCAATCCTGGTCATAATTTGGTTCACTCAATTCTGGATACACTAAATCCCAATCTTTGTCTGCTTTAACAGCTTCCATGAATGCATCGGAGACACAGACAGATAAGTTTGCGCCGTTGATTTTACTCAAATCTTGTTTGACAGTAATAAATTCTTCAATGTCAGGATGCCAATCCCACAGCATGAGCATAGTTGCACCGCGGCGGGAGCCACCTTGTTGGACGATGTCATGAGTCGCGACTGAAAAAAGCTCTGCCCAATTAACTGGTCCTGAAGAAGTGCCATTCACTTTTTTAACGCGTGCACCACGAGGTCTGAGAGAAGAGAGGTTCAAACCAACCCCACCTGAACGTGATTGAATTTCGATAAGCTGGCCGAGTGATTCGAGAATGCCGTGTCGTGAATCTTTGGGACTCGGAATAACAAAACAATTGAAATAAGTTACTTGATACCCTGTGCCAGCACCTGAAAGGATACGGCCACCAGGAACAAATTTAAAGCCTTCAAGAACCCGGTAGAATTCTTTTTCCCATTTTTCCTGTTGTGATTTCTTTTCTTGCCGAGCGATACCTTTGGAAACTCGAGCCCACATCTCTTCAGGTGTATGTTCAAGGAGTTCCCCTTCCTCACCCTTGAGTGCATATCGGTCTAAAAATACTTTTTGTCTTACTCCATCAAATTTCATAGTTTTTTTAAATAAATCTTAGTTTGGTAACTTATATTTCACTTCTTGAATCGGTTGTTCTGCCCCCAAAACTTTGAGGAGCGTCGAACCAACTTCTTCATTATTGTGATATATCACAAATTTATATTCCCCTTCTTTTTCAAATCCTAAATTGACTAATTCCAAAATAATATTGTTCTTTCCGTTCAAACTCGTGTGTGTATCTATGTTTAGTGTATTAATTACGTTCTTGCCAATCTCTGTAGTAATTTTTAATTTATAGGACTTATCAACCTCCCCCCGAAGGGTAGCAACGAAAAATGCCCGTGCCATGCCTCCTGGAAATTTTTGAACCCTTAACTCATCAAATATCCCGCTAATACTTAATTTACCCTCTCGTGAGATTAAAGCATAGTCACACAATGTTATGATTTCTGTATGTAATTTCATACGATTTGCTTTTCTATCCGCTTGTTTAGATTGAGTTGTTTTACTTCCTTCTCGAAGTCTTCAACATCAACAAAACATTTAAAAACACTTGCGAACCTAATATAAGCAACTTTATCGAGTTTTTTCAAACGTTTTGCGACCATTTCGCCAATCAATTCACTCTTCACTTCGAGCAAACCCATCGTACGCAACTCTCGTGCAATTTCATTTACTGTTCTCTCGATCATTTCCGCCGGGACTACTGTCTTCTCACATGCCTTGAGAATTCCCATTCTTAATTTCTCTCGAGAAAATTGTTCTCGCTTGCCGTCTTTTTTAATGACGATTAACTGAACATGTTCCACCCGTTCGTAGGTTGTAAAGCGTTTCGTGCACACAAGGCAAGCTCTTCTTCGCCTGATGGTATCCATATCAGAGCTTTCTCGTGTTTCTACTACTTCGGACTCTTTACTTCCGCAATAAGGGCAGTGCATATTGGTTCCAGATCTAGTGCCATAGAAATCATATGCCACTACATCTATAGTGTCAACTAATACTAAATGTATCAAAGGTCAGCTATAGCTTCAATCGAATACATTTTTATTTATGTTTTCTTACACTCCAAAAATGTATGATCAAGAGTTGATTACAATAAGAGGAAATCTAGGTTCAAATCTTTAATCCTTTTATTTTTTTTGCTAAATCGGTCTCTTTATTTTGGGCTTTTTGAAATTTCTTTTTGTCTGCTTCACTTAACTGTTGATCGATTTCATCGAGTACTTGGAAATGTTTTTGATTGGCCTCTGCTAATTTCTTGGTCATCTCTGTAATATTCATTCCCTGCTTGTGTGCATTTACCGTTTGTTCTATTGCCTCATCAAAATAATCTTGCGCTTGAGAAAACGCCGAAGCTGCTAAATCTATTTTAGTCTGTGATACCAACATCGAGCTTGCTGAAACTTGTTTGTCGGATTGTAACAGCATGAAATCTGCTTTATCTATCGGCTTACCAATAAAAAATCCTATCATATTGTCACGAAATGATTTGAGAAAATACAAGGGATTATCAGGAAGCATACCAGGATATGGTAGCTGATACGTACTCGTCGGGGTTGGAGATGGAAGAGGCGGGTTATCATCGGCATGAACCGGGAATGCAGAAATTGTCAGCAGACAAGCACAAAGCAAAATAGTTACTCCGTATTTTGATTTGTGCTTGTTATTTTGCCTGTTCATCTTTTTTTCCTTTGAGACCAATAGTCTCCAGTACCAATGCCAAACTTTCTTCTTGATTGTGGCTAAATGTATTGACAACCAAGTCATAATATTTTTTATCCCAATTTACCCAGTTCGCATCACCGTTTGCATAAAGTCTTCGCCATTTTGCCAGATTTTGTGTTTCGCGTTCAAAAACTTCCCGCTTTGCTTCTTCAACTGAAGACGTATCACGATTTGCAAGACGGTCTATACGAATATCTGCTTTATCTTCACCATTCTCCTCATCCTCACAAACGACAAGAATTTTTAAGACACCCTCAATCCCTTGCGCATCAAAACCGGCTAAATGACTTTGCACAATCTGGTGTTTTTGATTCTTAAGAAGATCTTTGATTTTCTCTTCATACTCCAAATCAAACTGATCCGGCCTTCCCTCTGCATAACCGTGATCTTTGGAGAAAGCACGGAATAATTTACCGCCATCAAGCACTTCCCAATGCAATTCTTTTGCAACGTGATGCGCCAGGGTGGTCGCACCGCTCGCTATTCTGCCAGAAATGGTAATGTTGTGAATCTTAGAAAGTTCTACAGGTTTATCCATAAATACCTAACTAATTTTTGAGATCCGAATGTTATGCTAGACACATTACTGAGTAGGGGCAGGTGTACTGAGGCGTCGTCCAACCATAATCGTCTCTTCGACAAGACGATTTGAATAGCCATATTCATTGTCATACCATGCAATAATTTTTAGCATATTACCACCGGTTACTTGGGTTAATGAAAGATCAACAATACTTGAATGAGAATTACCAATGATATCACTTGAGACAAGTGGATCTTCAGTTACGGCCAAAATCCCTTTGTACGCAGGATTCTCTGCTTCCTGGCGGAAGACTTGATTTACTTCATCTGGTGTAACATCTTTTTTCAACAAAAAGGTAAAGTCAGAAAGTGAGCCAACAGGAACCGGGACACGAATTGCAAGTCCTGCAAACACACCTTGGAGTACGGGTAATGCTTGGGCTGCAGCAATGGTTGCTCCAGTTGAAGTAGGAATAATGTTCAGCCCTGCTGCACGAGCACGCCGATAATCTTTGTGCCCTCCATCATGGAGACGCTGATCTGAGGTATACCCATGAATGGTTGTCATCATTGCTTTCTCAATTCCGAAATGATCATGGATAACTTTTGCCGGGGGTGTAATACAGTTCGTGGTGCACGAGGCATTACTGATCAGTTTTTCTCCTGCATAGTTACTGTCGTTTACGGAGATAACATAGGTTGGCACTCCTTCACCTTTGACAGGAGCTGAAAGCACTGCGGCCTTTGCTCCAGCAGCCAAATGCTGCTGCATTTTTGCAGCATCGGTGAAAGCACCGGTTGATTCAACAACAACATCTACATTTAGCTGTCCCCAAGGAAGGAGCGTAGGATCTTTTTGCGAATAAACAGGGATCTCTTTGCCATTTATGACAAGTGCTCCTAAAAAGTCTTTTCGTGACTCATCTGTATTTGGCTTAATGCTCACATCCTGAGGAAGGAGGCCATAAACACTGTCATATTTGAGGAGATACATCCAGCCTTTCAGATCTGCTGAATGTCCGGCGTTAATCGCAACCACTTCAAGATCGTCATTATGCCATTGAAGAATGACCCTGTGTGCCATTCTTCCGATGCGACCATAACCGTTGATTGCAACTCGTATCATAGTATCCAGTATAAAGCGCTTATAAAAAGATAGCAAGAGGAAAAATAGCTTTAATTTATATAAAAATGGCATGGTATAATACGTTATTCCTTCTATGAAACGATTTATCTTTATTATTCTTTTTGGTGTCTTTTTTCTGTGTGGCTTGCCTGTCTTTGCACAAGGTACAAATGCAAAAACCCCTCCGACGCCTACTGATTCCTATGCAAAAGCAAAAGTAACAAAGATTATTACCCAAGGCTCAAAAACTATTGAGGGAGAAAAAAATTTGTATCAAAAAGTACAACTGCAAATCCTCGATGGTCCAGAAGCTGGAAAAATCGTCACGATTACCTATGGTGACACAACCTCACTTCGCGCTGATCAGGAAGTATCTGCAGGACAAACTATCGTTCTTCTGAAATCTCTCACACCGCAAAGTACGAAATATACCATTGCAGATATGTATAGGTTGGATAATTTATATCCGCTTATCGCCATTTTTCTGCTTGTTGTCTTTGTGGTCGCTCGACTCAAAGGACTTGGTTCGCTTATCGGCCTGGGAATCAGTCTGAGTATTATTTCGCTCTTTATCGTTCCTCAAATTCTCTCAGGACAAGATCCCCTGCTTTCAAGTATCGTCGGTTCGCTCTTTATTATGGTCGCTACCATGTATCTCGCCCATGGGTTCTCTCAAAAAACGCATATTGCACTCATTGCCACCAGTCTTGCGCTTGTCCTTACCGGCGTCCTCTCATATCTCTTTGTCAACCTGACTTTTCTGACTGGACTTGGCAGTGAAGATGCACAAAGTCTTACTTTTGGACAAACGGCCACGATTAATTTCCAAGGATTACTTTTGGGGGGTATTATCATCGGCAGTTTGGGTGTGCTGGAAGATATCACGACGGGCTTGGCGGCTTCAATTCAAGAGTTGAGTAAGGCGAATACCAAATTAAAATTCCGCGAACTTGTCGGAAGTGGTCTTCGTATCGGCAGTGAACATATTGCGGCATTGGTCAACACCCTGGCTTTGGCATATGCAGGTGCAGGATTACCGCTGTTTCTTTTTATTATCCTCAACCCCAATCACCAACCTCTCTGGCTGATTCTTAATAGTGAAATTCTTATGGAAGAAATTGTGAGAACCTTGGCAGGCAGTATTGGACTTATTCTCGCTGTTCCTTTAACTGCTGTTTTTGCTGCGTGGGCATTTGGACAAAAGAACCGCTAACTTTCTTACTGAATTCTTCAGTTTTGTTTAGCAACTGTTACCTAAATGTCTGGTAAAATACATTTTTGCCCTTTATACTTACTTTTTATGAAACACACAAATCAGTGGAAGCAAGCCCAACAACAACTTGCGAAAACGGCAAAGCAGATCAACCTTGACCCACTCCTTCATGCCCACTTAGCAGAGCCAGAACGCATTATCGAAGTCAGTCTCCCATTACGAAAAGACAATGGTGAAATCATGACTGTGAAAGGTTATCGAGTCCAACACAATAGTCATAAAGGTCCCTATAAAGGTGGGTTGCGCTTTCATCCTGAGGTCGAAATAGAAGAAGTCAAAGCACTTGCGTTTTGGATGACAATGAAGACGGCGTTGGTTGACCTTCCCCTTGGTGGCGGGAAAGGTGGTATCAACATTGACCCAAAAATGCTTTCTGAAAAAGAATTAGAAAGACTTACCCGGTTATTTACAAAACGCATAGCACATGCTATCGGACCTGATAAAGATATCCCTGCACCTGATGTCAATACGAACCCCACAATCATGGCATGGATCGCTGATGAATATGGTAAAATTACCGGCTCCTATACACCTGCGGTCATTACCGGCAAACCAATTGATAAAGGTGGTTCACAAGGCCGAACAGAGGCAACAGGATTGGGCGGGGCCTATGTACTTTTAGAAAAAATAACTCGTCTCGGGCTTGATCCGTCCAAACTCACCGTGGCAATCCAAGGATTTGGTAATGTAGGTTATTATGTTGCTTACTTTTTGCAAAAATATGGATTTAAAATCGTTGCACTTTCCGATTCAAAAGGAGGTATTTATATTCCTAGTGGCGTAGCTGATATTGAACAAGTTGAAAAATGCAAACAAGAAAAAGGCTATCTCGCTGGATGTTATTGTGTCGGATCTGTGTGTGACATCAGATATAAAGATCAAGTCAAAGGCCGGGATATCACACCAGAAGAACTTCTTGAGCTTCCTGTTGATATCCTGATTCCGGCAGCACTGGGCGATGTCATCACTGAAAAAAATGCAGAAAAAATCCAAGCGAAAATAATTCTCGAAATGGCTAACGGCCCCACAACTGCGCAAGCTGATGCAATCCTTAACAAAAAGAATATAACCGTTATCCCTGATATTCTCGCCAACGCCGGTGGTGTGGCGGTTAGTTACTTTGAGTGGTATCAAAATATCCACAATGAGCAGTGGACCAAAGATGATGTCTTTGCCAAACTCAAAAAGAAAATGACCAAAGCAACGAATGAAGTTTGGGCGTCACAACAAGAATACAAGACAACAATGCGCGATGGCGCATATATCACAGCTTTGCAACAACTTGAAAAGACATGGAGTAAAAAATAAACCTATGCGTGATGAGATAATTAGCCACAACTTAGCCTTAGAATTTGTGCGCGTAACTGAATCAGCTGCAATTGCTGCTAGCGAATGGATTGGTCGTGGCGATAAAAATGCTGCAGATCAAGCAGCAGTGAATGCCATGCGCTCTCGTCTTAACCAGATTGAGTTTCAAGGAAGAATTGTTATCGGAGAAGGTGAAAAAGATGAAGCACCAATGCTCTATACTGGCGAGCTTGTCGGTATGAGTAAAACACCCCAAATGGATATTGCTGTGGATCCTCTAGAATGTACCGATAGTGTAGCTTATGGTAGATATAACGCTATGACAGTCATCGCAGCAGGAAGCAAAGATTCTCTGCTCCATGCTCCAGACATGTATATGGAAAAAATTGCCGTAGGATCAGCTGCTGCTTCAGTGATAGATTTGGACGCGCCCGTGGCAACTACCATTAAAGCTGTTGCAAAAGCACTGGGCAAAGACAAACGTGAAGTTACGGTGATGTTGCTCGATCGAGAACGGCATACCAAACTTGTCGAAGAAATTCGTGCGACCGGCGCACGAGTACGTCTCATTACTGATGGTGATGTAGCCGGAGCTATCGCTCCCAATCTCCCAACCAGTCCTGTCGATATTTTGATGGGAATTGGGGCAAGCACGGAAGCAGTTTTAGCTGCAACGGCAATCAGAATTATGGGTGGACAAATTTTAGCTCGTTTTGCGCCTCGTGACCAGCGAGATAGCCATGCGCTCAAAGGAGCAGGTATTACCAACCCTAAGAAAATTTACCGTGCTGAAGATTTGGCAAAAGGTAAAGATCTGACCTTCACGGCAACGGGTGTTATCGATGGCCCCTTACTCGATGGCATTATTGTCAAAGGAAATACCACAATTACTCATTCGCTTGTCTTACGAGGACTTTCGGGAACAACAAGATATATTACAGCAGAACATCATAATGAGTAGTCATGGGAAAGGTAACCTATATAGATGAGGTGGATATCAAGAACAAACGAGTTTTGCTGCGGGCAGACTTTGATGTTTCGCTTCATGATAATTACACAATTGCCGACGATTTCCGCATAAAACAAAATCTTCCGACGATAAAACTCCTCTTAAAACAGAAAAATCGGATAATTTGTGTCGCAAAACTTGATCGGCCAAAAGAACGCGATCCAAGTCTTTCGCTCAAAGTGGTTGTACAAAGATTGCGAAAATATCTCCCTGCTGTGAAGATCCGCCTCATCAATGATTTTCTTACAGAAAACCCGGAGACATTTGCAAAGCAACAAGCAAATGAAATTTTAGTCCTAGAGAATATCCGATTTTACCCCGAAGAAAAACAAAATAATAAAGCATTTGCTGAAAAACTCGCCACACTTGCAGATATCTACGTGAATGACGCCTTTGCCATGTGTCACCGCGCCGAAGCATCAATTGTCGGTGTGCCACAACTCCTTCCAAGTTATGGTGGTCTGCAATTGAAAGAAGAAATTGCCATGATAAAATCAGCCATTGCCAAACCGAAAAAGCCAGTTGTCGCAATTATCGGGGGGGCCAAAATCTCAACGAAAATTTCACTGATTAACCGACTTATTGAAGTCGCCGATTACGTCATTCTCGGCGGTGGACTCGCCAATGTTTTTTTTCGCGCGCAACGCTATTTCATCGGCAGCAGTCTATGTGAATATGAAATGACACTCAAAGCCCGACAGCTCCTTTTTCTCGCCGAGAAAAAAGGTACTAAAATTATTTTGCCGACTGATGTCCTCATCGGCTATCCCAAAGAGACTGAGAAACGTGGTGAAGTCGTCAAGATTAAAGATAATAAAATCCCAAAAGGTAAAGCAATTCTTGATATCGGACCTGAAACCAAAGCAAAATATGGCTCGCTCATTGCGAAAGCACATACTATTCTTTGGAATGGTCCAGTCGGATTATTCGAGAACCCGGCCTTTCGGCAAGGCACTGATTTTATTTACTACGCAATAGCACATAATCCTGAAGCAACCTCAATCGTAGGTGGTGGTGATACGTTATCGGCAATTTCCAAGCAAGAATATTTTTCCACCATTACCCATGTCTCCACCGGTGGTGGAGCTATGCTTGAGTTTATTGAGAAAGGCACGCTTCCCGGTATTGAAGCTCTTGAAGAAAACCACACAAAAACGTAATCTGTGTATTCCCCTATAGTGAGTTGTGCTGTATAATACATATGGATTCAAAAGACAAATTGCCAGATTGACAAAACTGCCTCGATTGTAATTCAATAGAAAGGTCTACTATGAACGTCCCAACAGTCACCCATAACGGTCTATCATTTATTAATGTAAATAAACCAACAGCAGAACAGATCGCATTTCTAAACAAGAATTTCGGTTTTAGCATGCTGAACCTGGAAGATTATCTTTACAAGACGCAAATTCCAAAGATTGAAGTTGATGAGGATTACTCACTCATCGTGATGGATGTCCCGTCTATCCAGCAGGCTGCACGTCCCAAGGCGCCGGCCAACAAAAATGCTTCCCCCAATATTCTCAATACCCGTATGCCATTCCCTGCTCTCCCGAAATCAGCAAAGCGAAAACGAATCAATATCGGAGAAGTTGATTTCTTTATTGGGAAAGACTATCTCGTCGTTCTCCATGACGACCGAACACCACAAATTGATGAGATATTTGAAATGTGTAAGATTACTTCCAAGCACCGTGAAGACTTGATGGGGAAAGGAGCAGCATATCTTTTTTACAAAATTGCAGATATTTTGATTGATTCTTCTTTTGGTTATGTCGAAGACATCACAAGTACCATCGATTATATCGACCGCCAACTTGAGGAAAAGAGTGGAGCAGCATTAATAGAAGATATTTCTATAACTCGCCGCAACATCGTGGTCTTCGAAACGATGATTAAGCCGCTTCTTCCTATCTTTGCTGATTTGGAAAAAGGGAAATATCAAAAATTAAATGGTCCGATGGTCG
The DNA here is from genome assembly GCA_038253825.1 of Candidatus Levyibacteriota bacterium. Taxonomy (GTDB): domain Bacteria; phylum Patescibacteriota; class Microgenomatia; order Levybacterales; family UBA12049; genus JACDET01. The sequence goes on from JBBSGT010000005.1 coordinate 39,654, forward strand.
ATTACTGGAGTAACTTACTGGACCATTTGCAAAAGATTTGGGAACGGCTTGAAGATAACAAAGAACTGATTGCCGGTATTGCCTCAAGTAATGAGTCTATTTTATCCAATCGAAGTAACGAATTAGTTAAATTCCTGACGGTAATTACTTCAATCTCGTTTCCTTTCGTTATTGTGAACAATCTTTATTCCATGAACGTCAAAGGCTTACCATTTGCCAATGAGCCATGGATTGTATGGGCACTCTTTTTTGTCATTTTCTGCGGAGGAGTCTCCATTATCTCCTATTTCAAATACAAAGATTGGTTATAAAGCCTTTTTAAGATTCTCTTTTAATAATTTTGCAAAAAAGACAATCTTCCATAGAAGAAACTCTGGGAGCTTAATTCGTGAATTCCTGGCTGAACATCATACCGTAAATTCCCCCATCAATGACTCCAATACCAATTGTATGAAAATTCGGACTTAAAATATTAGCCCGGTGTCCAGGGCTATTCATTAGTCCCTGCATTGCCAATGGCGTACTTGGCGCCAGCGCTAAATTCTCCCCTGCATACTGATAATTGACACCTGCTGCTTCCATACGATCAAAAGGAGATTTGCCTTCAAGTGTGTAATGAGAGAAGTAGCCACGCGTGAACATATCCTGAGAATGTGCGCGGGCCACATCACGCAACTGGTCATCAAATGCAACAGGTGGTAGTCCCTGTTTGATACGCTCTGTGTTGACCATACGAAACATCTCTTGCTCAGCTGGCCCGTCTACTTTCCCATTACTAACTTTGAAATGAAGCTGCACAGTCTCATTGCTTTTCGGCTCAACCGTTAAGAAATTTAAGGTATCATTGAGCGCTCCACCAAAGATGGTATTAAGCTGATTCTCAAAGAGAGATGTGTTCGCAATCAACTGTGACCCGATTACAGAATTGGTGACAGATTGTTTAATAAAAGGTGAGGAAGGGAAAGTCAGAATAACACTGAGGAGAAAAGAAAGAATGATAAACGCTGATACTAAACCAGGAAGAACACCAAGCCAATGATCAGCAGCTTTTAACGCATCTGCGATCCTGTTTCCCCGCGGCAAACCTGGCAATAGATGCACGAAACGTCGTGCTAATAAAGACAATATGACTTCACTTGTGAAAGCTATAAGAAAAAAACCAACGGCATTGGCAAGACCAAGCGGCATACCAAAGAAGAGGATCAAGAGCGAAGCAACGGTGTTATAAAATTTCAACGCCGCAATAAAAGAGAAGATAAAGCTTATTAAATCAAGGAGAGCCAAGCTAAAACCCAAGCTGTAGCCTTCATGTGCGTAGAATACTACTACCAAGATGATAATTATATCCAAAAAGTTAATTCCTCCCAGATGGAGAGGAAGCGAGGAAAAGAATTGCATCATAATATCCATAGTATACTTCTATTATACGCAATTTCTGCAAGATACAAAAAAGAAAATCTGCTAAAATAAAAAAAGGAGTGTTGTCCTCTCAAAATACAACGAGTTGGGTATATGATCAAGCGCTACAAAAAAACTATTACTAAAGTTGGCAAAATGTCGATCAAACGTAAAGGCCTCTTATTTTTCCTCTTGGCAGTTATTCTTGGAGTCATTATACTTGGGACTTTCTATCTTTTTATTATTAAAGACCTTCCTTCACCGACAAAGTTGAGCAATAATACAGCTTCTTATTCAAGTCAGATATATGACCGCAATGGGAAGTTGCTCTATACATTATATGGCAATCGCAATCAGACATTTGTTCCACTCGCAAAAATTCCTAAACAAATGCAGGAAGCAACCATTGCTATTGAAGATAAAGACTATTACCATCACGGCGCTGTTGATTTACGCGGTATAACCCGAGCAGCATATTCTATTTTTGTCCATAAACAAATAGAAGGAGGTTCCACGTTGACGCAACAATTAGTAAAAAATAGTCTCCTTACGCCTGAACAAACGATTCAACGGAAAATGAAAGAAGTGATCCTTGCTTTCGCTACAGAAATCATGTATTCGAAAGATCAAGTACTTGAAATGTATCTTAATCAGGTACCATATGGGGGCACATCATATGGCGTAGAAGCAGGTGCACAAACCTATTTCGGGAAAGATATCAGTAAGTTGTCACTTGCTCAAACAGCATTTTTGGCTGCCTTGCCGCAGGCACCGAGTACCTTTTCTCCCTATGGCTCGCATCCTGAACTGGGAAAAGCACGGCAAATACAAGTATTGAAGAATTTGTATGAACAAGGCTATATCACAAAAAAACAGCAGAATGATGCCCTGAAAGAACAAGTTACCTTTCAAAAAATTACTAACCCGATTAAAGCTCCGCATTTTATTTTCTATGTACGCGATTTGCTTATTAAAAAATATGGAGAACAAGCAGTCGAAGAAGGAGGTTTTAAAATCCGAACCAGTCTTGATCTCAATGTGCAAAATTTTGCCCAGCAAGACGTGGCAAAACAAGTTGCTGATGTCGCACAGTATCATGTCGGTAACGGCGCTGCACTTGTCACTGATCCGGCAACAGGAGAAATTTTGGCGATGGTAGGAAGTAAAGATTATTTTGATCCCAAACAAGGCAACGTCAACGCAACCATTGCCTTACGCCAACCAGGATCTTCAATCAAACCTATCAATTATGCGCTTGGTTTGGAAAACGGTTATTCAGCTTCCACACCATTTGTTGACGCGCCGACGTGTTTTCCTGATCCATCAAGCAAGCCTTATTGCCCGCACAATTATGATCTTCGCTACCATGGTATTGTCCAGATGCGTTATGCACTTGCAAATTCTTATAACATTCCTGCAGTCCAAATGTTGAAAATCAATGGGGTAGAAGGAATGATTAAGACAGCCACAGATATGGGTATCACTACCTTTAAAGATCCTTCACGGTATGGTTTATCTTTGACACTTGGTGGTGGTGAAGTATTGATGACTGATATGGCTACTGCTTTTGGCGTCTTTGCGAACCAAGGATATCGCATTGATCTCCATCCTATTTTGAAGATTACTGATCGTCACGGAAATGTTATTGAAGAATACAAACCACCATCAAGTCCTATCTTTGGAAAACGAGTATTGCCATCTGATGTGACATTTATTATTTCCGATATTCTTGCAGATAATGCAGCAAGAACTCCTGCTTTCGGCCCAAGTTCTGCCTTAAAGATCGATAAGCAACATGTCTCAGTCAAAACAGGTACGACCAATGATTATCGAGATAACTGGACAATTGGCTACACTCCTTCTTATCTTGTAGCTGTATGGGTAGGTAATAATGATGACACGCCGATGGACGGAATAGTCTCAGGTATTACCGGGGCGGCGCCAATTTGGCATGATATTATGAGTCATTTGGTTCAAGGGAAAAAACCTGAAGTTCCCCAAAAACCACCGGATGTTTATGGCAAATACGTCTGTTCGAACACAGGACTGATAGCTTCAGAAAGTGCAGGAGGCTGCCCGACGCGATTTGAATATTTGATTAAAGGGAAGGAACCAAAAAAGCCAAATATCACGACGGAGAAAGTTTGGATCGATACCACTACCAATGCGAAAGCTGCAGCCGGTCAAACCCAAAATGTTGAGCAGCGTGATGAGACAGTGATGATAGATGCTGCGGGAAACAGATATTGTATTAGTTGCGCAGTAGCAGCGCCAACACCAACTCCATAAAGCGTATGTCCAAGCAAACCGATGCCATACCAGAGATAGAACAAGAGCGTAGCCTTTATAATCGTAGATCAGGGAACAAAACACTTATACTCGTGGGCGTTCTTATTGCTCTTGTTGTGATACTTTCAGCAGTAATGCTTTTATTGCTCTAATTTTTGAGCTGATGTGACTTCATCAAGCTGCTTTTGCAATAACGCATATTGTTTTTGTGGCGTATCAAGATTAAAAAGAAAACTCGTCGCCACAAAACGATTCGCACCGGCTACAGCTGCCAAGGCAATTGTTTCATCATTAATGCCTCCATCCACTTCGATAGGCAAATATTCCGACTTTGCCCGAGCTTTTTTAACTTTTTCTAAAAGTTCTTCTTCAAACTTTTGCCCGGAAAATCCAGCTTGGATTGTCATCACAAGCAAGCCGTCCAAATCCTCAAGTGAAACTTTTATGGCATCCAGTGGAGACTCCTTATCAAGAGCCAGAACAACTTCACCATATAATTGGGCTTGCGCCACAAAAGCTTCTTGATCCGACATTTTTTCGATTTGTCCGATGAAACGGTGAAAACCTGCATCAGCCCATGTTTTTAGATGTTTTATTGGATCTTCAACCATCAGATGAACTTCAAACACGAACCCTTTTTCACCCAGAAGCAGTCCCCGCTCACCGCTCGGCATTTCCTTTGTATATTTTCGAAACGGTTCAGGATCGATATGAGTAGTATTGTTGGCAAATTTTCCATCAATGACATCGATATGAATTGTTTTTGCAAAAGGTTTTACCAGCTCAATTTTCTTTTCTATTTGATCCCAGTTTTTATTTTCAGTGCCGGGGCTCGGAATTATCTCAAACATTATTTTTCTCCTCAATTTGTTTAATCTCTTCAATTCTTCGCAAATGACGTTCGCCTGTGGGATCAGTTGTATCTAACCACAATTTGACTGCTTTTAAGACATCTTCCTCTGTGAGAAAACGCGTAGCAATAGAAAGCATATTTGCACCGTTATGCTCTCGCGTCAACTTAAGCATTTCAAAAGGATCAGTACTTTTATCTCCTTCGATATCGACGGTTTGCACAGGAACAACAGGAGTGTAAAAAAGTGCGCAGCGAATACCTTTAAATTTATTAGCAACTATTGCTTCTCCTTGTCCAGAACCACCAAAAATCACACCCCGGTTACTCATCGGATCTTGGGTGACAGCCTTTGCCGCTTTTGCTATAAAATCAGGATAATCGTCATCTTTGTTATAACTATACGTCCCACAATCTTCCACATCATAGCCTAATTCCAATAACGCTTTGTAAACCTTATCTTTTAAAGCAAGTCCTGTATGATCTGTTGCTAAATATACTTTCATAAAATGTACAAACTCCAACTAGTAGTGTCCCACGATAACCTCAGCATCAGTCTTGATAGTATCATCAACTGTTGGTTTTATGTTAACTTTTGGATTTGCAGTAGCGAGATCTTTTTGCAAGACAGGCAAATAGTCACGATACTTTTTCTTAACATGAATAGTGATTCCCTCGTACGTATACGCATCAGCATTCCCCGTAGTTACCTTTATATAACCAGCCTTTTTTAACGTATCAGCAATTTTTTGCGCAACTCCGACCGTTCCGCTGCCGTTTTGCACACTGACCTGTAAAGTACTGCGATCCAGTTTTGTACCAGCAGAGGGTGTGGCAGTTATCGTTGCTGAATTCGAGGCTATCGGAGTTGCGACTATGGTAGGCGATGGTTCTGCTGTCGGGATAGGTTTGGTTGGCGTTGATTGTTGTTTTGTTTTTCCTCCTAGAAAATATAAACCGACAAGTCCAATGATAAGAAGGAGCAAAATGATAAAAAAGATAATAAGCAGCCGTTTCTTATTACTTGTCTTTTGGACATAGGCCGGTTGTTGAAAGGATGATGTTTCATTCATAGGAGCATATAAAAAACTCTAGCTTATTTTTTTCATAGTAGCATATTTATATACATTTGGAAATATCTGATATAATCAAATATATGCCCATTAAAAAAATCCTGGCTCTATTTCTTATTTTTACACTCACGGTTCTTCCGTTAGCGATCAATGTACATCTGGCCGATGCTGACCAACTTGATGATGTTAACCAACAACTTTCCCAATTAAATGATGAATTAACGAAATCTGTTGCTGAGACGCAGCCACTGCAGTCGCAACTGGATAATGAACAAAAACAAATATCAAGTATTAAATACCAAATTGGCAGCATAGAATCTGATATCGCTCTGAAGAAAAAACAAATTGATAGTGGTTATGCCAACCTAGCCGAAAAAGAAACGATTATTTCGCAAACAATCCGTGACTTTTACGTCAAAAGCTACTATGCTAATCCTCTCTTGACGCTTTTCTCAGAGGCCTCAATGTCCGATATGACCCAAACACTAGCCTATCAACATGCCCAGACCGAACAAGATAAATCGATTATTACCAATATTGCCCTGACAATTAATGATCTCCAAACAAAGAAAACCCAGTTGCAACAAGAACAAACGGCATTAGCCGCGTCCAAAGCAAGTCTTGATGCCGAAACGGCAAAATTGGATAAAGTTGTTTCTGGCGCAAAAAGTTATCAGTCACAATTATCTGGACAAATCTCTGCGCTATCCGCACAGCAACAACAAATCATAGCCCAAAAATATGCAACACTCAATATTCCAAGCACCGCATATACCAGTAGTGGTGGTTGCTCAAGTGATTTAAATCCATATCGAGATCCGGGGTTTGGGGGAACAAAATTTGGGTTCTTTTCGTATGGCGTGCCAAACCGCGTCGGTCTTAATCAATATGGTGCAAAAGGTCGAGCCGAGGCAGGTCAAAGTTATAATGACATTCTCAATGCTTATTATGCCAATTTCCAAGTCACAAATATGCCCACATCTTCAACGACTGTTACTGTCAATGGCAGTAATGAATCAGGCGAATCATTCTCCAATCAATCGTTTAATGTGGAAGATTACCTCAAGCATATCTATGAAATGCCCAGTGCTTGGCCATCTGAATCGTTGAAAGCACAGGCAATAGCAGCACGCTCATATGTAATGCATGCGATCACAGCTGGCCGTACTACTGTTGCGCCAAATCAAAGTTTCCAGGAAGTCAAAACTGAGCTCAATGCACAGTCATGGATCGATGCCGTAAATGCAACATCAGGGCAAGTGATGACCTCAGGTGGTCAACCGATTAATGCATTTTTCTCTTCCACTCATGGTGGATACACCCATGCATCCGCAGATATTGGCTGGAGCGCTACATCTTACACGAAGACAGCTCAAGACACAACTGCTCCTGCAAATAGCTTTGCTTCTCTCAATAGTAATGCGTATGATAAAGCTTCACCATGGTTCTACTGTGATTGGGGTTCCAGAAGTTCTGCCAATGGAACAGCATGGCTCAGCTCAAGCGATGTAGCTGATATCGTAAATACTATTTTACTCGCTCTTACCGATGGTAGTACGACATCACATCTTTCTCAAATTGACAAAGATATCCCGGATACATGGGACGCATCCCAAGTCCAACAACAGCTCAAAAGTCACGGAGTTACACCATATACCAATGTTTCAAATATCTCGGTAAGTGCCGATTTCGGATCAGGAACGACAACAACCGTTACTATAAATGGCGATGGTGGCAGTCATAGTATTTCGGGAAGTAATTTCAAAACACTCTTTAATTTGCGTGCTCCCGCAAATATCCAAATTGTCGGGCCACTCTATAACGTTGAGCTTAAATAGCAATCCCAGCCACACCTTGTGTTATAATACGTGTTCATGATACGGTTATATTATTATGCCTGATATTTTTACACTCCCAAACGATCAGCAGGAGACGAAACTTGCTGTGGCACCGCATCCTCTGTCTGAAAAGAATCTCTCAGTAACCAAACCCTCAGCACTATCCTCATCATTACCTGACCACTCCGATAGTGTGGGTCTTTTCTCTGCCTATTGTGCTAATCCTACCGGTGTTAGATTTATCAATCAGGAAGACGATGAACAAGTTGTCTTGTTTCTCAGAAGGCATTTTATAACCAATATTCCTTGGATAGGCTCTGCGCTCTTCTTGTTGTTTGTGCCGCCGCTTTTTTTCTGGGTACTGAACGCTACCAGCTTTACTATGTTTATATTTTCCCATCAATTTATTCTTATGGTTGTGGCGTTCTATTATGCGCTTGTTCTCAACTTCGCTTTAATTAATTTTATTAGTTGGTTTTATAACGTCGGCTTAGTCACGCAAAAGCGAGTCATTGATCTGGATTCTACCAATATCCTAAACCATAACCTCTCAGAGACTAACGTTGCAAATATTGTTGATGTCTCCTTCACACAACGAGGGTTTTTCCAAAGCTTTTTTAATTATGGGGATGTGCATATTATCCTCGAAAATGTTGGTAGTCAGTTTGTATTTAACGCAGCACCCAAACCTGACAAAGTCGCCGACATCATCTCTGATTTAAAACAATTGCAAGGAGGGAGTGGCACATAATATGAATGACGCGCTTTTCTTTATTCAAGCCAATAGTTTAATGCTCCTTTTTAAGGTTCTTATTCTCATATTGTTTTTTGTCTATATTATTTACACATTTATTATCCTCAATCGAGTGCGAGCCCTCAACAGGACAATTCAGGTAACAGGTGCTCACGCATCAGTAACGTTGCAGACCATTACTTGGATTTTCTTTTTGCTCGCGGTCTCGCTTTTTATTGCCACAATTGTTATAGTATAACGTAATGCCCGACTCCTATTCTGCCGCACAATCCAGTCTTTCTTTTGCGAAGTTGGTAGCAACTCCCACCGATACAGCGTGGTCGCAATCATATAATGCCGGGAATCTTTTTGTCTGTATTTCTTTGGCGACCCAAAATGCTCCTGAAGAATTTTCATTGCAATCAGTAGGAAAAGAATTATTTGATGTTCTTCAATCAGAATTCTTTACTCTCGAACAAAAAGACACAGAACACATCAAAAAGGCAATGCAAATCAGCCTTGAAAAAATACCACAAGACATCGAAGCTTCAATCACTCTCACCTTTTTTAAGGAGAGTATGCTTTCTATTTTTATTGCAGGCAGCGGAAAAGTCGTCATGAAACGCCAGGAAAAAGTTGGAGTTCTCCTCCAGAAACATAAAACATCTACCAACATAATCACAACTGCCTCAGGATTTTTACAAAATGGCGATACCATTGTTATTGAGACAGGACCCTTTGCGCAAGAAATTCCCCATGAGACAGTAAGACATGCCCTTGACCTTGAACATCCCAATGATATTGTGGAAGCACTTTCCCCCCAAATGCATGCACAAGATAACGGAACACTGGCAGCTATTGTCATTACCTATCGCGGCGCATCACACACTGAGAAAATGATTACAGAAGAAGTCCCATCCGAAGAACTGGCAGAACCCGAAGAACAAACAGTAGGTACACTCTATGACTCTGACAACCTTAGAATTCCTGAACAAGAATTATCTGAAGAGGCACCGCCTGAAAAAGAACAGTCAGCTAAAAAATCTTTTTCACTGCCGTCACTTCCTCATACCAATTTCCATCTTTCGCATCGACGTAAACTTTTTCTTAACATTGCGCTGATTTTATTATTGTTGCTCGGTGCAAGTATATTCTTTACCGTAAAGAAAAAAACAGATAATCAGCAAAAAGCGTTTTTCCAAAGTATTTATCCACAAGCGCAGCAGGATTATCAGACAGGCCAAGGTTTGGAGACCTTAAATCCTCAGCTCAGTCAGGAAAATTATCAAAAAGCAGAGAGCTTATTAAAAGACGGTGAAACAAAAATCAAAAAGGGCTCAGATTATTATAACCAAATGGACTCCCTCTTGGTCAAAGTTGAAAGTTCACTCAATACGAGTACGACCGGACAAACCACTGCGACTAAAGAAGTTACGCCAAATAAAAATTCATTACTGCAAATTGAAAAATCGAACAAGGATGGCATTGCCTTTGGAGAAGATGCAAATGATGTGTATATGATTACGACAACTGCAATAAGCACGATTTCAAAAGCCAGCAGTGACAAGAAAGATATTATCAAAAATACCAATTACTGGAGTTCACCCCAAGCAATCGTTCCCTATCAAGGGAATATCTACGTGCTTGATCAAAAAGGTGGTGTCCTGAAATTTGTGGTAGGATCGGGCGGGTTTGGTAAATCATCGTATTTTGTAAGCAATGCACCTGATCTCTCACAAGCGGCAGGTATGGCCATTGATGGATCAGTGTGGCTCGTCCTCAAAGGCGGTTCTCTCCTCGAGTACACGAAAGGCAAATCCAACGGAGTACAAATAACAGGTCTACAAAACCCATTAAAGAGTCCTATCAAGCTTGTCACTGACATCAGCATGGAGCATGTGTATGTTCTTGATCAGGGAACGAGCAGGATTGTACAGTTTGATAAACACGGCGCCTATCAAAATGCATATATGAATCCTCTGCTTGGGAAAGCAACTGATTTCACTGTTTCTGAAAAGAGCAAAGAGATTTTAGTTTTGTCCGGAGGAAAAGTTTGGCAAATTAATTTATGAGCCATTGTTCTCATGAACAGTTTGTGGCTTTTCAAAAATAGCCGCGGTTTTGTCACAATAGACTTCTCGCCAACCCATATTTCTTACTTGTTGTATTACTCCATAGAATGAAAACTCTGATAAAAAGATTTTACTCAAAAAACTATTCTTTGAAAAAGTAATACCAAAAAGTTTCATCGAAGGTTGTGTTAAATCTCCTACTGGGACAAGAAGCGTACTAATATGATATTTATCCGTAAATGCCCCAAACGTGATTTTTCCCTTCAAGACTTTTCTGTAATCATCAAAAGCATAATTACTTTCTCCTTTTTTATTGGCTTGCCAACGCCAACTCGGCATTCTCCCATCAATAAATACTTTCTTTTGCGGCAATTGCCAATCAAGATAACCACCCCAATCATAAGAAGAAAAAATCTGTTCTTCTGGCACATGCTGCCCGATATAAATCACAGCGTCTCTCGGATACAGATGTTGATTTATTTTCAACACATAGGTACCATAAAAAAAGAAAGCAACTTGTGGTAAAAAGAATATCAGGGCAATAATGAAAAAACCTTTATAAGCAGTTACTAATCGTTTTTTTCCATACTTGTGTTTGACAGCATCTTTTTCCAATAAAGAAAAGCCACGCATTGTTAAGGCAAAAGACGCAATTATCCAAAGAGGGATATTGCGCATGCTGAGGAGTCCTTCGATGAGAAGGAAAAAATAAAGAAACAACTCAGTCAACGTATAGTGCCGACGATACCTAACGATGAAAAAGACTGATAACGAAAAATAAATCCAAAACGCGATATTGGTGAAGTAAATGGCAGGATACCATTCAGCAATAGTCCCTCGTATCTGCGTATCGGTTAATTGCATCAAGAATTCTCCCCACAACCTGATACCAAATGGATTAATTAGTGTCGCCAGAATACAAAGACCGAGAATAACCATTCGCTCTTTTACCAACTTTTTTTCTTCCCAAATTCTTCCCACGAGAACAATTCCTAAGACACCAATGCCAATACCAAATCCTCCATGGAGGTTTGCCCAAAGGAAAAATAAGAATGGGAGAAAATATTTCCATCGTTGCCACAACTTTTTTTGCCAAAGAACACAAAGAAGAAATGATAAAAAGAACCAAGTAATAAGCTGTGTACGAACTCCTACAAATTCAAAAAGCGTTCCTCCAGCCAAAAAGAGGAGAATACTCACCCATTTCTTTTCGACAATACTAGCCTGCAATAATAAACTCCCCACTGCAAAAAAAGTAGACAAAAGTAATAATGGAAGCAATCCCAATTTGTTAAAAGTATTTGCCCAAATGACATTGGTTAACCATTCATGATCCACAAATGGATAACTCGGCATCGAGTAAGAAAACGGATCTGTATACGGAATACCATTGTATAATATATCGCTACCAGCACGAATATGCCATCCAAAGTCAGGATCCGGGACTGCAATTCCTCGCAGAAGAAATGCAACAAAAATAAGAACAAATAATAGGACAAGTACCCACTGTTGCGCAAGTCTCATTGTTTTATTGTATAGCAAAATGTAGCTACAAAAAGTTATGTCCTTTCAAAATACAACCAGTGGGGTATAATGAGAGCATGAAAATTATCAATCGCAAAGCGACATTTGATTACACATTGCAGGAGCATTTTGAGGCTGGAATTAATCTCGTTGGCGCCGAAGTAAAAGCAGTAAGACTTGGTCATGCCGATTTATCGGGGAGTTTTGTGCGGATTCTTCATGGACAAGCCCAACTCGTCAATGCCAAAATTTATCCCTATGCCTTCGCCCGCTCCGATACATTTGAAGAAACCCGCACTCGAAAACTTCTTTTACACAAAAAGGAAATCATCTCATTGAAGTCAAAAATGGACGGATCAAACTTGACAATCGTGCCTGTTTCGTTGTATACTAGCCATAACAGAATCAAAGTTGAAGTAGCCTTAGCTAAGGCAAAAAAGAAAACAGATAAAAAAGAAGCAATCAGAAACCGGGACATTGACAGAGATACAGAAAGAGAGTTGCGAGGCAAAAAGTCGCTTATCGAAAGAAAGTAAAATTCGACATTCGCTATAGAAATTAAACAATTAATTTTTAACTGGGGATGATTTGATTCGACGAGAAAAGTACCTTAAAACTGCAAGCCGACGATGATCAATAGTCGTAAAACGAGGTCAAAAAATAAATGCTAACACTAGCATGAGAGCAAAGCTCGTAGCTATGCGTGACGAAACTCTCGCAGAGCTCAAAGCCCTTACAGGCTCGAACTTTGTTGGCAACCAATTAGCGTTAAGTTAATCGAGTAGCCTGTTTATATATGTCTTTCCTCACTGGGACTGTATAGGCAACAACACAGGTGGGGAAAACCTTAAAAGAATGGTTTGACTTTTATTGTATTTATTAACCTATGCTTTGTTACTCCGGTCGACAGGAAAAGGCAAAGTGAATCAAAATAGTCGACTACGCTTGTAGATGTTTTAACTAATTTTACTCGGACTCCGGTTCACTGCCGGACATCTCCACACAATCATTTAAAAACGCTTCTAATCGCTAATACCCGCAAATAATGGATATATGATCAGAATTAGCCTCAAAAATATATACGCTTCTAAACGCTTCTAAACGCTTCTAAACGCTTCTAAACGCTTCTAAACGCTTCTAAACGCTTCTAAACGCTTCTAAGTTTTAGGGCTGAGTATATAGGAGATATTATTGGATGTACCTCTAATTTCGAGGTAACCTAACTCGACCATTTTCTTTAGATCATTGTTAATGGTTGCACGTGACAAATCACGCAATAAGCTATGAACCACACCTGCAGTGATTTGACTTTTATCTTGTAACTGCGCCCAGATCATTACCTGCCGTTCAGATAACTCTTTGAATTTTTTGCCTAACAGCGTTACTTTGAAGGTATTTGAAACATTCTTAAAGATAGGTTCTACAAGTTCCCACTCTGCCATCTTAGAATAAATTAGGTCGATACCACGACCAAACTCTTCCATATAATCAAGATCTCTCATAATCTTCGCAATTACGTCGTTCCTACTAAATTGCGCATTTTTAAGATTCTCAATAGTTACTCCTGGAGGTAGTGTACCAGGATTAGAAACTTCAATTCTGTTAGAGAAAATTGTAACTTGTACATACGTACCCTTGTTTGAATAATCGCGATGAACGACGGCATTAACGATAACCTCTCTTAAAGCTAATTCGGGATACTCGGGTGTTTCTACTCTTTTACTACCAACTATTTTTGCTTCTGTACGTATGTTACGTAAGATGAACTTGAGTACTTCATCGACCTGAAAATCTAAAGTCCCATATATGTCGGCCTTATCGATTATTGAACTTGATGTGGTGCTTCCTGCGTAACGTACACATCTGATGATGTATCGAGAAAGTTCATCAATTTGCTGTGGTGGCTCAGAAGAAAATATCATTGTTCCAGCTAATGTTGGGTACCTAGTTCCGTCATACTCCGCAATTATGCCTAAGTTCTTTTGTACTGTGAGGTCATTTGTACCTGCTGGAAAGATTCGTTTCGTTCTTACAGCACTTTTATCAAGATATGTTTGAATTTTGTCTTCTGACAGAATTGAAAGTGGCTGTTCTAAAGCTCTTTTATCATAGTTGTAAGCAGGAGTATATCTTAAAAACGCCCTTAACTCCTCTTCAGTAATTTGCCTATTAGCATTGCCAGAACGCACACAAGCTCCTCTATCCATGCCAAGATCTGTACAATAACATGGTTTGTTCTCTTTAGGAGTCTCATCAACCAACAGCACAAGCAGTTCATGCCCCTCACACTTCACTATTTTCAGTGAGTATTCAGCCCTGTTTGCGATTTTTTGTTCCATGAGAGATACAATTTTTTCTTGAAGAGTTGCTAAGTCGAGCTTACCAACAATACTTACATTACGTGGGTGTTGTGTAGATTCTGAGACCCCAAACACAACCATTCCGCCCCCAGGGCTGTTTGAAAATGCAGTAATAGCCTTCCATAAGTCGGTTGGTATACCTGAACGAGCATCTTTAAATTCAACTAAATCTGATTCCGTTTTTGACCCAATTGCAGCAATGATATGCTCAATTATTTGTTTTTCTTGTAGGTGAACCATTTGATGAATTATACCACGTATAATAGAGTCATTGAAAACCGAAGGAATTGATAAATTTCTTTCTGAGAGAGGTAATATTTGGGTTGCATAATTATACCACCTGGCAAAGTCCATTAGTTTTTGCACAGTAACCAAGCATTGAACCAA
>JBBSGT010000006.1:0-54016 GCA_038253825.1 Candidatus Levyibacteriota bacterium
AAACTTCATCAGTGGACAGGGCAAGTTTTATCATGGCAGTGAGCAGCCACTTTAGCATATCTGCCACATTTTTTCATGCACAGCTGTATGAAAATTACTCTTCAATAAAATATGCCATTCTGTTTTTCGCTGGCTATATTTATAAGTAAATCATAGAGCCCAGCTTCCATATGGCTCATGTTCTCTTTTTTCAAAAATTCCCTTCCCGTGCTATAATAGTTGCTACTATGAAAGCCTCTGATATTGTTACTAAATATATTTCCTTCTTTGAAAAACGCGGCCACAAACGCATAGCCAATGCGCCCCTTGTCCCCCAGAACGATCCCACCACCCTTTTCACTTCAAGCGGCATGCAACCACTCGTTCCCTATTTATTGGGTGAAACACATCCGCAAGGGACAAGACTTGTCAACGTTCAGAACGTATTTCGCGCTGTTGATATTGATGAAATTGGGGACAACCGGCATACTACATTTTTCCGCATGCTCGGCAATTGGAGTCTGGGTGATTATTTTAAGAAAGAACAACTGCCGTGGATTTATGAATTCATCACTCAAGAATTACATATCGATGCAAAAAGACTCTCTGTCACCGTTTTTAAAGGTACTGATGAAATCCCTGAAGATAATGAAGCAATAGCAATCTGGAAAGATCTCTTTGCCAAAGCAGGCGTAGATAGTGAAGGAAGAATTTTCTCCTACGATGCAACCAAGAATTGGTGGTCTCGTTCCGGCCCGCCTGACAAAATGCCAGCTGGGGAACCAGGTGGTCCAAGTAGCGAAATATTTTATGATTTTGGAGATGATCTTATGCTGCATGAAAATTCTCCTTTTAAAACGGAACAGTGTCATCTAAATTGTGACTGTGGACGTTATATTGAAATTGGTAATGCGGTTTTTATGGCATATAAAAAACGCCCTGATGGCACATTGCAACCATTACCAAAACCTAATGTTGATTTTGGCGGTGGCTTAGAAAGACTTCTCATTGCTGTTGAGCATCAACCTGATGTTTTTCAATCAAGTTTGTTAAAGCCAGTTATCGACACAATCGAAAAGACAACGAAGAAGGATTACAAAGAAAATCAACTAAGTATGCGTATTATTACTGATCATATAGTTGCGAGTGTCTTTATTAGTAACGCAGGTATTAAACCTGCCAATAAAGACCAAGGATATATTCTGAGACGACTTATAAGACGCGCCTTTGACAACATTAATATATTAAGAGGAATTGATGAGATGAACCTACCAATTAAATCTATTATTGAAACGATTATAGATCAATATAAAGAAACCGATCGTATATTAGAGCAAAATTGCGAAAATATTGTAAATACAATTCTTGAAGAAACGAATAACTATCGTGTAACCTTGAATCAAGCAAAGAAACATATTGATAAAAAATATGCTTTACTCGATTCTGGAGAAACAACTGATGCAGTAAGCGTTAAGAGGCTTGATGAGTTTGGAAATGAGTTAAAAACTATTTCTGCAGATGATGCGTTCATTCTTTATACAACACATGGCTTATCTCCTACTCAAATTGCGAGTTTAGGTTATTGGTTTGACCGACAAAAATTTGCTCAGCTTATGGAGGAACACCAGAAACTGAGTAAACAAAGAGCTGGACAGAAATTCCGGGGTGGTCTGTCGGATCACCAGGAAAAAACTGTCATGGGTCATACTGCCACACACCTGATGCATCAAGCGCTGCGCGATATGTTTGGTAAAGAGCTACATCAATCAGGATCAAATATCACTGAGGAACGGGTACGATTTGATTTCAACTTTGACCGCAAACTCACCGAGGAAGAAGTCAAACATCTTGAAGAGATCGTAAATAAAAAAATTAAAGCAAACTTACCGGTTAATTTTGAGATGATTCCGACTGAAGAAGCGAAAAAAATTGGAGCTATTGGATTGTTTGAAGATACCTATGCAGATACTTCAAAAATTTATTTCATCGGCGGTGACTCCAAACATCCAGAGAAAGCATATTCGATTGAATTTTGCGGTGGACCGCATGTCGAATTTACAGAAAAGGTAAAATCGTTTAAAATAATAAAGCAGGAGAACCTTGGCAATAGATTGCGAAGAGTTTATGCTGTAGTTGGATAACAATATCCAACCTGAAACATTATGAAGCTGCCCATTCCATTTCTAAAACAAAAACAAGAAGAATCCGACTATTACCTCTCACTCATCATAACTGATGAAAAAATAAGTGCTATCATTTTACAAGAAGTCGCAGGAGCATTGAAAAAAATCAACTCCAGTGAAGCCTTTTTCAATGAAGGTGACCATGACTTTACTGTGGATGCTTTAGTAAACACCGCGGATAAAGCGATCAGTCGTGCTGAAGAAGTCTTACCCCCAGATATCCAAACGCACCAAACCGTGTTTGGTGTCAAAGACAGTTGGGTTGAACCAGAGACGAAAAAAATTAAAAAGGAATATCTGGAAAGATTAAAAAAAGTTTGTGATGCCTTAGATCTGAAACCACTTGGCTTTATGGTGACAGTAGAAGCTGTCACGCATCTTATGCAAGACGAAGAAGGAGCGCCCCTTTCAGCGTTGTTTGCGCAAGTCGCTAAAAAAACAGTTACTTTAAGTTTGCTGCGAGGAGGAAAAGTGCTGGAGACAGTCAGTAGTCCGCAACTTGAATCAGTACCGGCAACGGTCGACAAACTGCTCAGTCTTTTTAGCGTACCTGTGCTTCCTGCACGTATTGTGATATTCCAAAGCAAAGCGGATGAGCGCACCAGTCAAGCATTCTTGCATCACCATTGGAGTAAAAGTTTGCCTTTCTTGCATGTTCCGCAAGTAACCGTGTTGCCTGAAAATTTTGATCTACGAGCAGTTATGAATGGTGCTGCGACGCAAATGGGACTGCGCGTGAGTGAGCCCAAACATGAAACCTTAACAAAAGTGACACCAAATCTGAAAGATGAGGAAGCGCTCGCTGTAGATGAAGAGGCCATCAATGACGAAACACCTATCAACGATAGTGAAACCCAAGAACAAGAAGCAGCATTGCTCGCTGAGGAAGCAAGTGACTTTGGGTTTGTCGTGGATCAGGATATTGATCAAGCAGCACAAGAAACAAAGAGTGCACCTTCCTATCTTCACGAAAGTTCTATTGCGGAACCTGATGATGAACTTGAAAATGAACGAGCTCTTCGTTCTTCACGCGCTGGATCCAAAGGCAGAAATCCATTGGCAGAAATACGTATGCCTTCTTTTTCGGGCGTTTTTAATAAATTTTCCGGAAATAAGTCTTCACTCAAAATAATTATTCCTGTCGCAGCGGTTATTTTGCTCGTCGTTGGTATCTCATTGTTTTATTTCTATGGAACGAAAGCACATGTGGTGCTGACACTGACGCCAAACATGGTTGATCAGAAAAATACCGTTACCTTTTCCGTTGACGGATCCAATGACTTTCCCAACAATATGATTGCGGCCAAAAGTGTCTCAACATCAATTAACGCGCAAGTCTCGACTCCCGCAACAGGCAAAAAAGATGTAGGAGATAAAGCAAAAGGAACAGTCACCATTTACAACACATCCAGTAGTACTGTGTCACTCAGTAGCGGCACACAACTTACAGCGAGCAACGGCCAAGTTTTTCTGTTGAATAATGATGTAAAAGTTGCTTCCTCCAGTGGCGATATTTTTTCAGGGACCAAACCAGGGACAACCGATGCCAGCGTTGCCGCAAAAGATTTAGGAACAGATGGGAATGAACCGACAGGAACAAAATTTGCAGTTTCTGGGAGCAGCAGTATCGCTGCAAAAAATGATAATGCTTTTTCAGGTGGCTCCAAAAAGACTGTTACGGTTGTTTCCAATGAAGATCTCGCCACGTTGCGAAGCAATATCGTAAAAAGTGTCCAAGGAGATGCTCAGAAAAAACTCACTTCCCAAGCATCAGGCGATGAGGCAGTATTACCAATTGTGAGTGATCCGTCAGTTCAGGCGCAACACTTTGATAAAAGCCTCAATGACGAAGCCAAACAAGTTTCTCTGAATGCAAATGTTGTCTTTAATGGTATTGCCTATACAAAAAGTGATTTAAATGATTATGCCAAAACGATTCTTAAGGATAAAGCGCCTCAAGGTGGCAACCTGGCGGATAAGACACTCAATGCGACTGTTGGTAGTGCAACACTGAAAACGAAAAACACGGCAACTGCGACAGTTCTCCTTGAAGCCGGCATACTTCCGAATATGGATCAACAAGATATCATAAACAATATTAAAGACAAATCAGTTGGGGATGCGAAAAATACGTTGAGCTCATTATCACAAGTTCAACAGGCAGACATTACATTTTCCCCACCGATCCCACTTCTCCCATCACTCTTTCCGAGATTACCTCATCAGATATCGGTTGAAATTAAGTCGCAATAACCTATGAAAAAAGTTGTTTATAAAAAAAATGCTGGAAAAAAGCTACGGATTTTTGCACGATTTACCGGCTTGTTAGCCTTGATGCTTGGTCTTTGTTTGGGGATGTATACATTTTTCCCGCTGATCTCATATGAGCTTTATATAAAACCCGCCTTTGCCAGTCAGGCATTCGCCTCACCCATCCCTCAGACTACGATGGTCACTCAGGCTTCTATCCAAAGCCTGTTAAAGAATACAGCAACGCAAATAGCGGATATTGCCGAGCATAATTCCGACAGCTGGCTACCGACCGCCAACTCATATAAAGAAGTTGGTGTTACCTCTTCACTTTCAAATTTCTATCTCTCTATTCCGACCTTAGGAATTGATAACGCGTATGTTTCGAATACAGATAATAATGTCAATCTCCATCTGATTCACTTTCCCGGAACGACTCTTCCACCACATGTTGGTAATGCGGCAATTTTTGGACATTCGACTCTACCACAATGGTTTGACCCGCATAACCCGCATGCTATTTTTGCAACAGCCCACACGCTAAAAGTTGATGATATTATCAAAGTTACTGTCAGCAATCAAGTGTACACCTATAAAATAATTAATATTCATATTGTTGATGCAGACGATACTTCCTATCTGCAACAGGATAGCGACGGAAGTTACCTCACAATTATTACCTGTACCCCACCCGGAACCACATGGAAACGCTTGGTAATAAAATCCAAACTTGAAACTTCATAGCAGATGTGAGTACAATAGATTTATGCAAGGAAATGTACAAGAATCGAGATATATGCGGACGCTCAAGAAAGCATGGCCGTTTATTAATCGGGTCCTGAATAGTACGGTTTACTTTATTCTTTCGCTTATCAAAACATTCTTTAAAGATACACTACGCATGATCCAAGGGAAGTAATGACTGAAGATACTCTCGCTCTACAAGCAATTCAAAAAAAACTTATCGGCAAAAGACTCTCTTACGAAGAAATTTTTGCGGTTATGGATGAAATCAGCCATAATAAATTGCCACAAATTTTAACCACATACTTCGCAGCATCGGGTTACTCCAAGGGTTTTAGCAATGAAGAAATCTACTATCTCACTAAAGCCATGATGGAGACAGGTGAGAAATTACACTTTCCTGGGATTGTGGCGGACAAGCATTCTATCGGTGGTGTTCCCGGTACCCGAACCACACTCATTGTCATTCCTATCGTCGCTGCTGCCGGTTATACGATTCCCAAAAGTTCATCCCGAGCGATTACGACACCAGGAGGGACTGGTGATGATATGGAAGTTTTGGCACCTGTTACTTTTGACAAAGATGCTATTTATCGCATTGTTCGAGAAACAAATTCGTGTATTGTGTGGGGTGGCGGAGTGGATATAGCTCCGGCGGATGATGATCTTATTGCGGTAGAAGAGCCACTGATGCTTGAAAGCTTTGATAAAATTCTTGTTTCAATTATGGCAAAAAAGCTTGCCTTTGGTTCCAATCATATCGTGATTGACCTGCCCTATGGAAAACATGTTAAGGTCCACAATAAAAAAGATGCGGAAAGCTTACAGAAAAAGTTTGAATATCTCGCAAAACGTTTTGACGTTACACTGCGAGTTTTTGTTCATAATACGACACAACCGGCAGGACGTGGTATAGGCCCGTTACTTGAAACCAAAGAGGCACTCAAAGTACTTGAACAAACTGATGATAGACCGCACGATCTTGAAGAGAAAGCGCTTATTATTACCGCTATGTTGCTTGATCTTTGTCTGAAAGATTCTCCACCCAAATTACAAACACGTATAAAAAATGAATTCGGGAATGGCCGGAAATGGGCAGAATATATCTTATCAACCGGGCATGCATTGAAAAAAATGAGGCAAATTATTGGTGCACAAGGAGGCAATTCTGCTATAATTAGTTCTGATTTAAAACCTGGCAAATATTCCTATGCTGTAAAGGCAAAAGAGAGCGGCATAGTTCACGAAATTGACAGTAAGAATGCTACAATAATTGCCAAAATTCTCGGAGCGCCAGCTCAGAAAAAAAGCGGTATTTTTCTGTCCAAAAAGAACAATGAAAGTGTTGCGCGCCATGAGACACTTTGTACACTCTATAGCGAATCTGAACATAATTTAGAAGAAGCGAAAGATTCTCTTGAACAATTTCCCATGTTCGTTCTTAAATAAAATATGAAACCATTTTCATTTTTAATTATTCTCCTTATTGTGATTGTTGGAGGAGCAGGTATCTGGTGGTTTAATGGTACCGCACCTGCTGATACGGCAAATACAAAAGAACAAGCGTTCTCTGTAGCAAAAGGCGAAGGTGTCCATCAAATAGCCAATAATCTTAAGGCAAAAGGATTGATTAAAGATGCTACCCTCTTCTACTTTTTGATCAAAGAACAACATGCAGATAATAAAATTCAAGCTGGTGAATTTCAACTTTCCCCTGCTATGTCAGCCTCTAAAATAGCCAAAGTATTGCAAACAGCAACCAACGATGTGAGAGTTACGATACCTGAGGGCAAACGTGCAGAAGAAGTCGCGGAAATTTTGCAGGCGCATTTTTCAAATTATCAACCAGCATGGGAGGACACATTGAATAGAGATGAAGGATATCTTTTCCCGGATACATATTCCTTTGCAAAAGATGCTGACATCAATACGATTGCCACGACGATGAAAACAAATTTTGAAAAAAAATATGCAAGTATTCCCAACGTCCAATCATCAAAATTAACGAAAGAGCAGATTGTCGCGATTGCGTCCATGGTAGAACGTGAAGCAAAATTTCCAGAAGATAGACCACTTGTTGCTTCCGTTATTATGAATAGAATTAAAGCAAACATGCCACTGGATATTGATGCCACAATCCAATATGCTCTGGGCACATCAAAGAACTGGTGGCCTACATTGCAGGATTCAGGAAGTAATGTCTTGCCCAACTCATCATACAACAGTTACACACATAACGGGTTGCCTCCGGCACCAATATCCAATCCGGGACTAGATGTCCTAACAGCAGTGGTGAATGCACCCCAAACTGACTATATCTTCTATGTCTCAGATCATTCAGGCCACAATCATTATGCAAAGACACTGGATGAGCACAATGCCAACATCAAAAAATACGGCCTCTAAAATATGACGAAACGACAAATAGAAGGATTAGCTACACTTTTTCTTGATATGGGGAAATTAACTTTTGCTTCTCTCATACTTGGATTTTTTCAAACGAGAACTGAACCTATTACAGTACTTTTTGTGGGTATGCTTGGATTGACTTTCTCATTAATATTTTTTATACTGGGACTGAAGTTGTTGAAGGAGTAAATTATGCAGCATGTGGATGTTTCTACACTCTATTGGTTATTTTTTTATATTGCGGTAGGTATTCTTGGGATTTTTCTCACACTTGTTTATTTAGCATTCCGTCCACCAAGAACCAAAAAACCTCACCATAAATAGAAGAAAATTTTATTGTTTTTAAACTTGCTCCTTAACTTCTCTTTCTCAGGCCGCGGAACCAGCGCTTGCCGTGAGAAGATTTAGGAGGTTCCTCTACTTTTACTTCTTCTTTCGCTTCTTTTAGTTTGGGAACTTCCTTTTTTTCTTCGACGATAGGGACACTTTGTACAACATGCGGAGAAATAGCTTCAGTCTCCTTTGTTTTGATTTCTTTATGCGCAACAGGTGTTGATGGTGGAACCGGTGCTGGCTTTTTTACTTTTGTCTCTTCTTTTGCAGGCTCTGAGACAATTGCCTCTGGAACGGGTTGTGACTGGACATAATCACTACCATTCTCGTCATCTTCCTCCTCTATTAATTCTTTTTCCTGAATTTCCTGCATGAGCTTTTCTAAGTTAGAAAACTTTTCAAAGCCATGTTCCATGACATCTTTTAGAATCGCACGACCGCGCTTGGTAGTAAAAAGTAAGGTGATTAAAACACCCACAATAACTCCCAAAAGAAAGCCGTTCCCTTGCCCGCCTTGTTGCTGATTTCTTTGTTCCATAACTATATTAAGTTCCAAATACTAATTCCAAACTCTCTTAATTTAGGTTATTTATTTTTTGTTATTATTTCGAATTTAGTTCTTAGGATTTGGAATTTTATTCTCTGTGGTGCTTGTCTTCGTCTTTATTTTTTCCTAAGAGGCTTCCCACAAATTTGACAACCCCAATAAGCGAGGATGCTTTTACACCTAATGCGAGGGAAGACAATGCTGAAAGAGGAGCTTCTATATTTTCAGTAATTGCATCTGCATTATCTAAAACCCTGTTGGTTTTTGTGATAGTTTGTCGTAACTCTTTGAGGATAAAAAAGACCTGTATCCCAAGCACCACCAATAAAGTAGTGAGTACAAGAATGACAATAAGCAAGACTAATTGGACAGGATCAATCATACATATAGACTACCCCACATGAGCCATTGCTGTCAAGTAAAGGTTTCGCAAGAAGCTTAGTGAACCACGATATTTCGCTGGATACTTGTCACTTTACCAAACCGATTGGTGGCTTTCACAGAAATTGTGGCATTGCCAGGAAAAAGCGTAATTTGTTTACTAAATTCCCCGGCACTCGACACTGCGACCGGTTGATCGTTGATGGTCACCGTGGCATTACTGTCTGCTTTTCCGGTAACTGTTATTTCTTGGGAAGTTGTGCTATCTGTTTTTGGAGTAGTGATAGCAAGTGAGGGAGGTAAAAAGGCGGCACGATATTGCATGAATAAATATCCCACTACCAAAATAAGAATGACCACAAAGAACATGAGGGATTGCTGAATTCGCATCCGCTGCAAAGGAAACTCTTTCGTTTTTACTAAAGAGTCTGGCAACACTTTATATGCTCGCTTCTCATCAAATTCACGCTTAAACAGCGCTGTAATTTCTGCGCGAGAAAGACCGAGATAAGATGCATAGTTATGGACAAAACCTTGGGCGTAAGCAGGGGAGGGGAGCTTGTTATATTCACTTCGTTCAATTGCTGCGAGAAATGATGATCGGATTTTTATCTCAGCAGCAACTTGTTCTAATGTTAATTTGCGTTGTAATCTGAGCGTGTGTAATCGTTGACCAAGTTTTACCATAATATGTAGTTAATATTTAGAACATGGAGCATTATTCGTTATCCTTCTTGTTGTTGCTGTCCAGACAGATACTCTTGGGCATTTCTCACTAAGACGTCTCTCGGTTTTGCTCCATCGGCAGGACTAACGATGCCCATTTCTTCAAGTTGATCCAGTAATCGAGCTGCTTTGGCGTAGCCAATAGACATTTTACGTTGTAAAAATGAGGCAGAGGCAGTATTGAATTGACACACCAAACGAATAGCTTCTTCGGTCTCAGCATCTTTTCCCTCGCCACCTCCAGAGCCACCTGAACCTTTCATTGGTAACGGCTGACTGATAACTTCTTCTGTATATTCAACAGGATAGTTGCTGGATTTAAGGAATTCAACTAAACGTTTTACTTCTTGTTCTGAGATATATGATCCTTGGATACGAGTCGGTTTTGCTTGATCGGGCGGGATATACAACATGTCTCCCCTTCCAAGTAGTTTCTCAGCGCCTTGTGTATCGAGGATAACTCGAGAGTCAATCATCGATGACACGTTAAAAGCTATTCTACATGGAATGTTCGCTTTAATCAAACCGGTAATAACATTTACTGACGGACGCTGCGTCGCAATAACCAAATGAATACCAGTCGCACGGGCCATTTGTGCCAAGCGAGCAATCGCATCTTCAACTTCCACCGGCGCAAACATCATCAAATCTGCTAACTCATCAATAAAAATAACGATGTAGGGAAGTGCTTGAAATCCTGAAAGTTCATTATACCCATCAATATTACGCACTCCCCGCTCTGCGAATATTTTATATCGCTTATCCATCTCTGTCATAGCCCATTTGAGCGCTGAAAGAATCTGTTTTGGATCGACAATAACCGGTGTCAAAAGATGCGGTATACCATTATAGCCAGTAAATTCAACACGTTTCGGATCGATTAAGATCAATCTCACTTCTTGCGGAGATGCTCGAAAAAGGAGTGATGAAATAAAGGAATTGATCAGCACAGACTTACCCGAACCGGTAGTACCCGCAACAAGCATGTGCGGCATGCGCGAGATATCCAATGCAACGGGACTTCCGGAGACATCCAGACCCAGCGAAACTGTTAATTTGGATTTTGCTTTTTGCATAGCATTTGAAGTGAGCATTGTGCGTAAACTCACTACCTCAAGTGAACGGTTCGGAATTTCAATACCAACCAAGTTACGCCCGGGAATAGGCGCCTCGATACGGATTTGACCGGTTGGCGCCTCTGTCGCGAGTGCTAAATCATTTGCTAAAGAGGTAATCTTTGAGACTTTCGTTCCTAAAGCAATCTCAAGCGCATACTGTGTAACCGCCGGTCCCAAATTTGCTTCAGCTACGCGGGTATCCACTCCAAAACTTTTGAGTGTATTTTCAATCGTCGAAGCAGTTTTATTAACATCTCCCCGCTCCGCTTTTTTACCAGGATCACCCGAAAGTAATGAAGGTGATGGATATTCCCAAACACCACCCGCGTTGCCGGTCATATTGCTGACTAACTGTTCAGGGAGCAATTCATGATTCTTTTCAGGTTCTTTTTTCTGAGCTGCCGACGGTGGTGCATTTTCTTTTAGTATCGGAATTGCTTCTTCTTTTGGCCCGCCTTTGATCGTCATTGGTTTGGATTTGGTGAACAATGGTTTTTCACTTTTAAAAGCAGAGAATAATTTGCGAGGAATGAGTTTGTTAAATGTCTCTCCAATACTGGAAAACATTTCAAGGATCTCGTCAATTGAAGTATCAAAAAAGACAATCGCACCAACCAGTAAACCACCGATGAAAACCACATCTGCACCAGGTTTGGTAATAATCTCCTGGAGAACAGAAAAAATCTGAGATCCGACTGCACCACTTCGAGTTAACCCGAGCATGGAAACAAAAATTACCATGTATCCAACAGTGACATTGACTTGAGAGAGAACCATTTTAAGACGCATGAAGAGAAATCCGAAGCAAAATAAAGCGAATGAAGAAAGAATGGCAAGACTGCCAAATTCACCAGTTAACCAGTTACTTAGAACCATGGTTGAGTCACTTTGGTGGATGGAGGCAATAAGAAAGAGAAGACCAACAAGAAAAAAGGTGATACTAAACAGCGTATAAACTGTTTTCTTTTTCAGTTTGAACTTTAGCGGTTTTTTGCGACGAGCTTTTTTAGCGGGCATATCACTTATTATAGAACTTCATGGGTAATTTCGCAATTTACTTTAAAACCTATGTCATTCCCGCGAAGGTCTTTGATACCCCGAGGGGTGCGGGAACCCATTGTATCTTAAACCTCAATCACCACAGGTAGAACAAGTGGCCGAGTTCGCAGCTTTTTGTAGAGATATTTTTCGGCTGCTTCTCCGATAGTTCTTCTCATATGGAACCAATTCGTGACTTTCTCCTTTCGGGATGATAAAATCTTTTCTAACTCAACAGCTAATGCTTGTGACAAATCTTTGGTATCCGTAAGTGAAGATCCTCTCGCGATCATTTCCGTCTTTGCGACAAGTTGTCCGTCAGACGCTGCTATCTCGGCCAAGACAATTACCACTCCTTCACGGGCTAACCTTTCCCGATCCCTAATAACAAAATGATCCACTGCTTCTCCTGAGACTTCATCAACATAGACATGCTTTATTGCTATTTTTTTGCCAAATCGTACACTCGTTTTGGTAAAGAGCACTTCATGGCCATTTTCAACGAGAAAGATATCGCTACGTTTATAACCCATTTGCTGAGCGGTTGCTCGATATGCAACCATATGACGATATGTCCCACTGATAGGTAAAAGGAATTTGGGCTGCGTTAAAGCAATCAATAACATATGATCACCTGATGAACCATGTCCTGAAACATGATACATACTACCGCCGTTACTTGAGTGTAACGCTTTGGCGCCTCTTTTTGAGATGGAATCACTCAGGGCATTGACTGATAATTCATTTCCCGGGATGGTGTCTGAGGAAAAGAGCACAGCATCAACAGGATCAAGTCTGATATCTTTATGTTCACCTTCAGCAATTCGGGTCATTGCAGAGTTTTCTTGACCTTGACTCCCGGCTACCAACAAAACGAGCTGTTTGCTTTTATACTTGGGCAAATCTGCTACCTGAATCTCTGTGCCTGGCCGGATATGTAAATATCCAAGGCGCTCCGCGACTTGTTTTACTTTGAGTAAGGAACGTCCTACAAAACATATTTTTCGCCCTACTTTTTCTGCAGCTTGAATTGCCTGATTCAATCGAGTAACGTTTGACGAATATGTTGTAATGAGTAGTTTTCCCGGACATTCTCGCATCTCGCGCTCAAAATTCTGTCCCAAACTCTGTTCTGAAGCTGAAAAGCCACTTCGATCCGATCCCAAACAATCAGACAGCAAACAAATAAAACCTTCTTGCGCTGCTTGGGTGATTTTTAAGAAGTCAGATCTTTTGCCGTCATATGGTGTCAGATCAAATTTAAAATCACTCCCATGAAAAAGATTGCCCACTGGAGTTTTGATAATGATATTGGCGCTATCAGGAACAGAATGAGTAACCCGTACGAGTGAAAAACGAAAGTCTCCAAGTTCTACATCAGGAGCGGTAAATTGTACAGTTTGAATACTAGCCGGCAATTTATATTCTTTTAATTTCTCGTTTGCTAATGCAGCCGTAAAAGGAGAGGCAAAAATTGGAAATTGTGGAAGCTGAGGAAGGATAAAGGGCAAACCTCCAATATGATCTTCATGCCCATGACTTAAGATCATGCCGACAATTTTTTTCTCTTTATCCTTGAGCATTTCTAGCAAAGAAGTAATATCAGGAAGTAAGAGATCAACACCGAGCATCGATTCATCAGGAAAACCTAATCCACAATCCACAATCAGAATTTGGTTGTTGTACTCGTAGAGATACATGTTCCGAGTCACATCTTCAATGCCACCGAGCGCAAGAAAAGAAATGGTAGGTTGATTACTTTGAGAATTTAGAGCTTTTGAAGTTTTTTGTTGTTTATTTTGATCCATAAATTAATTTATATAGTATACTGCGCGCACCTGAGTAACACAAGTTGAAAAGACGTTTATCCATTAGAATTCTTGTGTGAAGATTTTGACATTATCGGGTGTAATTTTCACATTTTTCGCCTCTCCTGCTACAATCATTCTTGCTGTTTTTCGACACATCATGTTAATAAGTCGCTCCAGACCACGAATTCCCGGATCATAACCCAACGGCCTAATAACAATTTCCCACACAGCTTCATCAATGGTTAACTGTTCAGGTTTGAGTCCAATGAGTTTGCTGATCTTTGGAAAAACAAAATCACGTCCAATGTGGGTTTTTTCTTCATCATTATATGAAGGCATTTGAATAATTTCCAAACGGTCGATAACGGCCGTCGCGATGGCAGTCACATTGTTTGCTGTTGCCACAAAAAGACAATTTGAAAGATTTATCGGATAATCAACGTAATGATCTGAAAAAGCATTGTTCTGTCCCGGGTCAAGAAGTTCAATAAGAACGCCCATGATATCTGCACGCGCCGTCTCTGTAACACGGTCTAATTCATCAAAGAGCAAAACTGGATTGAGCGTCTTAGCTTGTACCATGCCTTTATAAACTTGCCCAGGTTCAGCATCGGGGAAGAAACGCGACTGACCTCGCAATACTCGCGAATCTGCCATACCTCCAAATGGAATACGGACGAATTGTCGGTTAAGCGCTTCTGAGATAGACATCGCAAACGTCGTTTTACCCGTACCCGCCAAGCCTACAAAACACAAAATAGGAGATTGGGTAGCATAATCAGGACCGTTATTTTGCAGGTTAAGCATGATGGAAGCAATATATTCAAGCATACGACTCTTTAACATATCTAAACCGAAATGTTCACGATCCAAAATCTCTTTTGCTTTATTCAAATCTAATGTATCAGTACTTTTTATATGCCAAGGGTAGCCAATAACCCAATTGATATACCGCTGCGTTGCTTCAAATTCCATAATATAAGTGGAGCTCATATTTCCGGCTCCTTTACGGATTATTTCGAGTCTATCAACTCTCTCGTTAAGTGTTTTTCGTAACAGATCGGGCACGGTTGACTGAGCAATTTTTTCTCGCAATATGACTAATTGATCTCTATTATCAACTGTTACTGCTGGTTGCACAGGAACTTCAGAAGGTGCCACGGGTTTTGAAGGTACCGGTTGAGCAGATGGAGTTGGAACTACTGATGGCATTGGAACTGGTGCTGGTGTGGATGGAGCAGATGTCTGCGCTGGTGGAGTTACAACAGAAGCCGTTATCGAAGGAGATGCTTGAACAGGTACTGCAGTAGCAGTCGGTGCTGACTGAGTAGGTTGAGCAGCAGCTGGCTGAGCTGCTGGAGATGGCATTTGTGGGGCTTGGTTTGCAAGATTCATTGCTTGTGCTGCCTGGGTTGATTGAATGGCTACTGCCTCTTGTTGTTCTTGCTGTTGTACGACGGCACTACTGGGAGGAACTGCAACTGGTTTATCACCATTATTAACAGTATTGTCCCCATTTGCCCCCCCTCCTGTTGTCGGTGTGGCAGGGGGCGGAGGTGTTGGTGTATTTCCAGGTGGTTGTGGGGCAGTGGTATCCATAGATCTATGATACTATATTTAAGCTATTTATAAAACTTCTAAACCTTCAACGCGCTTTGTATTTGGGCAATGGTTGATTTACCACTCGCAGGAGTTCCGCGAAGAATTAATAAAAATTGTTCCATAAGAGAACTATAACAAAAGTGAAACTTTATCTACTGAAGCGTTTCTTTGGGCCGAATCTGCCTCGAGGACCACTGCGTTTTTCGTCATTTTCTCTTTGCAATTGGCGAGCAAGTGGGTGATCTGAACGGGCTGGGCGGTCTCCACTTGGAGCACTTGAATTTGAACTTGAACGGTCGTTTCTTCGATTGAATGGTCTACTTGGACCCGCGGAAGGTGCTCTGTTGAAAGATGATCCTCGATCTTCTCGGTTGTATCCACCACCACCTTGGGGTCGGTTAAAATTTGGCTGTTCCTCTCCTCCTGGTTGTCCCGGCTGATCATTGTCATCACCAAGAAGCATTGTTAAATTGATTCTGCCTTGTTGATCTCGTTCTTCAACTTTAACTCTTACTTTGTCGCCGACTGAGACAACTTCTGAGGGATCTTTGACAAACCCGCGCTTCATCTTACTTACATGAACCATTCCTTCTCGACCTGGGAGATATTCAACGAAAGCTCCGAATGGTAAAATTCTTTTAACTTCGCCGTCAAATTCTTCACCTGGAGTTACTTCACGAGTCATACCACTGATCCAATCAACAGCCTTTTGTACGGCATCAGCAGCCACACCGGTGATACTGACCATACCATCATCATCAATATCTACATCAGCGCCGGTTGTCGCGATAATAGCCTTTATATTCTTGCCTCCAGGTCCGATAACTTCTCCAATTTTATCAACTGGAATGTGAATCTGTTCAATCTTGGGTGCATATTCTGAAACAGCGCCGCGAGACTCGGGAATAGCTGCAAGCATCTTTTCCAGGATCAGCATACGAGCAGTTCTGGCACGAGCAAGGATCTCAACAACTTGCGCGTCTGTCAAACCATCAATCTTCACGTCCAACTGGATAGCAGTAATACCCTTTTCAGTTCCTGCAACTTTGAAATCCATGTCTCCTGAAAAATCCTCAAGTCCGATGATATCGGTAAGCAACACATATTTATCCCCTTCTGACATCATACCAATTGAAATACCAGCAACAGGTGCAGTAATCGGTACACCTGCATCCATCAAAGCAAGTGTTGAACCACATGTCGAGGCCATAGAGCTGGAACCATTTTGTGATAAGACTTCAGAGACTACTCGGATTGTGTATGGGAAATCGCTACTTGAAGGAATAACAGCTTTCAGAGCTCTTTCAGCAAGTGCTCCGTGACCGATTTCACGTCGTGAGACAAATCCGACTCTTCCGGCTTGTCCAAAGGAATATGGCAAACCTGAGTAGTGATGGATATACCGTTTGTTCACTTCACCTTCTGCTGATTCGATTAATTGCTCAAGACGAGGAGAACCAAGTGTAACAATACTTAATGCTTGGGTAATACCGCGATTAAATAATGCTGACCCGTGCGTTCGGGGAAGGATACCAACACGTGCAGTAATTTCGCGAAGTTCATCAACCTTTCGTCCGTCAACACGTTTTTGTTTGGAGACGACATTGGAACGAATCATCTTGAACATCACTTGCTCGAGTGCTTTGTGTAATGACTTCTTATCGACTTCTGAGGCTGGGTCTTTCTCTTTCAGTGCATCGTAGACTTTATCAACAAGTTCGTTGGTTTCATTGCCACCGCCTTCTTTTTTAACGCGTGTTTCAATTAATTTTGCTATTTCTGTTTCATATGATTTCTCAAAGATACTGACTGCCTCTGCGAGTGATTCATCTTGTGGTACAGGTGATTTTTCTTGTCCTGCTTTTTTAACTAATTCTTCAATTCCTTTAATGACACTCTGCGTTTCAACGTGAGCTTTTTGGACTGCTTGTGCAACTGCATCTTCAGGAACTTGCAAAGCACCAGCTTCGATCATAACTGTCTTTTCCTTACTTTGTGAGACAACGATATCTAGAACTGAGTGTTCTGCTTCGCTTGTAGTTGGGTTAGCAAGATGTGCACCAACTTCGCCATTTTCTTCAACATATCCCATACGCACGGCCCCAAGTGGACCTTTCCAAGGGATCCGTGACATAGCAAGTGCGGCAGATACGGCGTTGAGTGCCAAAATATCTGGATTATTTTCTGCATCAACTGATAAGACAGTGACGACAACTTGTACTTCTTTTTTGAAACTTTTAGGGAAAAGTGGTCGTATAGAGCGATCGATTAACCGCCCAGCGAGAATTGCTTCATCAGAAGGCCGGCCTTCTCTTTTTACCCAACGACTTCCTTTGATTTTTCCACCGGCGTAAAGTCTTTCGACATATTCAACTGAGAGTGGAAAATAATCAATGTCTGAACGGTCCCCACCTTCCATAACAGTAACAAGTACCATAGTGTCACCAAGCCGTGCCAAAATAGCAGCTGTTGCTTGCGGTGCGAGTTCTCCTGTTTCAAAAGATAGTGTTTTCCCTGCAAATTCTACGGAAACTGTAGTTTTCTTTTTATTCATGTAGTTATTTAGTTTTTGTTTAACTTTCCTTTCGTGCGGCTACAAGTCGTTAATCTCTTATAATGTATTGTAGCAGATATTTCTCTTTTCGTAAACTTCCTAAACGAGGTAGTTATTTTTTTATAGTACCTTATTCTTCGTGTATGAAGCAATCTATCAATATATAGATTAGTCTTTCAAGCCGATTTCTTTTAAGATTTCGGAGACGCGTTTGTCATCAACTTTTTTCAAAAAGTTAATTAGACGTCGTCTTTTTGCAATCATTGAGAGTAAGCCTCTTCGGCTGTGAACGTCATGTGCATGTGCTTTCAAATGTTCAGACAACTTCTGAATTCTGGTCGAAAGCAAAGCAATTTGGACTTCCGGACTTCCCGTATCACCTTTTGCAGTTTGAAACTTTGTAATAATTTCTTGTTTTTGGGTCGTTGATAATGGCATAACGAATTGTATTATAACATCTCAGCAAGAATCCAGCAAGCCTTACATTATCGAAACGAAATCTATGAGTAGATTAATGATTAAAGAATAAAGAGATGATCATTAATCGTTAACCATCATTCAACAATCTCATTATACATCCGAAGAGCCTTTATAAACTTTTGGTGTCAACCAATCAAGTGGCGGAGCATCATTTCCTTGCGCATTATTTTGTGGCGGTTGGGTAGGTTTTGACTGGTTTTGTACTGGCTGTGCTTGTGACTGCTGTATTGCAGGTTGTTGTGGACGGGTATCTGGCATTGGCTTGTTCGGCTGCGGATTTTGTTGTTGTGCTTGCGGACGAGCTTCCCCCTGTGGTTGACTATTATCTTGTGTTTGCTGATTTTGTTGGGGATAACGAGCAGGTTGTGAACCGATTCGTTGTGCACCACGCTTCATCAGGAAGGCGGATACTTCAAACGCAAGAGAACTGGTTTTTGAATCTTGGAAATTTTTCGTAGCAGTCATAATACCACTGAGTAAATTCTGCGCGGCGTCTTGTTCTACAGAAAAGCCGAGCGTCAAAAGAATATCCGCAACATGCTCACTGACAGATGATGCTTGTGGCGAAACGAGCACAATATCTCCGAATTTTTGATTATTTGATTTGTTATCAATATTAATAATAGAGACATTTCCTAATTTTTGTGAGTCAATCACATCGCCAATTTCATTTAATTGGGCTGCGCCGACGACAATCAAGAGATCAATACTCCCGCTTCCGTGGCTGTAATGTACATCCTTTTCGCTAAATGAGAGCCCTTGTTCTGAAGCTTTGACAATGATATTAAGCAAGTTGTTCTCAAGAGTATAAGAGACTTTTTCAATTTCTCCTTCTTGATATGGGAATGAGACAACCATATCCCCAGCTTCTCCACCGAAATTGCGTTGGACTTTATCAATACCAACTAATGAAGAAATCTCCACTATAGGATCAGATGGGCTTGCAATGCTAATTTGCTTTTTTGCGGCTTTTAATAAGAGGTATAAAGCAAGCGCAGCACCCATGATATCAACTGATGGGTTCTGACCGACAGCAATACCTATACTATTGCTTTTTGCAATAGCGTCTTTCAATTTTTGAATTGTTGTGTTATCCATAGATATTTACCCTGCCTGCAAAGGCATTTAAAAACTAACTATGGGATAGTATCACATCTCCCACTTGCGTGTCAAGTGTTCCATTGAGGACAACTCCTGCTTCATGACCCTTCTCGACTTTGGAGGTAGGATTTTTTGCAATACGCAGGGATTGCATGGTGGTTTCGCCGACTACTGCATCATCACGCATAATACGAAGTCTGTCACCCCTGGCAATTCGGCCGTCCGTGACTGCAATACCGAAGGCAAAAGTTTTCTCAAAAGGAAATTTCGCCAACACTTTTGCAACCCCAAATATTTCTTCCATTTGTGACTGAAGTTTTCCTTCAAGTGCATCCTTTACCTCATCCAACAGTTCATAAATAATTTCGTAATTGCGAACTAATACTTTTTCAGTATAAGCAAGAGACACCACACCTGGCTTTAATTTTGTATTGAAGCTCAGTAAGATACTTCCCGTAGCCTTTGCGGTCAGCACATCCGCTTCACTTACTTCCCCTGTCTTTTGCATGACGAGCTTAATTCCTTCAGGAAGCGCATTAATAATAGCCTCCAAAGATCCTTGCGTATCAGCCACCAGAATGATGGAAATCCCTTTGTGTTCTGCTTCTTTTTGATAGCTTAGTTCACGTCTGAGCGGCCTTGTATCCTCTTGTGTAGCTATACTGTCAGCATTTTTATCAAGAATCAAACTTCCAACTTGAGGAACAGTGGCAAAACCTAAAACTTCAGCTGCATCACCGACTGTGGCTTCTTGAATAGGTTTACCATTGGTATCAAAAAGCGTGCGGACTTTAAAGACTTCACCGTCAATCTGAACTTCTTCACGAACTTTAAGATGACCATTTTTGACAATAACGGTTGCTTTTGCTCCTGATCTCGGGTCTAATTTAGCTTCGATGACAACAGCTGAAAGTGGTTTGTCATAGGATATATCCTCAGTATACGTAGGCTTTTTGTGCATATCAAACATCAACAGAATCAAATCAAGCAATTCTTTAATATTCTTTCCACTCTTTGCCGAGACTTCCATGATAGGTGTCTCACCACCATATTCTTCAATCTGGATATTTTCCTTGAGAAGCTCTTGTTTCACTTTCTCAGCATTGGCGGTTGGTAAATCTGCTTTGGTTATGACCACAATAAATTGCGTTTGAGCTGTGCGCAGAACTTCAATACTTTCCTTCGTTTGGGGTTTGACACCATCTGCAGCTGAGACGATCAGCAAACACAGATCTGCAGCTTGTGCTCCTCGACCTCGCATCTTGGTGAATGCTTCATGTCCAGGAGTATCAATAAAGGTAATCCATCGCTCGCGGCCCTCATGCATAATCTCCACAGAGGATGCTCCGATCTTTTGCGTAATACCACCTTTCTCGCGGTCAGCAAGAGAACTCTTACGAATCGCATCCAGCAGTGTCGTCTTACCATGGTCAACATGACCCAGTACCGCGACGACCGGCGGAAAATTTCTCTCATTTGCTTGATTTTTATCTGAATTAGTTTGTTTACTCATAGTTTTATTGGTAAAGCGAAAGCATTGCAAGCTATGAGTGAAGGAGATTGGTAATGGATTAGATGACTGTACTCAGGTTACTCATATCGTATTCCAATAACTCATTTTGCGCTTTCAGCTTCAGTCTCTTTCTCTGTTGGCGCGTCGACTTCTTTTTTGGTTTCTTCTGTAGTTTCAGTTTCTTTCTCTTCTTCTTTATCATCTACAACTTCTTCGCTTTCTTTCGCTGGTTCTGTAACGGCTTCTGATTTCTCTTCCGTTTTTGCTTCAATAGATTCTTCTTTTGCTTTTACTGATTCTCCGGTCCCTTCAATTTCGATTCTGTATTGGGTTAACTTGTATGCTAAGCGGACATTTTGGCCATCTTTCCCGATTGCCAAAGACAATTCATCTTGTGGGACAAATACTCGAGCAACTTTTTCTTCTTCGTTAATTTCAACTCTGACATTCTTGGCAGGAGAAAGAGCTTGTGCGATGTATGTCTGTGTATCATCTGACCACTGAATAATATCAATTTTTT
This sequence comes from Candidatus Levyibacteriota bacterium, assembly GCA_038253825.1. GTDB lineage: Bacteria > Patescibacteriota > Microgenomatia > Levybacterales > UBA12049 > JACDET01. The sequence goes on from JBBSGT010000006.1 coordinate 21,290, forward strand.
CCAATCCCCCCAGTTCTTGAATGATTGCTTGAACCCGAACACCTTTCTGACCGACACATGAACCAACAGGATCAATACCGGGTTGTGCTGAATAGACAGCAATCTTTGCTCGATTTCCCGGCTCACGAACGACTGCTTTAATTTCGACACTGCCTTGTGCAACTTCTGGGACTTCACGCTTGAAAAGGCCTTCGATTAAACCATTGTTAGCACGAGAGACGATAATTTCCTCACCCTTGGCACCTTCACGAATCTCTGAAAGATAGATAGCAAGTCGTTGATTAAGATGATATTTTTCGTTGGAGATTTGTTCAGAGACTGGCATGATCGCTTCTGCTTTTCCGATATCGACGATGATATTCGGACCGGCAAAACGAAGTACCATTCCATTAACAATACTACCGATCTTTACCCGGTAATCAGTAAAGATTGCTTCTTTTTCTTTCTCTCGAATCTTTTGCAAAATAACTTGCTTTGCAGTTTGAGCGGCAATTCGCCCAAATCCAGGAGGTGTTACATCTGTCTCTTCTTGAAAAATTTTTGCTTCACCGGTATTCGGATCAAGCTCTGCCCTATAGTCTTCAACTTCAACCCCAGGATGATCTTTTCGATATGCGGCAAGAATGGCGTTTTGGACTGTATCAAGCACCACAGAAACGTCAACTCCCCGTTCGGAAGCGACTTGATTTAAAGCTAATGCAAATTCACTACGTTGTATCGCTGGCATAGGCCTTAAGTATACCAGATAGCCAGGCAAGGTTCAACTCTCAGTCTTACACCACAAGCAAGATAAAGGTAGTTATCTAGGTAATCGGTTATAAAAAAAATTGGCTTATGGATATATAATAAATGTATGAAGTTTAAAGCAATTGTATTTGATATTGATGGGACAGCTATTCCTACGCAGCTTAATGCAACACCTTCTCTGAGACTTATAAAGACGATCAAAAATGCTCAGAAGCGTGTAAAAATTTGCGCTGCTACCGGAAGATCTCTCCCACATGCAAGAAAAATACTTCAAAGTCTTGATCTAAAAGATCCATGTATTATTTCAGGTGGCACACAAATAATTGATCCTACTACAGAAAAAACTCTTTGGGAAAAAAGACTGTCAGAATTGCAGGTAACCCAGGTGATGAAACTTTATTATCCATATTCTTATAACGTTGGATTTAGTGATGAGATAGAGGGAATGCCTGCAAAGAATAAAAAAATACATGGTTCAGAAAGAATAATTTAGGTAAGTATCCCTTAGAGTATAGTATAGGCGTGTAGGAATGTCAAGAGGACACTTATACCCTAGATACAAGTAGTTGAGTCGTTTTCCCCGTTGACTCAAACAAAATTCTCCGATATTATTAAAGTGAAGCGATTATATCAAATCCCACTCATAAGAGGACACTGTTAAGTTCTTTTATCGTTCTCCAGGAGAGAAAAATCTTCTGAAATGACTTTTGCTCTTGCTCGTCAGGTGAAAGTTTTTCCAGACAACTCTCCTGGTGAGTGGTAAGGGAACTTTTTTTGTTTTAAGCACCTAGTTTTTTATTTAGGTCTATTGACGCAATAGCCCCTTGTCTTATCCTTTTTTGGTACAAATATCCCGTTTTTTGGGTATCTCACTTGGGAAGAAAGTACTAGGGGGAAATAAAAAAGTGTCTTCCTATGGAAAGGGGGGATACTAAAGGATCCCCCTTAAGGTTGACCCTTTCCACAAGAAAACACTTACTCTTCAATTGTTAAAGATCAACCTATTTCTTTCCGCTTCGGTTTTCGCCTCTGCAAATATATCTTATCAATTCTGGATGAGCGTTGCAAGATGCTATTTTGTGATAGAATAGTAGTATTGTTATGAAGAAGAAAGATCCCTTTGAGAAGATTATGCAATTGGCATCACAACCTTTGCCATCAAAAGTTCAAACACAGGCAAAGAGCGATAGTTATACTTCCAAGAAAACTCATCAACATAGTGTTGTAAGTGCTTCGGAGAAACCGCATGATGAGTCCCGTTGATTGATCGTTTCATTTGACTCCAAAACCCCTCAATGCTATTCGTATGAACAACGCCCCGTACATACTCTTTTGAACCGTGATTAACTGTCTCGTGCTTGTATCCTTCTTTTACGAGTGATTTATATGGTAAGTATTCGTCTGTCATCATTGTTGTTTCAAGCTCTACATGCTCTTTGATGATTGGCATAAGTGTTTTTCTTTTTGTATCAACAGTAACTTTTGCAACAACTTTACCCTTTCTCTCAAGTAGTCCCGCAACTGGTGTTTTATTCTCTGCACCACGTCCACGTTTGTTATTGCCACCTACACCGCCGATGTATGTTTCATCACCTTCGACAATATCGGAAAGACTGATACCATGCTCGGAGAACATTCTACGGATTTGGAAACAGATACGCCATGCAGTTTTGTATGTACATTGAATTTGTCGCTCTACTTCCTTAGCAGCAACACCATTTTTTGACTTGGAGGAAAGAAAAAGAACATAAAACCATTTGTATAAATCTGTATCGGATTTTTCAAAGATTGTATTTTTCTTAGGGGATAATTGATGACCTCCACAAGAGCAAACAAAATGAGAGGACTCACCTTGTCTATGATATTGATTTACTTTGCCACACTTAGGGCAAGTCGGCTCACCAAACCGTTTAGTAAATAGATATTCAAGACATGCTTTATTATTTGGAAACTTTTTGTTAAACTCTAAGATGTTCATATAATAGGATTATATACTAAATCTTACTATATGTCAAGGGATACTTACCATAATTTATATGTGGGGTGTAACCAAAGAAGATGCGGATATTTTGCAAAAACAAATCAACAAAGTTACTGGGGTGGAAGCACACATTGGAGGGTCATGGACAAAAAACAGAGTGGATATTCATGTTACCCATCAAGAAGCAACAAAAAAATATGCCTTAAACCAACTGTTAAAGATACTTGATTGCGAGAAGCAAGATGTGATAGGAGTTGGTGATACAGATAATGATTTGCCTCTTTTTGACTCAGTTGGATATAAAGTAGCAATGGAAAATGGAACAGATACTTTAAAAAGCAAAGCTGACCGCATTGCTGTATCTGTAGATAAAGATGGATTAGCTAAATTTATCGAAGAAACACTTTCTTTGTAGATGTTATTTAAGCCTATCATGCCAGTCTCTTCAACTAAACAATCGTCGTGATGAGAGTACCAGTACCATCAAGACTGAAGGAGACTGATTTGCCCCGCACAATTTCTTTGGTTAATTTCTTTTGGGCAATCATATCTTCAATAGTATCTTGAATATATCGCCTGATCGGTCTGGCGCCGAATTCAGGATCAAATCCTTCTTCAGCAATCTTGGCAATAACAGCAGCATCAAAGGAAAGGGTAATATCTTGCTCATTCATCGTCTTTTTCAATTGATCAAGGAGGAGATTAATGACCGCATTGACCTGCTCTTGACCTAAAGGTTGGAAAACGACCACGTCATCAAAACGATTTAAGAGTTCAGGTTTGAACAGGCCTTTGGATTGTAATTGATCCAATAATTTCTTCTGAAAATTCTTATCGATCTTCGTTCCCTTGCCGATTTCTTCTCTTATTAGTTCAGAGCCGGCATTGGATGTGGCGATGATAATTGCATTTCGGAAAGAGACTGTCGTGCCTTTGTTATCAGTCAAACGCCCATCATCTAAGACTTGCAAGAACAGATTATGAATTTTCAGATTGGCTTTCTCAAATTCGTCTAGCAAAACAAGTGATGCAGGATTGTCGTGAATTTTATCGGTCAACTCTCCCCGTTCTTCGCCCTCTCCGGGAGGTGCTCCGAGCAGACGTTTGAGACCATCTTCATCGGTATATTCACTCATATCAAGTCGGATCATATTTTTCTCACCGCCATAATAAAAATCAGCCAGTGCTTTTGCAGTTTCTGTTTTTCCGACACCAGTTGGTCCGAGGAATAGGAATGAAACTGGCCGTTCACTTGTAGTTACTCCTGATCTGACGCGCCGCATTGCCTCACTGATAGCAGAGATAGCAGTATCTTGGGAAATAACTCGCTCATGCAAACGATCTTCCAAATGCAACAAGAGTTGGATTTCTTCACCAGTGGGCAACGCAATCGAGACATGACTGGTCTGTTCCACTTTCTTAACCACATCTTCTTCAAGGACCATTTTGTGGCCAGTTTGTTCATATGCTTTCCGCGTTTTATCGCGGGCTATGACATTGGCAACAGTCTCCAGGAGTGAGATCGCACTTCCCGGTAAGACTTCATCCTGAAAAAATCGCTCAGACAATTCAACTGCGCTGATCAGTGCCCGATAGCTGAGAATAACCCGATATTTTTTCTCAATTTTTGCCGCTTCACTCAGAACCATCTGCACTGCGCTATCTTCACTCGGTTCTGCAAGTGAGATAACAGTAAACACTTCTTTGAGAGGATTTTTTTCCATATATATTTTGTAACTTCCTGTCGACATAGTTGCTATAATAGGCAAAACTCCACCTTTTAAATATGGCAGCAACGCTCCTGATAAATCTAATTTGTATGAGGAAGCTCCCAAAATATTTTGAAAATCAGGAATGTAGACAAAAACATCACTTGCATGCGATATCTCAGAGATGACTTCCTGCAGTCTCAGTTCCAAATCATTTCTATTGCCAGCACCAGCAGTCAATGCACCTACTAACAGTTGAAATACCCTTTTGTAATTGAGATAGCCACCTAAATTGCCCTCATAACTATGATATGCCAAGGCTCGTACTAAATTTTCTTTTCCGGAACCGATATCGCCCACTAATAAAATATTGTTATTCTCGAACTTGGTAAGTCCTTCAAGCATTGTTCTAAATTCTTTCTCACGACCATTAATAAGCGGTTCAGAACGCAGGGCAAATTTGGTAAATTGTGCCGTGTATTTCTTGGTTTCAGGTGTCCATCCGGAGACAAGCGCCTCACCAATACCTTCGCTAGTAAAATGAGCCCGTACTTTTTTAGGATTTTCTTCCTCCGGCATTTCCAGACGAACCCAATACATAATATTGGCAAGATCGGTAATTTTCAGTTGTTTGGTAAACAGTAATTTTGTATCTTTTTCCGTAAGCAAGAGATACGCTATAAAGACATCAAGTGTGGTTACAAATTTACCTTTAAAGGTCTGGGCGGTAGCAAACGAGCTTTCCGCCAACACATCTTTTGCCACCTCTGTCAAAACAATATCTTTCTGCGTGATATTGGCTTTTTGCATAACTAACTTGATTTGGGGGTAATGCATTAACTCAGTCATCACACCTGCAGTGGTCGTCTGGGTAACAAAGCCATAAATAGCTGGCAGTGTAAAAGAATCATATTTGGTTTCTTTTTTATTTTTAGCAACAGGCACCGTAGGCATAATCCTGCTGATTTTGTAATGAAAGAACACCTCCATCATAACGAACAAATTGAAGAAAAAGACTGCGAATTTCGGTGATACATCAAGGGCAAAAAGATAGAGAATTGAGCAAAAGAGGACAACAAAAACCACCAGCCGGATACTCCGGACAAGTGCTTTTCGATAAAGATAATAAATCGTTGCGTATAAAAACATTACAAAAATAATAAAAAGAATGTTGCAAACGGAAATAAGAAATAAGCTACAAAGACACTTACTTCAAACACAAGCAAGAGAAATAACATTGCCAAATCAGCAACTATTAGAACCGACTTTACGACAATTCCCATCCCAATCGAAAAGCCAACAAGTCCTTGTCTATATTCATTTTTAAGCGGTTTAAAAAAAGTCCGCAATAACAGCGGCAAGGAAAATAGTTGGAAGAAGGAGCCATTGAGGGAGAGAAAAAATTGCAACAAAGCAAGTGGACTTTCAAAAAACCAAAAGCGAAGAAAAATTATAGGCAGATTGGCAAAATTCATAGCAAACCAACCACACAAAATGTGGCTACATATTCAGTATAGAAAGTTGGGAATTAAATTACAATGAGAGGGAAAATTAGTAATATTCGGAATAAGTTCTGTGATAGGGTTTGATGCCCTGTTGATCTTGGCTAATTAGCCAAAGTGTTTTATCAATTTCTGCAGTCGTAAGAGACTGCATCTTTTGTCGAAGAAGCTCAGAAGCCCAGATAGTAGATGCTCTGATTTCTAATTCTTCTCTACTTTCTGCCTGGACCAAGATATAAGAATCAACTTTTTGAGCAAGAGAATCAGCATAGGAAGTTACTCCAAAATGTCTCAGCATTTGCGGAATTTTATAGTCTGCGAACGCTGTTAATTTATCTAAATTCGAAATATTTTTTTCTTTTAGACCACTTAATGAACTTGCGTTAAGTTGAACATCTTTTTCATAGCTTCCAAGTGTTTTTTCGCGGGTTATATGATCCAATCCTTGAGCAAATCGTTTCTGAATTTGTGGAAGTAACATGTCAATTGCATCTTCATTGATTGTCACAAATTTAGCTTCTTCTACCAAAAACTTTGTAGAAGACAAAACCTGTAGAGGATCATTTTCAGCTGCCAAGCGAAGCATATAAATTATTATAACAGACGCATTACTCTACTTCTTTTTGCTGGCTTTGTGGGGCAATGTAATTTATTGGACGGCGTGCTGATAACGGAATGCCGGAATAATTGTAAGCATTTGTCGGCTGCATTTGTGAACCATTTGAGCTGACAGTCGGGGCAGGTGTATTATCAACAGGTGTGGTGGGCGCTGCCGGCGCTGGACTACTAAAAATTCCTGCATTATTGCTGTTTTGCGCAGGAGCCATTGGTTGTACGGGAGACGAAGCAGGTGCTGAAAAAGCAGCTCCGGCTGGCGCTGGTGCAACAGGCGCAGGAGCTACGGGCGTAGGAGCAGGGACTGAGGCCGGAGCAACTGCGGACGGTTGAGTCGTTGTAGTATCGGCAGCAGGTGAAGGTTCACTAGCTGGTACTTTGCCACCGTTGACTAAGATCATGACCGTCGAGGCAACGTCATCATTTTGGGATTGCGCTTTGGTTATTTGATCCAATAAGGACTTCAAATCTGTATCAGTACTTGTCTCTTTGACGGCAAGAACAGAAGCTGCAAGTTGATTTCCTTTTTGTCCTGATTCAGAAATTTTGGTTTGGATTGCTTTGTATTGTTCGCGTTCTTGCGGTGTGGTGGCACTGACAGGATTGTTGACCAGAAGCAAAGCTTTCTTCAAATCTCGAATCGGTTGATTGGCAATTTCCTGATTTATTGCGTCAAATATTTGTGTAGCGAATTGATCTCCTTGCTTCTTTGATTGTTCTAATTGCGCCTGGATTCCTTTGATGTCAGAATCTGATGTTATATCAGTGAGAGAAAGAATAGAACGTGCATAAGGATTGCCGGCTTTGTCTGCTTCTTTAAGCTTGTCATAGAGCATACTGAATTTCGCTTTTGTCTCGGGTGCAGCTAAATAAAGCGGGTTAATCAGTTGTTGCAGTACTTTTTTAAACTTCGTTGAAGGTTCTGCATTATGAGCAGCTTCAGCCTCTTGCGTAATTTCAGTATTTACGGCCGAGAGAATTTGAGTGGAAAGATCGTCTCCATTGTTCGTACCGATCTTTAGTTCTTCCATCAAAACATCAATTGCGCTGGCTGGAGTACTCTCATTCACGGCCATTATCTTTAGGGCAAGTGCATTATTACGCTGGCTTTCTTGTGTTACTTTATCATGAAGCTCAAGCATTTTCGCCTTCTTTGCAGGTTGCATGATAGCATCAGGATTAATGATTTCTAACAAAATCTTCTTTAACTTCAGTGACGCCTGAATTTGGTGCGCCACACTTCCTGCAAGATCAAAAATTGCCTGAGCCATCGAATCACCTTTTGCTTTTGCATCATCTAAATCTTTACGGATCAACTGAACTTGCATTAAAGGTGTACCGGCAGTTACGCTCAGTATCGAAATAGCCAATTTACTATTTGCTTCCTTTCCTTTAATAACAAAATCATGAACTTCCATAAAGTGCTGTCTATCCGTAACGTCGATCACTGTTTCAGGGCTAACGAGTTGTTGCAAAAAGCTTCTGAACTGATCATCATTCATGGGTACGACATCCCCTACGCCACCATCTTTGGTAAAGAAGAATTCATTGGTATTATCGTTGTATTCGATGACGATTGTGTCGCCCATCACAAATTTCTTTGCAATAATAGCTAAAGCAATTGGATTTTCTACCGCTGTTTGTACAAGTCGCCGAAGCGGACGAGCACCATACATAGGATCATAACCATCTTTTGCCAACTGATTGACAGCTTTTTCAGTAATTTGCAGATTGAAACCCTGTTCCTTTAGTAACTTTGCAGTTTTGGCGATAGCAAGACGTGCTATGCCTGCCATATGTTCAAGCTGCAATGGTTTAAAAATAACGACTTCATCAAAACGATTCAAAAGTTCAGGACGGAAAAATTTGGTCAGCTCTTCCCTGACAATTCCCTGCAGTTCTTTGAAGCTTTTTTCAAAATCTTCCTGCGACTGTTTTGCTTTAGGATCTTGAGACATCAGGTGTTTTTGAATTGTTTGGCTTCCGATGTTTGAGGTACAAATAACAATAGTATTCTTAAAAGAGATCGTATTCCCTTTGTTATCAGTCAACCTGCCATCTTCCAGTAGTTGAAGAAGAATGTTAAACACATCAGGATGTGCTTTTTCAATTTCATCCATAAGAACAATTGAATAAGGTTTTTTACGAACTGCCTCAGTCAATTGTCCACCTTCTTCATAACCGACATATCCCGGAGGAGCACCAATAAGTTTGGCAACTTCGTGTTTTTCCATATATTCGGACATATCAAGTCGCGCCATAGCATCGTCACGACCAAATAACAGCTCTGCCAAGGTTTTGGCAAGTTCTGTTTTTCCAGTTCCTGTGGGTCCAAGGAAAACAAATGAAGCAATCGGACGATTAGCCGCTGCCAATCCAATTCTTCCTCGACGAACAGCTTCAGAAACGGCACTCACTGCTTCCTCTTGATCGATCATTCGATGATGAATACGATCCTCTAACTTCAAGAGCTTTTCACTTTCATCTTCAGTCAACTTCGTGATGGGAATACCCGTCCAAGAACTTACTACTTTCTCAATATCTGCTTTTTTAATTGCCGCGTCTGTACTATTTCGTTGCCCTGCGTCAATTTGCAGTTTCACTTCTGATGAGGCTTCATCGAGTAAATCAATAGCTTTATCAGGAAGATAGCGCTCTCCGATATATTTCTTTGACAATTTAACACACTCTTTTAACGCATCATCAGGTATCGTAATGTGGTGAAACTTCTCATATTTTGGTCTGATGACCTTAAGCATTTCAAAGGCATTTTCTTCACTTGGTTCATCACAATTAACTGGTTGGAAACGTCGTTCAAATGCCTTATCTTTTTCAAAATTCTTTCGATATTCAATGGTTGTTGTTGCACCAATTAATTGGAAATGACCACGAGCCAAGTGAGGTTTAATAATATTAGCAGCATTCATTCCTTCACCATCACCCGTTCCCATCAAGGAATGAATTTCATCAATAAACAAAATAATTCTATTGTTGGAACCTAGAACCTCAGTAATGACTCCTCGCAATCGCTCTTCAAATTCTCCACGATGACTCGCTCCCGCAACCAAGGATGCCACATCAAGTTGAAAAATACGTTTTTCCCGCAAATCTTTCGGTACTGCTCCCTGGACAATTTTTTGTGCTAGGCCTTCCACAAGCGCGGTTTTTCCGACACCAGGTTCACCAATAATAATTGGATTATTTTTTGTTCGGCGAAGCAGTACATGAACCATACGATCAACTTCTTTGTCACGTCCGGAAACAGGATCCAAACGTCCGGCACGGGCTTCTTCCGTTAGATCAGTTCCATATTTATCCAAGACTGACCGCTTCCCATATGTGCTATTTGGATCTTTTGAAAACTTTTCCACAACAGTTTCCTTCTTCAAATTATGCTTGGTAAGATAGGCAGCCGTTGAATAAGTAGGTGCGAATAAAACAATCAAGATATCCTCAGGAGAAATGAAATTTACTCCACGCATTTTAGCATCACGATAAGCTTGATCAAAAATTTCAAGAGAAGTCTTACTCATTGTCGGTTGCCCTTTGTAAACACCCATTTTTTCAGCAGCTTGAATCTCTTTGGAAATCTGTCCTCCATCTGCACCCATCTCATTGAGCATGTTATAGACTTGTTCTTCATACAATAGACCCAGCATGAGCTGATCAGGTTCTATATATTGCTGTTTTATCCTCCGCGTTTCCTCAGTTGCATGGGTCAGCATTTGCGATGTACGTGGGTCAAGATGACTCAAGGAAGAAGCATCAGAAGGAGAAGCTCCCGCTACAGGAGCATCCGCTGTCGCAGGTGCAGGTGTCACTACGTTTGGATCAACCGATTGCTGAGCAACTGAAGGAGCCGGTGACTGAACTGCTGGATTAGTAAATGCAGAGACAACGACAGGAGGAGTCTGTGGTGGCAATTCCGGCGTTGGCGGAGGTGCTGCTGTTGGTGCGGTTGGATTTGCCGCATCAGGCACAGGATTACCATTTTCGTCTTTTTTTTGGTTAAAAATATTCCCAAACATAGCAGTTAGTTATATTCTATTAAATACTAAAATTGGATAAACAGCAAGTGTTATACTCAACGCAGTCGTCATTCAACAAAACTTGCGCATCTCGAAATTTACTTGGTTCCATCAGTCTTATTTTGCTCTAAAGCATCTGCTTTATCCAATGGATCTTCCAGCGGTTTGTCAGCTGCCGGTTCTGCAGGATTTTCAGGTTTTTTCTCATCTTCTTCCATAGTTGCTTCCAAATGACCTTCCGCTGCTGCATGCTTAGTACCAGCATCAACACTTACTTTTTCTTCATCGTCTTTGACTAAGATCTGTGAAACGTCTTTGGCTGCCTCTTGTTTGGCTTTGAGGTAGGAAATAATTTCCGTCTGGGAGAAACCACCCATTAACAGGAATGGTAACAAGTTCGATACCTGATTCATACCATCCTGAACTTTATTTTGGTCCGTTGACGAAAGCAGCGAAATTGTTTGGTCGATACTCGTTATATCATCTTTAATCCATTCTGATCGGTTTCCTTCCATACCATCTGGTACTTCCAAATTCTGATAGTTCTGCTTCCACATATCTTTAACTGCTTGATAGTCTTCTTTATTAACATTTTGAACTCTGTTTACCATCGGCAAATTAGTAGTTGTCGCCTGTGCCAATGCTGCAACTTCAGTTGCAACTGGTTCACCTTTTTCTTTTGCTTCTTGGATACGAGTTTGCAATGCTTCAATTTCATCTACGGATGTCTTATCATTGACTTTTAAGATCGAGGTTGCGAGATCATTGCCTTCTTTACTGGCTTTTTCAAGCGTCGTCTTCACCTTAAATACTTGCTGTCTGTCGCTGGTTTTGACAACAGAATTTGGATTAGCCATTTGTTTAATTACGCCCTGGATCTGGGAAGTTTCTGTTGCAGACTTCGTAATGGCAGAGGAAACAGATGCACTCACTTCGTTCTTAGAGGATTGGCTCAACTGGCTTTTGATCTTTTCTACTTCTTTATCTGAAGTTTTTTCATTGACAGAAAGAATTGAACTAGCCAACTGACTCTTGGTTGTATTCGAAGTATCTTTACTTTCTTTCACAAGCATCGCGTTAAGCTTCGTCATTTTTTCACGGTTTGCTGAACTTGCCGTCGAAGGGTTGGACATTTGTGAGAGCATATTCTTTACTTTTTGGTTTGAAACATTATTTACGCCTCTATTGGAAGCACTCGCTGCATTCAGAATCGACGTTGCCATAACATTACCTTGCTTACTCTGTTGGACAATGCTGCTTCGCTGCATTTGAGCTTGATTGCGGGTAGTTATTGTGGTCGCAGACACGGGATTTGAAATTCGCTCCAACGCCTGACCCAAACGAGACATATCTTGCTGCTTACTGACTTCATTGGTTGTGATTGCAGCGTCAAACTTGGCGATATCCCGCATCGTAGGCAATTTGACGTTTGCAACGTTCAACGCCTCTGTATTGGCACTAGCATTATAAGAGGCTGGGGCAAGAGCCATCTCAGGCGTAATCTCTTTTGCGGCACCTGTTGGTTTAAAGGAAGAGGGTGTAGAGAATTTCTTAGCGAATGGTAAGCTGATAGCAACACCTTCGGATGGTTGAGTAGGGGCACCTCCACCGCCCCCACCGCCTCCTGGAGGGACTACTTGTCTCGTATTTGCCATGTTCACGAGCGTCTTCATAACAGCAGTATCATTGGGTGCAAAGTTGGAAGCATACTCAAGAAAAATTTGGAGAAGAATCCACGGAACTATGATAACCGCCCAGAGCATAATCAATGAAACAACATACAAAGCAAACGTTTCTGTTAAATTAATACTATTTGTCGGGGTAACAAATTGTTTTGGTCCTCCCAAAAGAATATTGACCGCAGTTGGGAAGACAATTTGTTTGCCAATACCCGGGTTATCAAATGACAATGGAATTTGATGTCTCCAGAGATAGACCAGACCATTAAGAAACACGGCAAATAATGGCCCATATAATAACCATCTAAAGAATTCACCGATCCATATTTTTCCAGTGTTGCGTACAGGATAAAAGAGAAGAAGAATTGGAAAAATCGGAGAAATAATGATAAAGAACCATAAGATAATCTTTCGAATCAAGAGTAAAAAGATCATAACGAAATAGGTAAGCGCGGTTAGTTTTGTGAGTAAAAGAGAAACAAAAGCAGACTCTGCGTTGACATCTCCCAATTTGCGAAGACCGACAAAATGTTCATACTGCCAACCAACATATAAGAGATCAGATTGTGAAATACAATCAGGAGGACACGCCTTAGCGATATCAGTCCGCAGAAAAAAACCTTGAAGTAGGTCACTCACGAAATAGATAAATTCTATGAGGGAATAAGATAATACGATAAGCAAAATCACAAAGATAAATCGTGGCAGAAACCGCATGATTGTTAAACTTTTACCGCGGGTAACGATTATTACGATCGCTGCTGCCAAAATAACAACCAATAAAAGTGGTATAACGATAGAAGAAGCAACTATCCGCCAATAATTTTCAATCGGATTATTGCTGTTGTCACATTGGCGATCACTTATTTTCTTAACACAAGCCCAATTATAATTTTTAATTGTCCAGTCAAGAAGCAGACCTGCTCTCCGTGCGTTTTTTCCGATAAACGTTACGTCAGGATCAATAACCCATTTATCGTCTAAGGAGCCTGATGCTGATGCAGAAGCTGGGGCTGAAGCTGCTGCAGAGGCCGCCGGTTGTGCGGTCGCTGGCTGCAATTGCTGAGCGGGGGCAGTAGATTGCGCATATACGGCCACAGGCCCAATAATTGCTAAACAAATAAAAGCTAAGCTTAAAAAAATGGGCAGAATTCTTCTCATATACTCTTTTTATTCTTATTTAAAACCGGGCACATGTAAAATATCAACAACAATAGTCTGAATAATGACAAAACCAAAAATAGCCAGCAATAAGCCTGCGATTGCATAGAAAATATAGCTCTTCCCCACACTCAGCCGCTGAGGATTACCTTGTGAAGTCATGACAATGTATCCACCATAAATGAGTGTGAGTAACGCGATTCCTCCAACAAAACTTAACCCAGAAGCGTAAAACTTCTCAGCAAATCCCAACGGATCATTGGGAAAACATCCTAGAGGTGAAGGTACTTCATTGATTGCACAAGCAGCCATACTTTAACGGTAGCATAAGGGAGTAATAAAAATCAAATAGTAAAAGGCAGAATTGGAAAGCTCAAAACCATCCTTTAGATTTTTTTGTTTCGGAGAACTCTCCTGATGACTCTTCCTGTAATGCTTCCAAAAGTTCTTTTTCTTTATGGGTCACTTTCTTAGGAATAGCAATTTTAATTTTAACGTAATGATCACCTCGCCCGCCTCCGCGGATACGTTTTACCCCTCGTCCTGATAAACGAATCAATGTATTCGGCTGCGTTCCTTCTGGAACACGAATCTTTACCTCACCGTCAATCGTTTCAACCGATAATTCGCGGCCAAGGGTGGCATCTGGATATGAAATTTCTTGCTCGGAAACGATATCATATCCTTCTCGAGCAAACCTCGTCTCAGGCGTAACGTCGATGACAATATCATAATCATCAAATCGTATTCTTGACCCACGATCTACCCCAGCGGGAATTTTAATTTTTTGTTTTTTATTATTGATCGAAACTTCTTTCTCAACACCGTGGACAGCTTCATTAAAGGAAATAGTTATGGAATAAGCTGGTCTGCGCTGACGTTGTGCACCTCCGAAGAATTGCTCAAAAATATCGAATGGATCTGAGCCAAAATCAAATCCTTGTCCGTTGGAGCTATAAGAATAGGTAAATGGCCCTTGCTGTCCTCCAAAACCACCACCTGCGCCGCCTTGAGCACCATTGAAAGGCCCACCTGCTCCTTGTTCAAATGCACCGTGACCAAATTGATCATATTGGGTACGCTTTTCTTGATTTCCCAAAACTTCATAAGCTTTGGTTATTTCTTTAAATTTTCCTTCCCCTTCTTTGGTTTTGTTACGATCAGGATGATATTGCAGCGCCAATTTGCGGTATGCTTTTTTAATTTCATCCGCCGAAGCACTCTTTGAAACACCTAATATGTCGTAGTAATCTTTTGTATCAGCCATAGCGTACTATTATATACTAAAAAAGCGCCCAAGGCGCTCTGATTTAGATTAACGATTAATGAATAACGATTAAAGATATTTAACCATTAATCTGCATTCTTTAATCTATTATTCTACAACCTCCCCTTCAACCGGCTTTTCTTTATCGTCTTTTTTATCTCCACCTTCTGTTTTTCCCTCTTTTTCTTCATTTTCAATTTCAGGCTCTGATTGGGCTTGTTGACCTTGCTGGTATGCTGCCTCGCCAATCTTTTGCAAGCTGTCTGAAAGTTCTTTCGTCTTTGTCTCAATATCTTCTTTGCTACCACTATCAAGAATATCTTTCAGTGCTTTAATTTTTTCTTCTACTTCAGTTTTGACGTCAGCCGCGACTTTGTCCCCACCATCTTTCAAGGACTTTTCGGCAGTAAAGATCAAGGCGTCAGCCTGGTTACGA
Source organism: Candidatus Levyibacteriota bacterium (assembly GCA_038253825.1). Classification (GTDB taxonomy): domain Bacteria; phylum Patescibacteriota; class Microgenomatia; order Levybacterales; family UBA12049; genus JACDET01. The sequence continues at coordinate 36,415 of JBBSGT010000006.1, forward strand.
ACTTCGATTTTTTCTTTCTTTTCTTCATCTTCTTTGGCATGCATCTCTGCGTCTTTGGTCATTTTTTCAACTTCTTCCTTAGAAAGCCCTGTACTTCCGGTAATCTTGATACTTTGCTCTTTCCCTGATGCTTTATCTTTTGCCTTGACACTCACGATACCACTTGCATCGATATCAAATGTTACTTCAACCTGCGGCACACCGCGAGGAGCCGATGGAATACCATCAAGAATGAAACGGCCAAGTGATTTATTATCAGCGGCCATCGGGCGTTCACCTTGCAGGACGTTGATTTCAACTTGGGTTTGATTGTCAGCTGCTGTTGAGAAGGTTTGCGACTTTGAAGTTGGAATCGTTGTATTACGGTTGATAAGTGGCGTAGAGACACTTCCGAGCGTTTCAATGCCCAGGGTCAGAGGAGTCACATCCAACAGCAACACATCTTTCACTTCTCCACCCAGAACTCCTGCTTGGACAGCTGCTCCTATAGCAACGACTTCATCTGGATTAACTGATTTGTTGGGCTCCTTACCGAAGAATTTGCTGACAGCATCAACAACTTTTGGCATACGAGTCATACCACCAACCATGATGACTTCATCAATATCTGCAACTTTCTTACCTGCGTCATCAAGTGCTTTCTGAACAGGTTTGAGTGAATTTTGAATCAAATCATCAACAATTTGCTCAAGCTTTGCGCGAGTCAAGGTCATCGTTAAATGAACTGGACCGTCTTTACCTTGAGTAATAAATGGCTGGTTAATCTGTGCTTCTTGGGATGTTGAAAGTTCGATCTTTGCTTTTTCAGCAGATTCCTTAAGACGTTGAAGTGCTTGCGGATCGCGTCTGAGATCTACATTGTTTTCTTTTTTGAATTCATCAGCAATATAATCAATGATCTTTTTATCAAAATCGTCACCACCCAGATGAGTGTCACCATTGGTGGATTTCACTTCATAGACACCGTCTCCCAGTTCAAGAATTGAGATATCAAAAGTACCGCCACCCAAATCATAGACAGCAATTGTATGGGCATTCTTCTTGTCCAAACCATATGCCAACGCAGCTGCTGTCGGTTCATTAATAATACGAAGCACTTCAAGTCCTGCAATTTCACCGGCTTGTTTGGTAGCTTGACGCTCACTATCATCAAAATAAGCAGGAACCGTAATAACAGCTTGGGTAACTTTATCGCCGAGGTAGGCTTCTGCATCAGCTTTAATTTTTTGCAAAATCATTGCACTGACTTCCTGAGGTGTGTATGCCTTGCCATCAACTTCCACAACAGCCATGTCATCGCGACCGGCTTTAATGGTGTAGGGAAGCCATTTGATATCTTCCTGGACAGAAGCATCTTTGAATTTCTTCCCCATCAATCGTTTGATTGAGAAAAGCGTTTCTTTTGGCTTGAGAACCATTTGACGTTTTGCAACATCACCGACGACGTGAGTCTTTGGATCGACCACTGATGGAATGGTGTTGCGGCCTTCTGCCGAGTGGATCACTTTTGGTGAGCCACCTTCCATAACGGCGACGCATGAATTTGTTGTACCTAAATCAATTCCAATTATTTTTCCCATAAATTTATTCCTTTCCTACTTTCACTTGTGCTGCTCGCAGTAGTTTATCATGTAGGAGAAACCCTGCTCGCAATTCTTCTAAAACTTCCCCTTCTTTTCCTTCTCCGGTTGCAATTGCTTCCATGAGGTGGGGATCAAATTTTTTACCCTCCGTCTCAATCCTTATTACCCCCTCAGATTTAAGGACATCCAGAAATTGTTGAATACTCACTTCCAGATTTTTGTCTTGCACATGCTGCTGGGCTAACATTAGTGTATCCAAAACAGTCATGATTCGCAAGAGCAATTCACGATTTGCGCCGAGTATCCATTGCTGACGATCTTCTTGCGTTCGTTTTTGCAAATTTTGATAATCTGCAAGCGCTCTTTTATAATTGTTATCAGCTGCAATTGCTGCTTCTTTTGTCGATTCGAGTTCCTCTCGCAGCTTTACTACTTCATCTTCAACAGCCGACTCTTCAACTTCTAATGATGTTTCTTCTGGCTCATGTTTTAAATTTTCTTCTTGTATATCGTCTTTCTTCATTATAATTCAAAATCAGCAATGTCCTAAAACTGTGTCCCAAATTTACCATCCTTTGGCACTTGTCTTGATCAGGTCACCAAAGTAGCGAACTGTCGGTATTATTGAAGTATAGCGCAATCGAGCCGGTCCGAGAACCCCAATTCTTCCCTGAAAATTCATTGGCGTTGTATACTCAGTAAAAATGAAACCATATGGTCCTCGTAATCGACTACCTAACTCATCTTCAATTAAGACGTGAATATCTTCGTCCGTCTGGGCGTTGGCAAAGATACTCTCAAAACTACCATATTCATCAAGCGCTTCAAGTAAGGTTTTAGTAACATCTATGTCAAAAAATTCCGGCATCTCCAGAATATTTGCATATCCTGAACAATAGATATCACCTTCATCTGTCGTCGCGATTGCCAACGTATTAGTTTTTTCTGCCAAAGAACGTGTGGCTTCTTTTAGGAAGCGCTGCATGCGCTCTCGATAATCCCAGACTTTTTCTTTCAAAGCGACTTCTTCGACCGTTGAAAGCTCTTTCTCTTTCATGAGCTCACGGACATAGAACTTCATACCTGCTGCTGTCGGGATACGACCTGCAGATGAATGGGTCTTTTTGAGATACCCATACGCTGAAAGTTTAACCATCTCGTTACGAATAGTAGCGGGACTGGCACTGAGATTGTGCTTTTTTTCAATTGTTTCCGAACCTACAGGATCCGCTGTTTCGATGTACTCTTCGATAACGCTTCGAAGAATTTCGATTTGCCGCTGCGTTAAGTTATGCATATGCTCCCTTTAATCCGTTGGACAACGTAGGATTAGCAATAATATAACATGACTGCCAAACCTTGTCAAGGACCTCCTCGTATTTGATTATCTCTCGTCTTGCAATTCCTTCTTTTTTTTGCCATGCTGGGAGTGTGAGAAAGTATTCACTTTTTACCATCGTTTTTATATTCTTTACTCTATTCTTTTCTTTCCATCAAGCAAATACCTCTGATGCTTTTGATGGAACTGCTACGGAGGGCGAGGCTTGCTTTCCTACTCTTCCTGGTTCAAGCTTGGTAAATCCACTCAACAAGATATGCAAGCCTAGTCTAACTTGTGTAGGAGCAGGTCCTATTCACCCAGGCACCTGCCAGACAGTTCAAACCCAAAACGTAAAATGTATCTGTAGGAACCCCGGAAATGCATCAGATAAACAAAACGCCATTGACTGTCCAGGAATGCCATCAATTTTCTGTGGCAAAAATGCTGCCTGCTCCTCAAGTCAATCAACGGTGGACAATAGTAACTTAAATTTTAATGGAAACGATAGTGCGTATAATACTAAAACTCTTACTGGCTTTATGTGTTCCTCGAAAAAGAGTGGAAACGCAACATGTAGCTGTACGGGCAATGGAACAGACGGACAAAATGGATTTAAGTGTACACTTGATTCAGATCCCACTCAGACAGCGACAGGAACCTGCGGTAGTAGCTCAGATCAATGTCAAGCTGCTGCTGGACAATCAGTCGACACTTCCACTGTTAAAAACTATACGGGATTCTTAGCAAATAGTGGCGTTACTAACGACGGCTACACAATCACCGGCGTTGCTTGCCGGAGACCAGAGGCAAAATGTACTTGCACGAATCCCGGTCAAACTGGCACAGGTCAAAATGGATTCACTTGCACCCAATTTAATCAAACCCAAACTGATTATTGTAATCCAGAGACTTCGGTATGCAATAACGCCCCTGATGGAACTATCGACGGTGGTACAGGAACAAAGAGTAAGATATTTAGTGGTGCTCCGCTTCACGGGATAAGCTGCACAGACGGAAGTGTTACCCTACCTCCACCACCATCGCCCCCATGCAAAACATGGTCAAACGGACAATGTACTATGTTTAGCTCGGCAGTAGGAGATCTTGCCACCGATCCTGGAGGATTTGTCAAAACTATCTTTTCTATCCTTTTAAGTTTTTCAGGTGGTATAGCGCTACTGCTTATTATCCGGGCCGGTTATCAATTGTTAACTTCACAAGGCAAACCTGAACAAGTTAATCAAGCTCGAGATCAATTGGTTGCAGCAATTGTCGGTTTGGTTTTTCTTATTTTCTCTTTTGTGGTATTAGAAACTATCGGCGTCGATATTCTCCACATATGTGGTTTCAAGGGTACAGACCAATCTGGAACAACACAAACCTCTCCGTGTAATAAATGATCTATGCAGCTTTTCGGCCGTAAACATTCTGAGCAAAACACCATTATACGAAGAAAGAAATTTTCTTTTAGCTCACTTCTGTACTCTGTTATTTTGTTCATTCTACTGGGACTACTTATCTTTTATTTCTCACCGAACGCAGAATTTGTTATTTTCTCCATACACTTTTCAATTCTTATCATTTTTTTCCCCTTACTCTTTTTTTCTCTTTTCTTTGCCGGGGACACAATCTTTCGGAGTAAATGGCAGGGTGCTCTCATTGCAAGTTTTTTCGCATTGTATCTCACCTTTCGTCTAAATAATTTAACCAATCCTTTTTTCTTTATCCTGTTGGCTGCGTTATTTGCAACTCTAGAATTAATGATCGTCAATCGCCGAGACTGATTTAGCCCCTCATTCGTGCCCACGGTGTGGTACAATCATTGAACTATGGCAAAATTTTACCTTACGACCGCAATTCCCTATGTTAATGGCAAACCTCATATTGGTCACACCCTTGAATATTTTCAAGCAGATACTGTACGTCGTTACCAACAATTACTTGGTAAAAAAACGCTCATGCTCTCCGGCGCAGATGAAAACGCCCTAAAAAATGTCCAAGCGGCTGAGAAAGAAGATATGCCTATCCAAGAATTTTTGGATAAAAGTTCTGAAGTTTGGAAAAAAGCATACGCTGATTTAGATATCCCGCTTGACGTATTTCAACGGGGATCAGATCAAAAGAAACACTGGCCAGGTGTACAAAAACTCTGGGAACTCTGTGTCAAAAATGGTGATATTTATAAAAAAGCATATACAGGACTCTACTGTGTCGGGTGTGAAAGTTTTAAAACTGAAAAAGAATTAGTAAATGGACTCTGTCCCGAACATCAAAAAGCTCCGGAAAAAATCATTGAAGAAAATTATTTCTTTAAACTCTCTGCCTATCAGGACAAGCTCCTCGAATTAATTGAATCCTACACTTTGAAAATCATTCCTGAAAATAAACGTCAAGAGACAATTTCCTTTATCAAGCAAGGGCTTGAAGATTTTAGTGTTTCTCGGTCGAAAGAACGTGCTAGAGGTGTAGGAGTACCCATTCCGAATGATCTTGATCAAGTTATGTACGTTTGGTTCGATGCACTTAATATTTATATGACAGGGATTGGCTTTGGCTGGGATGATAAGACATGGAAAAAATGGTGGCCAGCAGATTTGCATGTCATTGGCAAAGATATTAATCGGTTCCATACCATCTATTGGCCGGCAATGCTTATGTCCGCAGGACTCCCTTTGCCAAAAGCAGTGCTGATCCATGGTTTTGTCTATACTAAAGGCGAGAAGATGAGTAAAAGTGTCGGCAATGTCATCGATCCATTTGAAGTAGCAAAAACGTACGGTGTCGAATCCATCCGCTACTACATGCTATCGCAAATCCCGATTGATAACGATGGTGATTTCACTGAAGAACGATTTAAAGAAGTCTATAATGCCGATCTGGCAAATGGCATTGGTAATTTGATTGCTCGAGTTGCAGCATTGTGCGAGCAATCAGCATATGAATTTGAGCCAACAGAAATAACTATTGATAAAAATCACCCTGTTTTTAAGGAGTTAGCAAAGTACAACTTTACTGAGGCTTTAAAAATTATATGGCAAGGAAATATTCATTATTTGGAAAGTGATATAAAAGAGGATAAAGAATTTATGGAAGATGCAGATTTTTGGGAAAGCATTAGCATAAAAAATCTTGATAAGAATATTAATGAGAAAAAGCCTTGGACACTGGAAGGAAAAGAAAAAAAAGATACGTTGCAATATTATATTGATTCTATAAGAAAAATTGCTTTTTTGCTTCAGCCATTCCTACCTGACACCTCCAAAAAAATTCTTGAGCAATTCAAAGGATCGAAAATCGTGAGTAGCAAACCATTATTCCCAAGAATATAACTCATAATTAAAGAATACTTTTCTTTAATCTAAACTAATTTACTATGATCGATGTCCATTGCCATCTGCAATTTAAAGCCTTTGAACAAGATTACGACAAAGTTATAAGGGCTGCTTTTGAAGCAGGCATTACAAAAATAATCAATACGGGTACGCAACTTTCTTCAAGTCGTAAAGCGATCACCTTTGCTGAAAATTATGAAGATATGTATGCAATCGTGGGTGTCCATCCACATCACGCAGATAAAATTCAAAACAATCCCAATGTTGTCGAACATTCTGAAGGCGACCCTCTCACAGTCGCACCCGAACCTGTTGATTCTGACTTTTGGATTGATGAGCTGGAGAAATTAACGAAACATCCAAAAGTGATTGGTATTGGAGAAATCGGCCTTGATTATTTTTCTTATAAATCAAATGGCATCGTTGATCCAACCGTGCAAAAAGAAATTTTTATCGCACAGCTCACGCTTGCCCATCGGGCCAAACTCCCACTGCAAATTCATAATCGCCATGCTGGAGAAGATATAATTAAAATTTTGAAAAAACACAAACATCTCTTGCAATCAAATCCAGGTATGTTTCACTGTTTCGCTGGGACAAAAGAAGTATTGCACGCCGCCCTTGATTTAGGCTTCTCAATTGGATTTGACGGGAATAGTACGTATAAAGGATTAGCCCCGAGAGAAACAGTGCCGTTGCCAGAGTTGGTGAAACTCACCCCGCTTGAGAGAATTGTTATTGAGACAGATGCACCGTACCTGACACCGATGCCCCATCGGGGGGAAAGGAATGAACCGAGATATGCTATACTCACGGCACGTTTCATCGCTGACCTCAAAGGCATCTCATACAAAAAACTAGTAGAACAGACTGATAAAAATGTCTATACTATATTTGGACGTATGAAAAGTTAAGCTTATGACAAATTTTTTTGAGAAAATTTTTACTCGTTATCCAACAAAAACGAGGAGAGCTCTTGAAGTTTTCCCCGGATCTATCGCTTGGATCCTCATTCTTTTTCCGTTCTGGGGCTCGTTATTTTTCCCGACAGTGCTTGCCTATTTTATTCTTTTCTTTGACATTTACTGGCTCTATAAATCATTCTATCTCGTTCTGACAGCATCGCTCGCAACAAAAAAGATTAAAGAGGCCGAAGTAGAAAATTGGTATGAAAAAGCAAAAAAGCTTGAACATATCCATAAAATGCATCACGTTCTTATTATCCTTAATTATAAAGAATCCGTCGAAAAACTGAGAACGACACTAGACGTACTTGCAAACCAAACATTTCCGGCAAAGCATCTCCATCTGGTTTTAGCAATGGAAGAGAGAGAAACTGAAGCCAAAGAGCGTGCACACATTCTTATGAAAGAGTACGGGCATATTTTTGGTGATATTTTTCCGACATATCATCCCGATGTCATCGGTGAAGTAAAAGGAAAATCCTCAAACGAAGCTTATGCTGGACGAGTTGCTTATAAAAAACTCTTTCAGGAAGGCCCCCTGGATATTGACTACGCCACAGTCTCTTCTGTTGATGCAGATTCAATTTTTGATAAACAATACTTTGCGTATCTTACCCATTCATTTCTCACTGATCCAAAGCGCCACAATAAATTTTGGCAGTCCGCTATTGTATTCCACAATAATATTTGGGAGGTTCCTGCCCCCACCCGCATCACGTCATTTTTCGGCAATCTCTATCGTATGGCGTTATTGGTCCAAGGAGACCGATTACTTACTCACGCAACCTATTCTCTGTCATTTAAACTCCTGAAAGAAGTCGATTTTTGGGATGTCGATGTTATTCCGGAGGACTACCGTATCTTCTTTAAGGCATTTTATTTAAAAAAAGGCAATATCTGGGTTGAACCGATTTTCCTCAAAACCTCCATGGATGCCGCGCTTTCCAAAGGTTATATCAACAGTTTGAAAAATAAATATCATCAAGAGCGCCGCTGGTCATGGGGTGTTTCAGACAACCCTCTCTTTATGAAGTGGTGGTTTACGGTACCTGAGGTGCCATTCTTTCGAAAGACTGCTTTAATGGTCAATGTATTACTCGATCATATTCTCTGGCCGTCATATTGGTTCATTATTACAATTGCAGCCAACGTTATGGCTCTTGTTAATCCTGTTTATTCTCGAACAAGCTTGGGGCACTCGCTTCCGCAACTTGCAGGATCAATTCTTAACTTTGCGCTTATTGCACTTCTTGGTATGCTTTTTATTGATTATAAAAACAGACCAAGTAATAAACATTTGCCATGGTATCGCCGGCTTCTGTTCCCTTTTGAATTCCTGCTGCTGCCCTTTGTGGGATTTTTCCTTTCGGCACTTCCTGCACTTATTTCGCACACACAACTTATGATGGGTAAAAGGCTCGAATATAAAGTGACCGACAAAGCATAGCTAGGGATTAGTAAATATCCTAAAACTTAAAACCTAACATATGAAGCTTCTCTTCCATTTACAAAAAAATAAATTCTTCTGGTACCTTGTTCTCCTTTGTACTGTTTTTTCATTATTACGTTTACCTTCTCTTATTGAACCTTACTGGTATGGTGATGAAGGTATTTATGAAGTTATCGGCCAATCAATGAACCACGGTCGGCTCTTGTATCATGATGTTTGGGATAATAAGCCGCCGCTTCTCTACGCTATTTATGCCTTCGCAAATGGTGATCAAGCAACAGTAAAACTGATTTCTCTGATCTTTGGTTTATTCACTGTGATTGCCTTCTTTGCCTTCGCGTATAAACTTTTTGGCAAATCTAAGACAACCATGGTCATTACAGGGGTTTTTACCTTTCTTTTCGCGACTCCTCTTTTGGAAGGAAATATTGCAAATGCCGAAAACTTTACACTTTTGTTTATTATTACCGCCGGTATGCTCATCTATCAGCTCACCGAAAAGAACTATTGGACCAACACAAAACGTGATATGCGGCTTTTTGTGGGCCTTCTCCTGGGTATCGGATTTATTTTTAAGATTGTAACTGTTTTTGATTTCATTGCCTTTGCTTTTTTTCTTTTGCTCCTTGAACTTCCGCCTAAACTTTCTGTTGCTTCTGTTAAAAAAATTATTGCTCCTTATTTGGTCATGCTTACTCCTTTACTATTTGGTTTTCTCACGCCGTTTTTTATTGCAATTATTTCTTTTGCATCACTTCATGATTTGCGAGAATTTGTCCAAGCCGCATTTTTTGGCAATGTCGACTATGTAGTCTACTTGAACACGCTCTTTGGCATTCCCCAAGGTCTTCTTATGCTTAAATTACTCCTCCTTTTTGTGGGCATTATTCTGATTTTTATAAGAAGAACCCATTTTCCAAAAATCAGTCTTTTCGTCATAACATGGCTGCTTTTCTCGCTCTTTGATGCTTTTTTCTCCGGTCGTCCCTATACACATTATGTTTTAGTCGTTTTGCCAAGTTTATGTTTATTGTTAGGTATAGGACTTACGAATCGAAATAAACGAATAAAATACAGCTATCTCTTGAGTATCCTTGTTATTGTTGTGGTTATTGCTTTTCAATTTATGTTCTATCCGATAAAAGCTTTTCTGTATTATCCCAATGTCATTACCTATCTATCCGGCAATGAGGATCTCACAACCTATCGGTCTTTCTTTGATGTCAAAGCGCCACGCGATTATGAAGTTGCGACTTTTATAAAAAGAAATACCAAGCCTTCAGATACTGTCTATATCTGGGGAGACAATGCTCAAATTTATACATTAGCGGGGAAATTGCCACCCACAAAATATGTCGATTCGTATCATCTGCTTCAGAATAACGTCAGTGTCAAGGAGACCCAACTTGCTGTCGAAAATGCAAAACCTAAATATATCATTACCCTCAATGAAGCCCCACCCTTGCCGTTTAAACTTCCGCTTTATATAATGCTATACAGTATACCAGGAGCAACTATTTATGAACGGCATATTTAATCTTGTCAAATCAGATAAAATTATTCGTTGGGGAATGACCCTCGCGTTTACACTTCTTATACTTCATGCGCTTTTTCTTGCATTTTTCTATCTCACAATTCCGCCCGTTGTACCACTATTTAATCAATTGCCGTGGGGAGAAGATAGATTAGGGGTTAAATTTGAAATAATGCTGCCGCTTATTATTACCGCGCTTTTTTTCATTTTCAATTATTTTCTTTTAGCAAAACTTTATAAAACTATGCCTTTGGTATCCAGAATTATTGGCATTACAACGCTTTTGGTGGCCTTGTTATCATTTATTTTTATTATGCGAACGTTACAACTTATTTTGTAAATGACTGATACATTTTCCATGAATATTCCTGCTTTCTTACCTTTTCTTTTCTCTCTTGTTATCACGACAATTGCTACCTTTTTGGCAATACCGCTTGTTAAAAAATTTGGCTTAATTGACGATCCTAAATTACATAAACATCCGGCAATCATTCATAAAAAAGCAATTCCTCGCGGAGGTGGCCTTCCATTATTTTTGGGCACATTCATAACCAGTTTGTTTTTTTTGCCAATCAATCCGACAACAATGGCAATTTTTTTTGCTGCCTTCCTGGCACTAAGTATAGGGCTTCTTGATGACAAATTAAATTCTCAATCAAAAGACGTCTCACCATATATACGTTTTTTCGTTAATATCCTGACTGCAGTCATAGTAGTCGCGAGCGGCGTAAGTATTCACTTTATTACCAACCCTTTCGGAGGAGTTTTACATCTTGATACTATTAAACTAGGAGTACCTTTTTTGCCCTTTTCTCTGTTGTTATCTGATGTTATCTCTGTCTTATGGCTTATCTGGGTGATGAATATGTTGAATTGGAGCAAAGGAGTTGATGGACAAATGCCCGGCATTGTCGCCATCTCGGCAATTGTGATTGGCATTTTGAGTTTGAAACTTAATCCAATGATTCATGGAGGATCAATTGATGCCCAACTTTCCTTTATCATTGCCGGTGCTGCCATTGGGTTTCTCTTTTTTAATTTTTATCCAGCAAAAATTTTCCCAGGCTATGGTGCAACGGCAATTTATTTACTTTTGGGTGCTGCTTCAATCCTAACAAGCGCTAAACTAGCAACAGCAATTTTGGTGATGGGTGTCCCCACTTTTGATGCATTTTTTATTATTATCCGCCGACTTTTGGCAAAAAAGTCACCATTTTTAGGCGATAAAAAGCATCTTCATCATCTCTTACTTAACATAGGCTTTAATCAGCGACAGATTGCATTGTTTTATTGGTCAATCTCTGGTATATTAGGGATACTCTCATTCCTGCTCGAAAGTCGCAGTAAAGTTTTTGCTATCATTATGGTAGTAGCAGTTACCGGTGGAGCATTGTTTTTTTTACATATGATAACAAAAAAGAAAAATGAAAAATTCAGTACGTGATATTATTCGCCTGCTTCGTCCACGCCAGTGGATTAAAAACTTTGCTATTTTTGCAGCGCTTCTTTTTAGTGAACAACTCTTCGATGTAAATATTCTTTTAAAAGTTGTTTCGGGCTTTCTTGCTTTTTGTGCAGTATCTAGTTCAATTTATATTATCAATGATATATTTGACGTCGAAAAAGATAGAATTCACCCTTTCAAACGATTTCGTCCTTTGGCCAATAAATCAGTTTCCATCAGAATGGCAGTTTTCCTTGCTGTCCTCTTGGCGATCAGCGCCGGTGTCATAAGTTTTATTATCGGACCTGCTTTTTTTGTTATCACGGTAGTCTATTTCGTACTCCATTTAGCATATTCTGCTTATCTCAAACATATCGAAATTGTCGACATTCTCACCTTAGCTGCCGGATATATATTGCGTGTTTTTGCCGGAGAGGTAGTCAGTAATTCGCATATTTCAGCATGGTTATTGCTGACTGTTATTTCACTTTCTCTTTTCCTCGCGATCGGGAAACGCCGTTCCGAATTAACGCTCTTATCGCATCAACCTGGCGGACTACTCACTACTCGAAAAACACTTTCACATTATACGGAGAAACTTCTTGATATTTATCTTTCAATTTTTGCAACTTCGACATTTATTTCCTATGCACTTTTTACTTTCTTGGAAAATCCTGCCGGATTACAATTCAATTTCTCGCTTGTACCTGCAGATATTTTGGGAACCTACTTGCAACGAAAATGGCTTATGATTACGATTATCCCTGTGGCTTATGGTCTAATGCGTTACTTGCAACGGATTTACGAGAAACATGAAGGAGAAAGTCCTGAGCTTGTACTCTTTTCAGATAGACCGTTGCTTATTTCTGTGGCTGTATGGACCGTAGTTGTTATTCTTTTGACGTACTTTATTACTTAATTTTTCTTCGCATACCGTGAACTGACCCATCCGACTGTCCCATCGTCCAAAGAAATCTCATACCAGTCAGCCTCTTCTCCTACGACAGTATATGATTTACCGGGTATTGCTTGACCGACTTCAGTGGCAGAAAGTGAAGGCCCCTCTCTCACTTTTAATATTCCAATTGGTGTGTTTAATATAGTTACGCGCTTATTAGCGCTTGGAGAAGGTGTAGAGGATGCTGCAGTAGGAGTGGCAGAATTGGAAGCTGATGTATCGGAGAGATCTGTCGTACTCACACTTAAGTAAACAGCAACGGTTACTTTATAACCCAGTGGTGTACGAATTGGTATTTCTTTTTCATTATATCCTTCTTTGCTCACTTTTAAGTCATGGTCAGATTCTGTCGGTTTTTTATAGAGAATTGGCGTTTTACCAATAGTTTGATCATCAAGCAATACCTGGGCATCTTGCGGAAATGAGACAACGAGTAACTGAGCCTTTGTCTTATCCTCCAAAGGAGAAAGAGAAATGATACTCCCTTCAGACTGAGCATTTTTTCCAAACTTTCGATCGACAACTGTCAGGACACCTTGAGAAACCGTGATCTTTTCTTGAAATTCCTGCAAACTACTATCCAGTGGCACCAAACGGATTGTATACTCGCCGACATCCAACGTGTCAGAGTCGCATTTGCACATAGGGGTTTGGCCAAGATATTGATTGTTGAGATAGACCTTACTTCGCGGACTAGAGGTAACTTGGAGAGCTCCTTGTTGTGTATTGTTGCTTAGGTAGTACTGTGCGCCTAAAAAAATTCCTAATGCCAATACGAAAGATACAATGAATACAAGAGCAACTTTTTTCATGAGAACAGGAAACGTGAGTAACTTCAATCTTAGCACAGGAATATATGAATACCAAACTAAAAATGGAAGGTTTCTTTGAGGAGAGATTTCAATTTATTTACTGCTTTCACGCGGTGATTATACTCTTTCATTTCTTCTGGCGTGAGTTCTGTTTCGAAGTAATATTTGTTGATTTGCGGCAAAAAGAAAAACGAACGGTAGGGAAAACCCTTAATAAGATTCAGTGACGGTTCATGCGCAATAATGCCTTCAATTTCGCCTGAGATACTCTGAACGTTGCCAATTGGTAATGCAAAGGAAACAACTGTTTTGAAAAATGCTTGGCGATTAGCATCAGGAAGTTCTTTGGCAAGTTTTGTCATATGCGCAATAAGTTGGTCTTCAGTTGTATGTGGCCCCAGCCAACGATGAGACTTCAGTCCAGGCGCTCCACCAAGTGCAACAATTTCCAATCCTCCATCATCAGCCACTGCCGGTAGACCACTGAGACGCGCATACTCTCTTGCTTTTTTTTGTGAATTTTCAATATAATTTTTCCCGTCTTCCTCAACTTCTGTAGTAATTCCGACATCGTGTAATGAAACTAATTCCAAAGGCAGATCAGAAAGCAAACAAGATAATTCATTCAACTTTGCAGGATTTGTCGTGGCAATGAGAAGCTTTTGCATAGTTTAAAAATTTAGGAATGAAACCAGAGAATCATGAGTACTCTTTTCATTAACAGCAATAACTCCGGCGGTTCTATGATTGAACGATGTATTTTGATAAAAGTTAGTACAATAAGCTCCTGCTTCTTGCATAATTAAAGATCCTGCGGCATGATCTTCAACCCAGGTATCGTTACAAACAAGTGCGTGAATTCTTCCTTCTGCGATACGACAAAGCCCTAAAGCAGGTGCGAATTGCGGAACGATACGACGTGCAACCATCTCAGGTAAAAAAAACTTATTAAAATATGCTAATCCTTCTTTTCGTTTCTCATCTTTATTCCCCCAATCAACAACCATAAACATTTCTTTAATAGGAATATTTTTAGCCGGGGTTATGGCTTGTCCATTTCGCATAGCCCCTTGTCCCTTTTCTGCATAGAAGAGCTCTTTCATCACTGGATCATATACTGCTCCGACGGCAATTTCACCATCTTTTTCCAATGCAACAGAAATTGCAAAGCCAGAATTTCCCCACACCCAAGGAGTTGTTCCATCAATTGGATCAATAATCCAACGTGTCGTTGTTTCACTTTTATTTTCTTTTCCTTCTTCAGTATAAATTTCAATATGAGGAAACGCTTCCTGTAATTTACTAACAAGAAAATCATTTGCAGCAATATCTGTTGGGGTAACAATTTCATTTTTTTCTTTTTCCACAGTCACAGTATGAGAACGATAACTCATAATGAGCTCACTAGCTTGAGGTAAAACTCCTGATAAAACATTTCTATAATCGCTCATAAATTTATTCTATATCAAATCGAAACATTTTTTCTGTTTGTTTTCCACCATTTTTTTCATAGAATTTATGAGTCTCAATCAACTCATTACTACTATCTAGTTTAAATACGTTTATATTATTTTGTCTACAATACTCCTTCACAGCATCAAATAATTTTGAGCCAATACCTTTTCCTCTCACTTTTTTACTAACTACACAGTCTTCAATATGTCCTCTATGACCTCCATGTCTCAAATTAGGTAAAATATAAAAAGTAACTACACCCACAATCTCTGCATCTTCCTCTGCCACAAAAATCATTGTGTCTTTTCGACTAAGGATTTCTTCGTAGATGGGGCCTCCCACTTTTTGCGCTTCTGTATTATGAGGTGAATAACCAACTTTTTTATTATTTTCTTCACCTATCTCATCAAGAAGTTTTAAGACAGCTTCTGTATCAGTTGGTTGAGCAAGTCGTATTTTCATTTTAAATGTCAGTAAATCTCTTTTTTACAAACGCATTGTCCAATGAAAGAATCAGCCAGGCGGCTTTGGGCCCGTGATCTTTACCAATCAATGATTTGTAAATGGCAGCAAATGTTTCTTTGCCGTTGAGTTCCATTGATTTTCCGAGTTCATAAATGTGCGTCTGGAATTCTTCTGCATCCCAAACTTTCTCTAAATCCTCTGCAATTTTTTGCAAGAGTTTTTTTTGTTTATCGGTTAAACTTTTTACTGCTTCTGGCACTTCTTTTTGTACCAAGAATCTAGCAGACTCCGGCGCATATTGCTCAACCCATATTTTGGCATACTTCGCCCATTCCTCAAGTCCTTCTTCTTTTATTTTATTCTGCATGTTTGGCATCTGTACCCATTGCGCGAGAATGGAGAAACGAATAATTGGTGGTTTCTTTACTTCACCAATTTGTGACAATTCAAAAGCCCGAGCGAGATCTTCATCAGTTTGATTAAAATATGCTTCAGCTGCTTTTTGGTAATCGTCATACAATTTTGGGATAATTTCTGTTTCTTTTGGATTAAATTCTACAGCTTTATTTGGCTCTGTTTTAATCATCAAAAAGCGCACAATTTGTGGTGGCAGAATTTTCAAAAGCTCTTCGCCTGTCAAACCCAATCCTTTTGAAGAAGACATTTTTTTGCCGTTCCAAAGAAAAAATTCATATGGTAATTCCATTGGAGGGTCTTGCCCGAAGACTGTTTTGAGAATTCTTGCAGCAATTTCAAATGATCCACCCGCTGACATATGATCTTTTCCAGCGCCTTCAATCGTTACTTTAAAGGTATACCACTTGACAGACCATTCAGGCTTCCAGGGCATCTTTGCATTACCGTCAAAGGGAGAAATTTCACCTGTTGTTCCGCAACCTTTTGCCCACGTTACCAAATCTGGCAAACAGGTAAACGTCACTTCTTTCCCATCCCAATCCGTAACTTTGGTCGTTCCGAGTTTTTTGCAGTTGGGGCAAATAACTTGCAGAGGATACCAATTATCTTTTACTGGATTTTTGTACATTTCTTCATAGACTTTACGAACTTTGACGACGCTATCGAGCATGATACGAATCCCATCGTTATAAACGCCGTTTTTATAGTTTTCAGATGCAAGATAAATCTTTGCTTCTATACCAAGTTTTACGAACATTTCCCGCATCTTTGAGCCAAAGAAATCAGCAAACGTTCCGTTACCATCCGGTGAAGGAACCATAAAAGTCGGTACTCCCATATATTTTTCATGCGACTCCAAAAGATTTGCGGGCAACCCATCTATCGGATCAAAATCATCAAAACCAAAAGAATATGTCACATCTTTCTTCTGTTCTTTAAGAATCTTGTAGAGAACATCATGAATGACCGGACCTTTCAGTCCGCCCATGTGAACGATACCGGACGGCGTCCAGGCATCATTCACCCATTCTCTCCCTTTTCTCTTTTGTAATAATTTATCCGCCCAGAACATAAGACTAATTATACATGTTTTTTTTCGTAGCTGCTCATTATGTATGCGTCGACCAACCAGTGTTTTCTCCTTCCATATAATTTCCCAATGTAGAAATTTGATTCATTAATTTCATAAATCTGTAAACTATCACAGAACTGTTTTAATCATTCGATTTATTTTTTATGTTGTAGCTAATGACATACCAGTAATAACGGTGTTAACTTTTTCCCCTGATTCTTTTCTAAATCTTTCTACATAGTTTGCATCATGCAAACTATCATAGGGGCCTCTTCGTAAAACAACCCCCGCTGTTTCCATTCCACCTGCATGTGAGAAAGCAATTGGTGAGGTAACTTTTTCGAGGACACCTTCTTCGCAAATATGCATATAACCTCTCGATGAGGGTTGCGGTTTATAGAGAAGTTTCTCACCATTGCCCGCAATAATAGCTGCTGGTAATCGAGATGCACCAATGCCTTGAGAAAATCTTTTGTATCCCTCATGTTCTGCTTTAAGAACAGCAGAAACAAAGACAATATTCTCAGGGTCAGTAAGTCTGTCAGGAGGTATATCAAAAAGAATTCCATATCCATGAGGTTCTCCAAATCGAGGTCTGATTTCTGTTCTATTTTGATCATGATTACTATTCTCAAGAACTAGACTCAAATATGCATATACCTCTCGTAAAATAGATATCGGTAAAATTTGACAATTTCACAAAAAAGCCTCAAAATAATTCTCCACTATGAAAACATTCTCTTTATTGCCCGAAGAGCGAAAAGATCTCATTGGACTGGGGAAACAGATAAAAG
>JBBSGT010000007.1:0-52741 GCA_038253825.1 Candidatus Levyibacteriota bacterium
AATTAAACCACTCAAATATACCCTGAGGAAAAATTAGTTCAAAGATTTCTTTATTGAGTTTCATTGGATACGCTCCCGTTAATAACTCACATTTTATATTATCCCAGCGTTCCTGTATATCCCACTATTGCGTATGATCCCTAATTCATCCGTTGCAAATTTTGCGAACGCATCGTCGCGTGGTTTCTTTGTCTCAGTATAGGCAAAAAGGGTATCGTCAGCATCAACGGCAACAATTGGTTTTGTGGATGATATACCTTCCCAAGCTTGCTCATATTCAATTGTCCTCCCATCTATAACCCTAGGATTCTTTTCCATCCTCGCTACATACCCAGCTTCGCCGACAGGAATGAATTCAACGCTGGCACCATGACGCTCTGCAAGTCCAAGTAAGGCAGTTAATTCGCGCTCCATACGAGGGTTAAGCGGCGATTCACCATATTTTTCTCTACCAACTATATTTGGAGCAACCGATACAGCCTCTGATGGAGACGCTTCAATAGGAGATTTACGAATAGTATCGGGAGGGAGATGTCCTGGTATGTGTTCGTGTTCATCCATATTTTTGTGTAATAATATATATTTCAAATAAACCTTTATCTTCGGAAGCCACTCAAGCATAGTATACATCACATAAATATACGCAACAATGGGAATATTTTTTACTTTATTATCGGCTAGACATTCTTTTTCGACGTTCTACCCATTCTTGCCATACGACAAGTAGCTGTGAGGCATTAAAGATGGAGGAATAGGTTCCGCTTGCAATACCAATTAACATCGCAACGACAAACCACCGTATCGTTTCACCTCCGAAAATAAGGAGGGTAAAGAGGACAAGCATAGCAGTCAGTGAGGTATTTAAGGAACGGACAAATGTTTGCAATATAGAATCATTAACCACTTGCGCAAACGGCGCTGTAAGGTTTCGCCTCAAATTCTCACGGATGCGATCAAACACCACAATCGTATCATGAACTGAAAATCCGATAACGGTTAGAACAGCTGTTACAAATAGACTATCAACTTCTACATGGAAGAAATGACCGAGGAGAGAAAAGATACCCAGGACAACTAAGGCATCATGTAATAAAGCGATAATCGCACATACGCCGAATCTCCAACTACTAACGGGTTTTCTCACACCACGAAAAGCCCATGCAATATAGAGAACTATCAGTAACGATGCTACACCAATCGCTTTGAAAGCGTTAAGAGTAATTTCATTGCCGATCACCGGCCCAATAGTTTCAAATTGATCTTGTTTTACTTTAACCGTGCTTTTCTGTAAATCTTGCAAAAGCTTAGCATCCTGTTTTTCATTCATTGGTTTGGTTCGAACCATAACCTGATTTCCCGATGATTGCAGATTAACAACTTCTATTTTTTCTTGTACGAGCGCATGACGAACCTGCGTAATAGTTTTTTCAGTAATTTTCTGTGGATACGACAAGGTTAATTCAGTTCCTCCGGTGAAATCAATCGAAAGATTAAGACCCCATAAAAGCAGCGAGATAACACCCGGTACAATAAGTATCAGTGAAAAAGCAAAATACCAATTTCTTTTACCTACAATATTAAACATATTTTTATTTCCTATAAAACACTCGTAAAAAAGTACGCGTTACAAAAATTGCTGAGAACATTGAGACAATAATACCAAGCGCCAAGGTAAAAGCAAATCCTCGAATAACACCGGTTCCAAAGTAGAAGAGAACAGAACTGGTAATCAAACTTGAAACGTTGGAATCACGAATTGAAGGCCATGCGCGAGAAAATCCAAGTTCAATCGAGTTTGTAAGGGATCGGCCTCGACGAATTTCTTCTTTCATGCGTTCAAAAATAAGGATGTTTGCATCAACTGCGATACCTACTGAAAGAATAAACCCTGCAATGCCGGCTAGCGTCAACGTAACAGGGATCAAACGGAAAAGTGAAAGAACGAGCAACGAATAAATAACCAATGCAAGACTTGCAATAATACCAAGCCGACGATACAGCACAATCATAAAAAGGACGATAACAAAAAATCCTAAAATACCGGCGACCAAACTTTTTTCAACTGATTGCTGTCCAAGAGTAGCACCAATCGCTTGTTGCTGTAACACAGACAATGAAACAGGTAATGCACCGGCATTGAGCTGGACAACTAAATCATTGGCCGTTTTCGTGGTAAAACCACCCGAAATTTGTCCTTGACCGTCAAGGATCGGTGTCTGAATGGTTGGTGCTTCAACAACTTGATTATCCAGTGCAATTGCCACTATCTTCCCCACATTTCTTTTTGAAATATCAGCAAACTTTTTGGCTCCGGCTGAGGTAAAGACTAAGCCAACAATAGGCTGACCTGATTGAGGGTCAAATTGCACTGTTGCAGATTTTAGATCTTGCCCGGATAAATCTGTCTTCTTAGAAGCGGGTCCGAGAATCTGTGTTAAACCAACAGGTATTCCCGCTTGAAGATCTTGCATCGCTGATTGTGTTGCGTTTGTGGCAGCCGAAGAACTTGCGGGTTTACTATTGCTTGATTCCCAGAACGTTAACTGTGCTGTTTTTCCCACGAGAGATACAGCTTGATTGACATCGGTAATTCCCGGAATATCGACAAGAATGCGATAGTCATCCCCTATTTTTGCTGTTTGCACAACTGGTTCTGAGACACCAAAAAAGTTAATACGCTTTTCAATAACTGTTTTGGCCGAATTTAAGGCATTGTCTCTGTCTGCTTCTGGGATATTTTTCATATTGGCCCGAAGGGTAATACTTGTTCCTCCTTGAAGATCAAGGCCTCGACGGAACGAAAGGTCACGTCCCAAATGATTCATAAATGGAATGCCAGGATAGGACTGCTTTACTGATATTGGTTGGTTGTTAGTCGGATTTGGAATGCTGAAATTGAGATTGAAAGGAGTCGACAAATTAATTACGACACCGATGAGTGCGAGTAAAAGAACAAAAATTAATGCAAATCGAGGATGTTGTTTCATGCCAAGAGACCCTCCTCGTCTCCAATAATCATCACTCGAGAGCTTGTCAAAATACCCACGAGAAAAGGATCATTGCGTTGTTTCCGAAATTTAAATTCTTCCTCTGTCATTGCCGTATAATTGATTTCTGTTCCGAGACGCATTTCTTCATTACGAATTAGGATTGCCAGTTCAGGCAAAACGATCGTACCTACCACAATTAGATCGACATCTTCCGGATTTTCTTTAATTCTTCTCACAAATTTCCCAGAGAACATAGCAAACTTTATCTTGCCTAATTTTGGTCTATTTTCTAGAATTTGCTGACCAAGCCCAATTGTTTTGGCACCAACTTTGAGAAGGTCGAAATAAAACGGATAGTCTTTTGAAAGTGAATAGTAGACCCTATTCGCTCGTTGTTCCCGATTAAGGACACCTTTTTTTTCGAGGGAGATCAATTCCCTCCGAACAGCATTAATTTCTTCTTCAGCTCGGCGAACACATTCACGAACATGATACATCTCCTGTGGTGAGGTAAGGAATAAATTAAGTAGTTTAACTCGAGTTTTAGATGTAATAAGATCTGCGAACATAGTATAGCTGAGGGCAAGCTGGAGTTATTATAGCAAATATGTACTCAATTTTGCTACTGAAAAAATAAAGTGTTACTGAACATTGACATCAGAGCCAATACCTAGAATTTCAAACCAGAGCTTGCCAGGAGTAAATTTAATTTCTACTCCACTTGCATCAGTTAAAATGGTTCTACTTGTTCTATCTGCTTTCTTCCAGGTGGCTTTTGATTCCTTACCGTTTTTGAAAATAAGTGCTTTGCCACTTCCTTTTGTTCCATAAAGCATATGTGCATTATTTTCGTAGCCATCTGGTGCATGACTTTCATCTTCAAAAAGAACAATAACATTGCGTGTACTCAGTTGTTTGTGGGTATCTCGATCTATATGCGGTTGTCCTGCATTTTTGCGATAGTAGAGATCGTCTTTGGGATTGTATGTCCAGGTTACGGAATAATTATCTCCTGACCAAGGAATACCGATAACTTGACTTGCGGGTCGATTACCAGAAGACGTCTCAAATTTATAAGGTACAAAGTTGGTATTCCATGCTTTTGCGTTTTTATCTACATTTGTTAATCCCCGCTCTTTTCCTACATTCCATAATTTGGTCGTAACCGAGTACATCGTATGTTCTGTCGCGGCATCATGACCAAGACGAGTTTGGTCACGATAGAAAACAGGGAAACCAATAGAAAACTGATTCAGATCATTGTACCCGGTCCATCCGTAGTCAGTAATCTGTCCGAGGGCGTTGGCAGGACCGGGAGAATTGGCACCACCTACATGGGCATACAAGGGGTTATCACCATACTCAGAGATATAATCGAGGAAATACGTCCTTGCCGAACGAACAGGGCCAATAATGCCCGCATCCTGACAGTAGAAGACATTCATAGTTCGTGTAATACCTCCTTCAGCAATCGCCTCGTAAGTAACATCCGCTGCATTAATACCTGATTGAGGACGTGCATCGAAATGATTTTCAATCATAACACCCATTGGTCGATGTGATTGCCACCATTTTTCTTGATCTTTACCATATTTAACACCTGTTAGAGGACAAGTTTCGGTTTTTGGTTGGTTGGGATCAAATTCTAGCGCTTGATAATCGTTATTTACTTTTGCTTTTAAAGAAGGATCTCCTATGCTAGTCGCTAACTTGATACCTGCAGGTGTTTGTTGGGAAAAGAAATAATACGAACTGGCGGCAGCCAAAAGAAAAACAAGCACACAGAGCAGCGTAAGTACTTTTTTATTCATAGTTACTTTAGTTCGGCTGCCATATGCAGCGCTTTCTTTTCTTCGTCAGAGAGTTGATGTTCTGCGCTTTCACCTTTTATGATACGTTTGGTATACCAACGTGTGCCCGTACGAGAATACAAGGCAGTAATGATTATGCCGGTATTATGCGCATCCACCAGCGCTAAGATAAAACTTTGATCTCCTCCTGTATCTTTAAATGGATTAAAACGCAGAAGACCAATTTTTTGGATATGATAACCCTCTTCCTTTTCTATTTTAGCACAACGAGCGACCAGTTTTGCAATATCCTCTTTCATTTTTTGTTGGTCGTGAACAAGATTAGTCAGAATAACATCCAAGGTTTTCTTATTACTTCCTTCTGTTAAAGTAAGGTAATTTTTCTTCAAACGAAAAACATACACAGTGAGACCTGCCGACCAAAGAATAAGTATGGAAATAATGAGATAGAGTATCATACCCGGGCTAACTGAGATTTTTTAGCAAATTTAGCTTCAAAAATTTCACTTCATCAATATTAGCCTCTTGACAGGCTCGGTGTCAATAGTGTAACCTAGGCTCATTCATGCCTAAAAAGAAAAAAACTTTAAAGCAAAAAATGCAGGCGGATCAGCGAAGGCAAGGTAATCCGAAAGTAGTTACGTCTCTCATAACTCCTGAACATTTGCAGGCTACGGCATCAGAACATGCTCAGCGTTCTCCAGAAACGCAAAGTGGTATGTTTGCCCTTCCGACTGATTATTCAAAAAAGCATAAGGAGGCAATGCGATCAACTATTACCCCTGCTTCAACAATCACAATTTCTACAAATGAATATGATTATCTCAGTAAAGATCTTTTGAAGACAGGATTTGTGACAATTGTAATTGTCTTGGCAGAACTTATGATCAAATTTGTTTTTGAAAGGGGGTGATTACTTATGGCATCAATGTATTGCGTTAAATGTCGCGCTAAAAAGGAAGTTGACAATCCTGAACAAGTTACCATGAAAAACGGCAAACCAGCTCTTAAAGCTAAATGTCCAACTTGTGGTACCGGTATGTACAAGATTGGCTCAAAATAGTCAATTTGCCCTGAAGATTTGCAAAAAGCTTCAAGGAACACAGCTCAATCAGTAATTGATTGAGAAGAAAACCCTGCATCTGCAGGGTTTTCTTAGTTTCTGTCATTTCCTCCGCTGAGCACTCCTTTCAAGAGCTTCTTGACAGCAATTTAGCTTTGATGAAACAATAGATATAGCATGGGAATTTTCAAATCAATCGGTAAGTTTATTACAGTATGTGAGGAATATTTGGAGTATCGCATCATTACTGGCAAATTTATCAGAGATTTAAGTGACCAAAATGTAAAACTCAAACAATCGCTTGATGAAAAAAGTAAAACAGATATTATCAAACCTGTAACAAAATCTAAACCCCATCCTTTTTTTACTTCGTTATTAACTATTTGGAATACTCTTCTTAAATTTTGGCTTTTCGAAAATATAGTAACCCTACTTATGTATGCCATAAAAATAATCTCAGTTTTTTATATTGAGATTTCACTCGTTACTATATTGGTAGTTCCATTAATTATTTTGCTTTTTATCCTTTTTGAAAATTCAGTCGCTTCATTCTTCATTTTTCTTATGCCAACATTATTACTCATCATCTATTGTCTGTCTGCTTTTTATTATTGTATTGATAAAAGAGATCATGGAGAAAAAATATCCTTCTGGCGAAGTATCTTTACTATTAGAAAAAATATTTCGGATATAAGTTTTCCTTTCATTATA
Source organism: Candidatus Levyibacteriota bacterium (assembly GCA_038253825.1). GTDB lineage: Bacteria > Patescibacteriota > Microgenomatia > Levybacterales > UBA12049 > JACDET01. Next base: position 6,576 of record JBBSGT010000007.1, read on the forward strand.
CATTTCTCAATGACCTTAATTAGCTGTGTGAGTTTTTTCATTCTTTCTTTCTTTCTTAGCTATCTTTTTGACCTCACAAAAATCTCCTGGGAAAGTTCTTTTGTTTATTGGTTTGTAGTTGCCTTTTTGAGTATCGCCATACTCATTGGATTATTGCTCCTGACAATCATTATGCAGCAAGCTTATTTTGCAACACTTTTGCGACAAGTTCCTTTCCAAAAGGCATTGAGAGGCGGATGGATACAGTTAAAACGTTTTCCATTTCACTTTTTTTTCTTATATGTCCTTTTCTATCTTAGCTATGGCGTTTTTGCCTGGAAGATTACTCTGTCGTATCTTTATCTAGGAATTATCCTAAGTTTCTTTTTTATAACAATACTGAGTTTGTTTTTAGGATATCTTCTCTATAGAAAGTTTCCCTATACCCTGTCTGTCCAAGAGCACGTGACGCCTGATAAAGAAAAACTCCATTCATTATTTTATATATTGGTCGGGTTCGGTATTGTAAACTACTGGCTTATCGGTATTCTTGTCATGAGGCAATCAGAGGCTATTTTAGCATTTGTTCAACAACAGCAAGCTAGTTTTGTGGCAACACAAGATGTCAGACGATATACGAACAGTGTGTATCGCTATACATTAGAATATCCTCAAGCATGGACACTTTATGAGAGGAAAAATAATACTGTTACATTTTATGATAACTATACCGGAAATATTAAAGGTGGAACGTGGTTTTCAATTACAGTCAGTCCTTTTGATCAGGGTTTCTTTACAGGACTTTATAAAGCAAATCCGGGGATTGTGGAGGTAGATGAATCGCAGGATATAATGACAAAAATAGGGAATATTGTTGTGCAACAGAAAGAAGGCATTAATTATACTTATATAAAACACGGCACAAAAAATAATCAATATGAGACCCATTATCTTATTCACAAAGGAGATTATATGTATGATCTCGCATTTATTTCTGTCAGTAATGATGTGAATGAATATACAAGTGACCTTTTTGATAAGATCGTTAATTCATTCCAGTTCATTGAATAAGCTTGAGATGAAGGATTAATGTACTAATCTATATACTTTCACAATTGAAATGTTTCCTTGTTCCGCAATACGCGCTTTGCCAAAACCGGCGATTTCCCACAGAGGATCTCCAAGTGGTTTACAATTTTTATCTTCACATGCCACCAATAATTGATTGGTTACTGTTCTCCGCTGAGGATCATTGGCTTGTATATCGAGCGCCACAGGTGCGTGACCTAAAACATCCATAAAATAGCGATATGCATAATCCGAATTTCCACTTGCAATCAAGGCAAAATTGAAAGGTTGATTATTGGTCTTTGAAATAATATACTTCGCAATTGTTAATGCTTGTCCTTTTTGATTATTTGGTTGCATCAGGAAAGAGTTTTTTGAAAGATTAATACCAAAAATACCTGCAAATAAGATTAGACTAATAAAGACTCCATATTTTAATTTCCTAGATCTATAATCAAATATTTTTCCTAATAGATACCCAATGAAAAGAAATGGCAGTGGGAACATAAAAACTAAGTAATAATCATAAATCGGTTTTTTGTAGAGACCAAAGAGTAAGACACCAACGAGTAGCCACACTGATAAAAGAATCACTACGAATTTGTTTTTGTTTCTGGTGAGGAGGAAGATCGAAACCAATGCAATAATAACAATGACTAATCCTGCTAGTTGCAAATTAATAAGAGGAAATTTACTGTAATCAGCCGGTACAGGGAATGCGAAAACAAGTCGCCCGAAGAGACGGAAAAAGACATCAGCAATTGGTTGGTAAAACGCGTGATAATTTGCATAACTTCCCTGAGTTGTATCCTTTGTAACAAAAGCAACAATTGCTTTTGTATTCATAAAACTATGCCTGAGTTCGAATGCAAGAAATGGAGAAAAACCAATAAGAAAACCAAGAAATATTTCCAGATAATTTGTAATCAACGCCAAAATCTTTACACCACCGTTGAGATACCAGTGCATAAGTAGCAGTGAAATTGCCACAGTAAGTGCAAGAAATAGTGAGATATAATGCAGCTGAATGCAAATACCTAACAGGAATCCTACCAAAAGATAATATTTCCAAGAACGACCTGTGGTAACTGCTTGATAAAGGATGTACAGAGTGAGTAACGAAAAAAATGGAACAGTATCAGGATTCCAAGATGAATGCGAGTAAGTAATCACCAATGGTGAAACAGCATATAACGCTGATGCGAACAAACCAGTCTTTTCATCAAACCATTTGCGTCCCACATAATAAATAAGAAAAACCGTCGCGATACCAAATAAGGCCACCATAACAGCAGGGCCAACAGGATCGAGATGGAAAAACCAAAGAAACGGAGCCATCATATAATAATAAATTGGCCCGGTGAAGAAATCTCCTGCAGAGGCACGTGGTCCAAGAAGTGTTAAATGTCCAGCAAGAATACCTTTTGCGACCAATGCATCACGCCCTTCATCGCCCAAAAACGTCATGTAGTCAGATATCCTATATAGCCGCATAAAAGCTGCGAGAATAAGAATTAAAACGAGCAAAATCAGTGGAAGCTTCCTTTTCATCATTTTTCTATCAAACGATCTTATAATTCTGCTAAATGAGCTTCTTTTAGGTGGTGTGTTTTCCAGATAAATTTATTGTAGATGAAATAGTTTAGAGGAATAACTAAAAGAATAATTGTCGGAAAGAGGACAACAATACCTGTATGCAAGGGTATGCCAAGAATTTTTATTTTATCTCCAATTAGTTTTACCGCGAAATAAACGACAATTCCTTGGATACCAATCGATGCGAGAGAAGCGGTATTAAATTTAAGAATCCGTAAAAAGAAACTTCCATGCTGTCCAAGAGATTTTGTATCACCAAACGTCCAGATATTGTTCAGGAAGAAATTACAAAGAATAGCAATTTCCCCACCGATCATCGCGGCGATAAATTGATCAGCCCCGAACATGATCGAGATATAGACAGTACTAAATTGTAGTATAAAACCTGTACCTCCAACGATTAAGAATTTGATAAAACGCGTGTTATCTTTGATTGCTAAACGTAATACCACATAGAGTGACTCAAACTGATCTTTTTGATTAATTTTGCTCTTTCCTAATTCTCGTTCATTGAAAACAATTGGTACTTCTTTCACTTTTGCATGAATTTTCACCATATCGTGCAAAATCTGCATTTTGTAAGCAAAGTTTTTGGAGAGTAAATTATCAAGATCAATCTTTTTGAGGACAGTTGTTCTGGCGAGTTTGAATCCTGAAGTCATATCACTAATACGAAAGTTCCGCCAAGCAACTCTAGTAAACCAATTACCAAAGATACTTAAGAATTTGCGATCAAGTCCCCATTCTTTGGGAATAGAACCCCCTTTCATATAACGACTACCTATAACATAATCAGCACCATCATCCATTGCTGCAATTAATCGCGGGATATCAGTTGGTTTATGTTGAAAATCAGAATCAAATTCCATAACGGCATCTGCGTGCATCACTTCCATCGCATATTTCATACCACGAATATATGCTGCTCCCAATCCGTTTTTGGTACCTGATAATAGTTTGACATTATCCCATTTTTGCATATATAATTTGGCCACTTCAGCAGTACCATCAGGAGAATTGTCGTCGACAATTAAAATATGCATTGCATGTGATTCTATTTGAGGGAAAATTTCCTGCTCCAAAAGAGGAATCATTTTTTCAATATTCGCTCTTTCATTATACGTTGGGATAATAATAACAATCTTCATGGAAATAAATTCTTAGATGCTTTTAAAATAAGCAATTATCTTTTGTAATCCATCTTCTAAACCAACTTTTGGCTCCCAGTGCAGCAGCTCTTTTGCTTTGGTAATATCTGCCCGTCTTCGCAATGGATCATCCAGTGGCAATTTTTCACTATACACAATCTCACTTGTACTATTGGTTAACTTTTTAACGATAGTTGCGTATTCCAAAACTGTATGCTCTTCTTGGGAGCCAATGTTTACAATTTCTCCTTTTGTGTTTTCCTCAAACATCAACCGCATAAGTCCATCCACTGTGTCTGAAACATAACATAATGAACGTGTTTGTTTGCCATCTCCAAAAATCGTAATTGGATCACCACTCAACGATTGACTGATAAAAATAATTATCATACGCATATCAGCTTTATTCATGTGCGGACCGTAGGTATTAAAGATACGAGCAATACGAGCATCTACTCCCCGCTCCCGCCAGAAATAAGAAACCAACGTCTCACCGAAGCGCTTGGCTTCATCATAAACTGAGCGTGGCCCCACTGTGGAGACATTGCCACGGTACGTTTCTTTTTGTGGATGTTCAAGCGGATCACCGTATGCCTCTGAAGTCGAAGTGAAAAGAAATTTCGCATTGTATTTTTCTGCATGTTCCAAAAGATGTAATGTGCCCGTTGTATTAACAAGCATTGTCTCCATAGGCAATTTGAGATAACTAATGTCACTGTGATGATTTGGTGACGCAGGAGATGCCAGATGGAAGATATAGTCAGCTTCTAAATCTTCGTGGAGAGGTTTGATAACATCATGATTAATAAATCTAAAATGCGAATTTTCTTTAAAAGAAGCTATATTTGTTTCTGAGCTGGTAACGAAATTGTCGATACAGACGACATCGTGGTTGCGTGTCAACAATGCTTCACAAAGATGAGAACCAATAAATCCCGCACCACCGGTCACAATAACTTTTGCCATACTCGTATAATACTAAAGAAGAGGGGTTATTGGAAGAGTGCAGTCTAAATTATTGTTTTTTCTCTCGTTCAAGATCTGCTTTTACCATTATCTCCACGAGTTGTTTGAAACTTGTTTTTGGTTTCCAACCCAGGACTTTATTTGCCTTACTGTAATCTGCTATTAAATAATCAACTTCAGCAGGACGCAAGTATTTTGGATCATTTGACTGGACATAATCTTGCCAGTTCTTAATACCAACATAAGCAAATGCCTCTTGGACAAATTCTTTGACGCTGTGATTCTCACCAGTTCCTATGACATAGTCATCAGGTTTATCTTGCTGCAACATAAGCCACATTGCTTCAACATAATCACCAGCAAAACCCCAATCACGTTTTGGACGCATATCCCCCAAAACCAACTTCTTTTGTTTACCAAGACTTATTCTTGCGACAGCATTCGTAATTTTTCTCGTGACAAATTCAATACCTCTTCGTGGCGATTCATGGTTAAAGAGAATTCCAGAACAGGCAAACATATCATAACTTTCACGATAGTTTAATGTTATATAGTGTCCATAGACTTTTGCGACACCATAAGGGCTTCTTGGGTGGAACCTGGTAGTTTCTTTTTGTGGTGTCTCAACAACCTTGCCGAACATTTCAGAGCTTGAAGCTTGATAAAATTTTATTTTTGCATTACTGTCACGAATTGCTTCAAGTACTCTTGTCACACCAAGTCCGGTAAATTCACCGGTCAGTACTGGCTGATCAAAAGAAGCTTTTACAAAAGATTGTGCTGCTAAATTATATATTTCATCTGGCTGTGCTTGATCAATTGCTTCTGAAATTGAGGTTTGGTCTAAGAGATCTGCTGAGACAAGTTCTATTTTGTCCTGAATATCACGGATATTTTCCATATTAGGAGTACTTAGTCGCCTGACGACTCCATATACTTTATATCCTTTCGCCAATAATAATTCTGCTAGATAAGGTCCGTCTTGACCGGTAATACCGGTGATTAATGCTCGCTTTGCCATAACAATATTATCCTATTCTAAACTATCTTTCGCCAATAGTCCAGTGTATCTTTTAAGGTAGTTTCAAAGCTAATTTCAGGTTCCCATCCTGTTAGAGATTTAAACTTGGTTGTATCACAAACAATCTCCGGGACGTCTACTGGACGGAATCGTTCTGGATCTACTTTAACTTCTATTTTCTTCGCGGAGCCCGCAAGTAACTGGTCGAGTATGTCTGCAATTTTGTGTGACGTACCTGACCCAAGATTATATGCTTCCCCAGATTTACCTTTTTCCAGAGCCAATGTATAGGCTTTCACCATATCTCGAACATCCGTAAAATCACGCTTTGCATTGAGGTTGCCAACTGAAAGAACCGGTTCCTTTTTATCTTTTTCAATTTCAATGACTTGTTTGGCAAAGTCTGCCACCACGTACCCAACCTTTTGACCGGGACCGATATGATTAAATGGTCTCAGCCGCACGATATCGAGTTTGTATGAGAGGTGATACTGCAGACTGAGATAATCTTGCGCGATTTTTGAAACGGCATAAGGACTTGCAGGACGAAGCGGAGTCTCCTCATCAACTGGAATATCTGCCTGCGTTACCATACCATATATTTCACTCGTCGAAATGATAACCACACGTGTGTCTTTAAAATTATTACTTTTTATGGCTTCAAGAATGGAAAGCTCTGAGACGATGTTATTGGTAAGGGTTTGAATGGGAGATTTAAAACTTTGAGCAGGGGATGCCTGTGCAGCGAGATGAAAAATAGCATCAGGTTTTTGTGACAGAATGAGTTCACCAACAGCATCTGTATCATTCAAATCAACATTTTTAAATGCGATTTTATCTTTTAGTTCACCGAGTGAATCTAGGCTATTTTCAGAACGATAAGTACCAATTATTTCATAAGTATTTTGTGAGAGTAAATGATGCGCGAGGTGTTGACCGACGAAGCCAGTAATGCCCGTAATAAGAACTTTTTTCATTATCTTCCGACACCAATATATGTGAAGCCCATTTCCTTTGCCTTTTCAGGATCATATAAATTACGCGCGTCGATTATAAGAGGAGACTTCAAGGCCTTCTTTACTTTTTTTAAATCAATTTCTTTAAATTCGTTCCACTCCGTAACAACAAGCATTGCATCTGCACCTGTTATTGCCTCATATGCTGAAGTAACATATTCTACATCAGGCATAAGTCTTTTTGCATTTTCGGCAGCTTCAGGATCATATGCTTTGATCTTCACACCATCCTTTTTTAATAACTCAATAATATCAATTGCCGGCGCATCACGCATATCATCGGTATTTGCCTTAAATGCAAGCCCTAAGACACCGACGCTTTTACCTTTGAGCTCACCCAATGCTTTTCTCACTTTTCGAACAATATCGCGTTTTGCCTGAGAATTGACTTGTTCTGTCTCGGTAAGCAAACCAAAATCATAATCATAATCCTTGGCAATTGTAATGAGTGCACGAACGTCTTTGGGGAAACAACTTCCACCATAACCAGGCCCGGGCGCCAAAAATTTATTGCCAATACGATTATCCATCCCAATACCTTCCAGGACCTGAAGACCATTGGCACCGGTTAACTCGGAAAGTTTAGCAATCGCATTTGCGTAAGAGATCTTTAATGCCAAAAATGAATTCGCAGCATATTTGATAAGTTCTGCTGTATCAAAATTGGTAGCCACAATCGGTGCAGGAATTGGCGCATGGAGTTCCTTCAAGAGATCGAGTGCTCGTTTACTTTCTGTACCGATAACAACTCTATCTGGATTGGCGGTATCTGAAATAGCAGAGCCTTCTCGCAAGAATTCAGGAATGGATGCATAATCAAATTGTATACCTTCAGGCTTGTTCTCTCTCAAAATCTGGCTGACTTTCCGATTCGTTCCCGATGGAACAGTACTTTTTGTTGCAACAACAGTATAACCTGATAAATTTTTGGCTATTTTTTCTGCAACACTCAGAACCGTTGTGAGATCAGCATCCCCCGTCTTGGTAGTTGGTGTCCCAACTGCGATAAAGACAACATCTGATTTGGGAATAGCGGGTGTGTACTCAAGAGTAAAAAGAAGTCTGCCTGCATCGACATTTTTTTGGACTAATTCTGCAAGGCCGGGTTCAAAAAACGGAATAATACCTTTTTTAAGATTCTCAATCTTTTCTTCTGTATGCCCGATGACGTAGACAGTGTTTCCCAAATCAGCAAAGACAGCTGCTGTCACTAATCCTACATATCCATGGCCGATAAAAGTTATAGTCATAAATTTAATTTAATGATTAAATTAGAAAGAATAAAGAAATCATTAATCGTTATTCATCAATCTTTAATCAATAAGTTGAGTCCTTCTGCAAATCCATGCATGGTTACCCCAAGTTGTTTTATTCTAGCATTGTTTAGGGAAAGATTAAAGGGTCTTGGCGCTTTTCCTTTAAAATACTCTGCACGTGTTGTTTTGCTGATTAAAGATTTGTCAAAACCGAAGATATCAGCGATCGTCATCGCAGCATCATAAGGTGATAAACTCTCATTTCCGACGACATGGTATATTCCTTTTTCATTATTTTCTAAAAGTGCATCAAGCGCATACGCCACGTCATCTATCAATGTCGGTGTCATAATGTGATCAGTCACAGCGGTAACTGGCTGTTTGTTTTCAAGTCGTGCGGCAATTGCCCGTACAAAATCTTTCTTCAAAGGAAATTCTTTTCGATATGGATACGCAATGCGGACAATAAGATAGGGAATGCCTGAATTTTTAACAACTTCTTCACCTTTGTATTTGGTAGTTGCATACCAATTGCCAGGATTGGGGATATCATCTTCTGTATATTCATAAGGTGGCTCTTTTGTACCGTCAAAAACGAAATCGGTTGATATATAAATTATCTTTTTATTCGTTTGCTTGCATGCATTGACAACATTTTGTACACCAGTTACGTTTATCTTAAATGCCGCCCCTTCTTCACCTATCGGCTTGTCTGCTTCGCAACCATCGACATCCGCTTTTGCAGCAAGGAGTAAAACGACCTCATGCTCTGTATCATTTTTAATAATATCCAAACTTGATGGATCAGTGATATCAACCCCCTTTGTTAAACTCAGATCGGTAAAGGTATGTTTGCCATCCAACAGCTCCACAATACGAGAGCCGACTAATCCTGATCCACCGATGGTAAACATGTTCATAACATTCCCTCCTCACGTAACATTCTATATAAAAGTAAACATGCTACGTGCGATGAAGCGATAATTTCCCCTGACACGACTTTTTTAATAGCTTCATCTAACGACAGCGTAACGTTAGTGATTTCCTCATCCTCATCAAGGTGAGCTTCACCTTCTTTGAGATCAGTAGCAACAAAAACATACATGGGTGAATTCATATTAACTGACAATTCCCACTGTGCAATTTGTTTCCAGTTTTTGGCAGTTAAACCTGTTTCTTCACTGAGTTCTCTTTTTGCTGTTTCTAATGGATCTGCGCCTTCTTCCATCGTACCCGCTACAACTTCTAAAAGAGTTTTGTTGAAAGCATCGCGATGTTGAGAAATCATATGAAGCGTGCCATCCGCAGCAATAGGTAATATAAAAACCGTTGAATTCCGTTCTATAAACTCTTTTGTAAATTTCTTGCCATTCTTTTCTAACTCTACTTTCGTAATCCTGAAATATTTGGCTTTATAGACTTCTTGTTTTGAAATAACTTTCATTGTGTTTCATATTGTTTCTCGTAATAATCTTTGTATTCGCCGGATTTGATCCGTTGCCACCAGGCAGTATTTTCTTCATACCATTTGACAGTCTTTTCCAGCCATTCATCAAAACTGTGCAATGGCTCCCACCCCAATTCATTTTTGATCTTTGACCAGTTTACATCATATTTTCTGTCGTGTCCGGGGCGATCTTTGACAAATTCAATAAAACTTTCATCTTTGCCAAGTAACTTTACAATCTTTTTGGCAATTTCGATATTTGGCGCAAGATCTGTCATCCCTCCCACAAGATATGTCTCTCCGACTTTCCCTTTTTGCAAAACCACATCAATCGCCCGACAATGATCTTCTACATAGAGCCAGTCTCTGACATAGAGACCATCACCATAAACTGGTATTTTCTTTCCTTCCAAAATATTGGTGACGGCCAATGGAATTAATTTTTCAGGAAACATATAAGGCCCAAAATTATTTGAACAATTGGTAATCGTGATCGGCAAACCATAAGTTACATTATATGCTCTCACTAAATGATCTGACCCGGCCTTACTTGCTGCATAAGGACTTCTGGGTGCATAGTTTGTTCGTTCATTAAATTTGTTCTTATCTTCTAGATCTAGACTACCGAAGACTTCATCTGTTGAGACATGATGAAAATGTTTTACTTTATTTTTTAGGGCGCCGTCCAGTAAAACTTGCGTTCCCGACACATTTGTTTCCACAAAGACCGCGGGTCCTGTGATTGAGCGGTCGACATGCGTTTCCGCAGCAAAATGAACAATCGTATCTACCCCGCTCATAGCCGCATTAACTTCTTCGGCGTTACAGATATCTCCTTGGATAAATTTGTAGTTTGGATTTTTTTCAACACTTATGAGGTTTTCGAGATTGCCGGCATAGGTGAGCTTGTCAAAGTTAACGATAGAATCTTCTGGATGTGTTTTCATCCAATAGTGAATGAAGTTGGAGCCAATAAACCCTGCTCCTCCGGTAACGAGTAATTTCATGATTGTTCTGCAGCTTTTACTTTTTTAGCGATAAAGTTATTTACTCGAAGCAACCCATCAAAAGTACCCGCGTCTTCCCACCAGCCATTGAGGACGCTTACTGTGAGTTCTCCTTTTTGAAGATAATTCATATAGAGGTCAACAATTTCAATTTCTCCCCGTGCTGAAGGTTTAAGATTTTTGGCGAATTCACAGGCGCGATTATCAAAGATATAGATACCCGGAACAGCATAGTTACTTTTTGGTTCGGTGGGTTTTTCGACGATGGATAATACTTTTCCTGTCTCATCAAATTCAACGACAGCAGATTTCTCTGGATCCGGCACTTCTTTTGCAAAAATATGTCCACCTGATTTAAAATTTTTGATAGCTTCAGAAAAATCATCTTCAAAGATATTATCACCTAAAATCATCGTGGCATTATCACTTGCAAGAAATTCCTCACCCACGATAAATGCATCCGCCAAACCCCGCGGTTCATCTTGGATTTCATAGGTAAACTTTGCACCGAAGTCGCGGCCTGAGCCAAGTAAATTAAGAAAATGTCCGGCGTACTCTGGAGCTACAATAATCAGAATCTCTTTGATGCCGGCTTTGACAAGGGTTTCAATCGGGTAAAAAATCATCGGTTTATTGTAAACCGGAAGGAGTTGTTTGGAAGTTATTTTGGTCAGAGGTCTAAGTCTTGTTGCCTTTCCTCCTGCTAAAATAATGCCCTTCATAGTAACCTAGTATACTGCATCAAACGTATCTCGTCTACACCTGAAATAAGAAAAATGAGAGTACGACACCGAGCATGATAACAAGAATATATTCGAAAACTACGCGAGGATGTAATTGATGATTAACATAATGATGCACCATTGACCAAGTAAAATATAAAATTACCGTTACAAATAAATAAGACATGGCAATGGATGTTGTTTGTTTATTAAGAAACACCAACAGCAAACCACCACCAAAAATGAAAAGATAAATAAGATAATGCCCAAAATGTTTTTGTAAATTTTTCATTATAAGATAAACCCTCTACCTATTAGTATACCAGCCAGTAAGATAAAGGCGAAAAAGAACATGTGATCGAGATTATGTGAAAACGCCCGGACAATATTCTTTCGCTCAATAATAAGAGCATCGAGCGCCAATACAGCAATAAAGAAGAGGATGAAAAAGAATGAGATATTACGTTTTAATGACGTTAGATCAACAAGCGGTTGGCTGCTACTCTTAGCTGCGGACAAATCTATGGTCGGTTTTTTAATATCACCCATCAGTGCCTCTTTGGGCTCGGATGCATTAGACGCAGCATATGGAGGAACTTGTCCGGTACTGGCAGAATCTCCTCCTACAGCGTAAGGGCTCCCGAACTCTTGCACTACAAGCACAGTGTTATACCCCACTAACGTACCGGTCTGAACCGAAAAGCCTATATCTGTGTAGTGCGGAGAAAGTAAATTATCTCGATGCTCCACGCTATGCATCCATGCGTCTACGACAGACGTACTTGTATCATAACCACGGGCTAAATTCTCACCAGCGTATTGATAATTGTAGCCTGAATTCTTGATAAACACCCATGGTGTTGTCCCATCAGGAGAGACGTGCGCCCAATAATCTTTAGCAAACATATCCTTTCCTTTCATCTGAGCTGCGTGGTTGAGGTCATTATTGAGTTTGAGCGCTGGAAGTCCGTTGATTTGACGTTGGAGGTTGGTATATTTTAAGAGGTCATCAACCGTTACAGAGGCTGCGTCACCAAGCACTGCCGGATATTCTCGATGCATACCTTGGATGAAAATAAATCCGGCAAAAAGGACAGCTATTGCTAAGAATAAAGCATCATGGTGCAGCAATTTTGATCGATGCTTATTGGATGCACGAGGTATAAAAAGGTGATGGAGAAAATCCCTCATACGTAAAGTATACCCTGTCCTGAGTTGGGAGTAAATGAAATCTTAGAAATAATTTGCTTCCACAGGATCACCGGCTTTGTGTCCATTGACAGGAATGTTGAGTAAAAAACCTAACGTATTGGCAATAGTGATCCCAACTCGTATTCCGGTAAATGAACCGGGGCCTGTATTGACCATAATTTCAGAAAGATCTTGCAACGTAAGTTGCTGTTTCTGTAACATCATCTCGAGCATTGGTAGCACAACTTGCGCTTTTCGGGTATCAAGAGGTTTCTTGTGCATAATCTCATTCCCGTCAATTACGAGACTGACGATTACTTCTTTATTACTGGTAGTATCAATATTGACAAGCACATTCATAAATTTTTAATAGTAACTGCACCCTGCCGAACAATCTGCCAAGGTATTACTGTGGTATCAATCACGGTTGAAGCTTCTTTTTGATAACATTCTCCAGGGATTACATAATCGACCAGTTTGACCAATTCTGGATCAAGATCTGCAAATATAAAAGGTGTTTTGCCACCATGGAAGTTAGCAGATGGTCCGAGAATTGGCGTCCCGACCTCATCTATTAATGCAAGAGTTGTCATGTGGTCAGGAATTCGCACCCCATGCATTGATCTGCCACCTCGAACAAGTTCCGGAACTTTTTCTGTTTTACAGTAAAGGATAATAGTTAAGGCACCAGGCCAGTATGGTTCAATCAATTTATCCAGCACATCTTTCGGTACGGGTAGCAGAAAATCTTCTGCCATTCTCAGGCTTGAGATAAGAACGGGCGTTGCTTGTGTCTTCGGCCGTCTTCGAAGTTGGAAGAGACGTTTGACTGCTTCTTCGTCATCCACCCGACAGCCAATTCCAAAAGCTGTATCGGTCGGAAAAATAACAATCCCTCCGTCTTTTAAAATTTTACTAGCCTTTACTACATGATCCATGCAGACATTTTAGCACAATTTTTTGCTATACTTAACCTATGGAACCAAATCAGAATCAACCACCACAATCAGCGCAAGCTTATTATAATAAAACCCGTAAACGCTCATTTTTCTTTTCCAGAATTGGCATCGTCATATCAATGACAGTTCTTGTTATTGCACTGGCAATTAATATCTCAGTACTCTACTCCCAAGATAGAACAAATTTACAGTCCCACGCTTCAACACCCCCCACGACAAAAGATCTTCCAGTTTTGCCAAAAGGGTGCGACTATCAAAAAACCAATAAGGGATTTAAGGTGGTTTGTGCAACAGAAGCACCATCACCAACAGTAACAACAAATATAAATGTGCAACTTCCACAACTCCCTCCCCAATGTAGCCTGCAAACATCCAACGGAGGGAACAAAGTGCAATGCTCCAAAGCAGTCCCTATCCCAACGGTCGCAGTCCAGCTTCCTCCTCTATGCACAGCAACCCAACAAGCCAATACAATCAGTTGCCAACAACAAGGCAAAAATTTCCTAACACCCCTTCCGTCTCTCCCAGGAGGCTGCGTCTATAAACAAGCGGGAAATGATTACTTTGTCAGTTGCAACTCAATCTGAAGAAGAAATTCGTATTTTTCTCTTATCATCTCCTAAATATTCAAAATAAATAGCAAGGCTGTTCTCAGGTAGGATATTTTCAATTTTATCGGGCCATTCAATCGCCACAATATTTTGAGGATCATTCATCAGATCAAGTAGTCCCAGATCAATCGCTTCCGCTTCTGTCTCAATTCGGTATAAATCTAAATGATAGAGCGTACTGATCCCTGTCCCCGGGTCTCCAGTCCCTACTGAGTAGGTTCGCATAATAATAAATGTCGGGGAAATAATATTTTTGGTAATTCCTAGCCCTTGTGCTAATCCTTGCATAAAGGTTGTTTTACCTGCACCAAGATCTCCATAAAGAGCAAGCACCTCTCCGCTTTTAAGCCTTTTTGCTAAATTAAAACCTAATTTTTGGGTCTCATTAAAATTTCGAGTAATAACTGGATCCTTCATAGAATTAAAAATTTAATTCCAAATTCCTTTCTTTTTGAGGTAAAGTAGTATACCACAAGATAGTAAAAATAGTCCGCCAAAACTCGTCAATAGGAAAGGTAGCGTACCAGTCGTTGAACCTTTGACCATTACTTGCGGTGTTGGTTTTGCTTTCCTTTGCTCACCAGCTTTTGTCGCCACTCCTAGAATTGACGTCGGCTGGGCGCTAACGCTTCCTTCCGATTCGCTTATGTCCTGTGAATTTACCGTTGTCTCATCATCGGCATTCAATGATGAATTCGGATTATCGATAGCAGTATCAACGCTATTTTTTGTTGTCGTTGGTGCTGAAGTTGCTTTTGGTTCTTTGGTAGGTTTGGTTGTAGGTCCGGGGGTCGGTGCCGTCGTTGGTTTGGGTGCACTATTGGCGCTTCCACGAGTGGCATTGGTAAGCATTGAAAATCCTCCCGTTGCATCAGGCGTTCTTCCCATTGCGATATCGACACCTGGATCTTTATTATAGTGATATTGATCAATTAACTGGCCTTCAGGGGAAAATAAAGCTAAGGTATCACCATCGTTATTAAACATTGCTGAAGACAATTCAAAAACAACATGTTGCGCATCACTTCCCGCAACGACAGCCGTAATCAGTTTTTTTGAACTTCCCCCATCGTCATTGATAAAATCACTATCATCATCAATCCAATCATTTGTTACAGAAGTCCCATCAGGTAAATAAAATTCTACCCATTCTTTATGGCTGCTGCTTGGATGAACCAATACTTCATTAATAACGATTGCTTGATCGGCAAAACTTGGTCTGACAAAACCCAGCCCAATCAAACAAATAATTATGACAAACAAGCACTTCAATTGCATATTCAAAATTCCTATTGCTGAGTTTAGTATAATAGTTATTTCCTATTTTTGCGAGAGTTTTCTTATTATTAACCAAATAGCTACTCTGTCATTCCTGCGTAGGTCGTTGATGCCCCGAGGGGTGCAGGAATCTATGGATTCCGGATTAAATCCGGAATGACAAAAAGAAAAGCGGCACAATTGTGGCAAGATTTTTAAATAGATACTCTATCAATTTCGCGGATACTCCCGAGTGAATATTTACTGGTGAAGGGAATATCCCGACCGTTTGGAGTAAACGGATCATTCATCTGATAATTACCATTCGAACCACTTCGCAGGACGACAAAATGATCTGGATATGGTCCTGCATCATAACTGATGCCGACAATGACCGGATTGCCGCTACTTAATACAGAATCAATTGATGCATTGGCTCGAGATGCTGAGACACCATTTGCCGAAATAGTGAATTTTAACAACACCGAGGGAATGCCGCTGAAATTACTTCCAACACTATTGATCGAAAGTGGCGTAACATCACGATGACCATAATGAGTGTAGACCATGGACATGGCCGTCATCAGACAACCAATTTCGGCGACAGAATAACCTGATTGACCGTTAAGATTTGCTCCACCCCACTGAGCATCTCGCTGATTATAATAACAACCCCAATCATCGCAGGAAGTTTGATTGCCCAAAAGGCTCGCTCCTCCTTGACTTGTGGTAAAGCGACTAAAACTTGCCAACTGCGCTTTCGTTTGAGCGAGCAATTGCTCATAAGTTGCTTCACTTCCCTGCGTTTGTGTGAGCAACTGTTGTTTGGATGCTTTTTGTGAATCCAAATCTTTTGTGTATTGTTCAAGCTGCGTATTGAGCTCTTCAATTTTCTTCTTTTTATTTTCCAAGATTTGTTTTTGGTTGGAGTAATCGTTTCGTGCCTGCTGGGTTTCGTATAATAATTCTTTATCATGCTGTTGTACCAAACGGAGATAATTTGCCCGCGAGATCATATCCGTAATATCGCTGGAATTAAGGAGTATCTGCGCTTGATTCGCGTTTCCTGCTTGATAGGTAGCGACGATCCGATTGAGCAGAACTTTTGTGACATTGTTGAGAGAACCCTCTAAATTACTCATACGCTTGCCTGCAGAATCAATATCAAGCGTGATATCAGTAATTTCTTTTTGTGTGGAACTAATGCGATACTGGGACAATGTCATCTGATTATCCATTGCACCAATTTGTGAAGATAATGAATCTCCTTGGGATTTAAGATCCGAAACTTTTTGCTGGAGTTCATTAATTTTATTATTAAGGTCTTGCACACTCTGTGCTGAGACCAAGTTACTGGAAAAGAGCAATAAAACTAAGGCAAATATAATACTTAAATTCTTTTTCATAATAATTTATGTTACACACCTTAATAAATTTACTTTAAATATCGATAGACAGCAAGCGAACTTGCAATGACACCGAGCAGAACAGCTATTACTAATTCTCCGACGAGCAAAGCAATCAAAAATAAAGGCGAAACGGGCAAAACTGGTATGCCATGCAAAAATGATTCCAGATATGGTGTAGCATAGACAAGCGCCCCTGAGGCAATTGCCCAACCGACAATTGTCCCGAGTACACCATACACAATTCCTTCCAGGACAAACGGCCATCTGATATACCAATTCGTTGCCGAAAGGAGTTTCATTATCTCGATCTCTTCCCGCTTCTGTGAAACTTTAAATCCGATGACTGTCATCATGATAAAGATTGACACAAAAGCCAAAACGAAGATCAAAATAATACCAATTATTCTGACCGCATTTGTCCAATGAGTCAAGGTCGACACGATATCTTTCTGGTAAATAACCTGAGAAACATATGGTGACTTCTGTAGGGTATCAGAAACTGGCCCCAGGTCCTCAATTTTGACCGTGGATATTTCAAGTGATGCAGGTAAAATATCCTGCGTCACAAGATCAAGGAGCAAGGGATCATTTTTATTTTGTTCTTTATAAATTTGTAGTGCTTGCGCTTTTGAGACAAATTTCGTGGATGCTACCATACCACCTTGTGTCAATTGCTGTTTGAGCTGATCAATCTGTGGCTGTGTTGCTTCATCTTTGAAAAACGCAGTAACTTGGGGCTTGGACTCAAAAAAATTTATGACGGTTGATGATCCAAAGACGATAAATGAGAAAACCGTAATCGAAAGAAAAGTCAACATCATGATAAAGACTGCTGCCAATGATTGATAGGGGCTTCTTCTGATATGCGTTAATGTTGTTCTGGTTGCTTTCATATTTTTATCGTTATTTAATCTTTGTGCTCGTCATGTTCGGCTGTTTTTGCATGCTCTGAATTTGCTGCATGGGAGTGCTTGCCTCCCTGATCTTTTGTTAACTTACCTTTTTCAAGAATTAGCGTTCGTTTGCGCAGACTGTTGACGATGTCGGCATTGTGCGTTGCCATCAGAATTGTTGTTCCACTCGCGTTAATATCCTGCAATAATTTAATAATTTCCCAGGAAGTTGTGTTGTCCAAATTACCTGTCGGTTCATCTGCCAATAAAATTTCCGGTGAAAAAGCTAATGCGCGTGCGATTGCGGCCCGCTGCAATTCTCCTCCTGAAAGTTGAACGGGAAATTTCTCTCGATGCTCAGCAATACCTACCCTTTCAATAATTGCATCCACCCGATCTCTGGCTTCTTTTGAATCAATATTACCAACTTCCAGTGGAAACATGATATTTTCATAAATTGTTCTGTCCCGCAAAAGTTTTAAATCTTGAAAAACCATTCCGATATTTTTGCGCAGTAAATGAATTTTGTCCTTGGGAAGCGTTACCAAATCCCAGTCGCCAATGTGAATTGATCCACTCGTAGGTATAGTATCGCGAATCAACATACGAAAAAGTGTTGTTTTTCCTGATCCCGATGGACCAACTAAGAAAACAAACTCTCCTTGATCGATAGTAAAAGAGACATCATCTAGCGCTGTATTACCTGTTGGATAGTGTTTGGTAATGTTTTCTAATTTAATCATAGTATGTCATTGCGAGCTAATTAACTTCAATCTTTCCCACATCCATAAGCCATCCTGCTTTTTGCGCCTCTTGAGTCTGTCCCCATACTTTTACTTTTTTTTCGATAAATTGAGAGAGATCTACTGAGGACGAGGTTAAATAAACATTTTGGCTATCGCCTCCGCTGCGTTCGAGATGATACGCACCTTCCCCAGCAATTCCACCGTTCTTGAGTGTTCCTTCTGCAGTATCTTTAAAGACCGACGGATCTCCAGTACCATATATTTTACCGGATGCGGGTGCATTGGGATTTAAGACTTGCGGCACCATATTCGTTCCTGTTTTTGCAGAAATAACTGATGCGCCATACCCGGCTCCGAGCCCAAGTGCGAGCATCAGCACCAAAACTAAAAATACAGTTGGACCGGCAACGCCCTTGTTTTGTGTTTTAAATGACTGCATAACTGGTCTTTCTTCAGAAGATTGTTGAGCCGCAGGCGACGTTTTTGGCGCTGAAGATGATGAAACGGGTTTGATGAACGGACTTTGATTTGCTTGCTTTTCCATGGGCACACGTACCTAGACACAGGCTTCCCTTAGTAAAGCATATTTTCTAAGGTTTGGCAACACTGCTAAAGGCTCTCGTAAAGCACAACTTAGTCGTGTATAATTGCACCATTCAAACACAACAATAATATGTTTAAAATACAAAAGCTTGATTTTCTCATTTCTTTTTACATTACATGCGTAATGCTGTCAGAACTCATGGGTGGTAAAACATTTCCTATTACTAATATCGGTTCCTTTCATCTTAATGCAACTGTGGCTATTTTTATTCTTCCCTTTATTTATGCTGCAAATGACATAATTGTTGAAGTATTTGGGAAAGCACGTGCACAAAGTGTTGTTAGATCAAGTCTTTTGATGATTTTCTTTCTGTTACTTTTTTCTCTTCTTGCCACCTCACTTTCTCCGAGCAGTCGTTTTGCCCCCACAAATCATGCCTATACTACTATCTTTGGCATTTCTATACGGTTTTCAGCCGCAAGTCTTATCGCCTTTGCTGTTAGTGAATTTTTAGATGTTTATCTATTTGCGAAATTACGAGAAAAACTTGGCAAAAAAAATCTTTGGCTTCGCACCAACGTCTCAAATTTTGTCAGTGAATTTTTTGATACCGCGCTTTTTATAACGTTGGCATTTTATGCTCTAGATCAATCAGCTCTGAGCAATTTCAGTTTTATCGCCGGCATTGCACTTCCCTATTGGTTGCTTCGATGTCTGATGTCAATTATTGAAACTCCACTCGTCTACCTCGGTGTAAAATGGTTGCAGGATAAAAAATGAAAATTATTACCCTTGAAGTAATTTCACTTGATGGCAAATTTACCCGTTGGACGGGAAAAAACATATACGAATGGTCATCTCCTGAGGACTATGAACATTTTGTAAAAGTACGCTCTCAAAATAACCTCCTTATTATGAGTAGCGAAACATTTATAAAAGTAAAAGACAACGAAAAAGCTGGCCTAAAACCTGAAAAGGAGCGATTACGAGTTATTATGACTCGAACACCGGATAAATTTAAAGAATTCGCAATTCCAGGACAAATAGAATTTACTGATAAGCCACCACAAGAGGTTGTTGGAAGTTTGGAAAAGAGAGGATACAAACAAATGCTTTTTGTCGGTGGAGGAAAATTGCTGGCATCATTTTTAAAGGAAAATCTCATTGATGAAATATGGTTAACGTTAGAGCCCAAAATTTTTGGCATGGGTAATATATTAGCCACAGGAAGAAAGCTTGATATTTCATTGGAACTTTTATCTCTAGAAAAGCTGAATAAAAAAGGATCCCTTCTGTTAAAATACAGAATAGAAAAATGATTGTTAAATCTTATAAAACCCACAAAGTAAGAGCAAATGATGACCTCTATAATATTCTAAATGAATATCTTCCTGCGCTTGAAGAGAAGTGCGTGGTCGTGGTTACATCAAAAATAATTAGCCTTTGTCAAGGCGATGTCATAAAAGATGATGACATAGTAAAAAAAGACGATCTTGTCAAGAAAGAAGCAGATTACTATCTGGAACATGTTCATGAGACTCCTTATGGAAAAGTATTTTTAACGAAAAAAAATGGTCTTCTCATCTTTTCAGCGGGAATAGACAATTCAAATACAGCTGACGGACATGTATTATGGCCTAAAAATCTTCAAGAAACGACAAATAAGATATGGAAATATTTACGCAAAAAACATAAAGTCTCAAATGTAGGAGTACTCGTAACGGATAGTCGTTTGATTCCGACACGAACAGGTGTTGTTGGATTTGGATTAAGCTGGTGCGGATTTCTCGGTTTAAATAATCTGGTTGGTAAAAAAGATGTCTTTGGCAAAGAAATCAATATGACGCAGGTAAACCTTGTGGAATCTTTAGCAACCAGCGCAACAGTTGTTATGGGAGAAGGGGCAGAACAAACACCCTTGGCAGTTATAACAAATACACCTTTTATTCATTATCAGGATCGTCCACCGACACAAGAAGAATTGGAGGGTATGACATGGCCAATTGAAAAAGACATGTATGGACAACTGCTTACAGCAGTCGAATGGAAAAAAGGCGGTAGTGGAAAATAAGTTATATGTGCGTTATTGCTTTCACTGTTTCTTCCAGAAACATTCTTGCTATCTTAATCCCTGGACCAGTGGTAGGATGCTCAAAGAAATATAATCCCGGTGAACTATTTACTTCCAAGACAAATGCCTTGCCATCTTCATCAACGAGATAATCAACCGCTGCAAATTTCATAAATAATTTATTAGTAATTTGCTGGGATAATTGTACTAATTGCTCATCCCATTGCTCTTTTGGATACGCAATACGTTTGACTTTTGCAGGGTCATTAATTAATCCTTCATATGATTTTTCATGCACAGCGACAACATTACTTTGAAAAACTAAATAACGCATCTCACGACCTTTGATGAATTTTTCAAAAATATATTTTTCAAAAGATATTTCGGGGATTTCATCAGCATTACTTATCATATGCACATCTTTAGAAGTGCTACCGAAGACAGGTTTGGCAACAATTATCTGGTGTTGGTTCAGGAATTGTTGTACTTCTTCTTGTGTTGAGAACATCCCAAAGGGAATATTTGGCAAATGATGTTGTTGCAAAATTGTCCTCGTAGTATGTTTATCTATGGCCAAAAAGCCACTGAGATTACTATTAAACATATTACGTGCATAAAATACATAGCCTGTTTTCTCCTCTACTTGAAATGAAAATAAACCATAATCAGTTAACCAAAGAGGATGCAAACCCATTTTCACGGCTTCTTCAAATAAAACTTCCGCTGTTTTTGGATGATCCATACGCTAATTATATTAAATTTCTCTAACGTAAGCACTGGTAATATCCCTATTCGAAAAGAAGAACTACTTCACATGAAGAAAAGACTAATCAAAAATATATTCTCTTACAGAAGCAAGGTCGACATGATACACATCTTGAATAATTTGTAATGCATCCAAAGTGCATGTATCTTTCATCTCAAATCCCAATTGTTTTGCCACATATTCCAATTCATCAAGCGTTTTTCCTTCAATCTCAATCAAAGGTGGAATCTTGGGCCAGAAATCGATATCAATTTCTACATTATTTAGTAAAAAATGAATGCGTCTTTTTTGTTGATGGCGGACGAGCGGTATTCCTAATTTTTGCATAAACTGTACAGCTTGTTCCTGATCACTGACACTGAACTCAATTTCGACATTTCCTTCACTTGTTTTCTTGGTAGTTTCTTTATAAGCAACTGTCGTTTTATCCTTTTCCGCTCGTACCCGAACCCGTCCCCGGGAATCTGCCCCTTCTGGTTTTTGAAAAATCCACTCTTCAAACAAATGATCATACACTTTTTGCGCACCAAGTGAGAGCAGTTTGCTTTCAACAGCTGCGGCATCGACATTTAAAAATTTAATTTCAATTTCGTTCATAGATTATTTATATGCGTTACAGTACTCGTAATTCTTCTTCGATAAATTGATCGAGTTCTCCGTTCAGTACTGCGTCCGTATTACCTGTCTCCACCCCTGTTCTTAAATCTTTTACCATCCGATAGGGATGCAGGACATAGGAGCGGATTTGGTTGCCCCATCCGGGAGTTTTGTAACCACCTTTGAGTGCAGCTTCTGCTTTCTTTCGTTTGTCTTCCTCAATCGCCCACAATTTTGCTTTCAGCAGTTTCATCGCAAATTCTCTGTTTTGCCCCTGATAGCGTTGAGTCTGTGCCGTCACGACGATGCCTGAGGGTTTGTGACGTAGACGAACAGCTGTACTGACTTTGTTAACGTTTTGCCCACCATGACCACCTGAACGAAACGCTTCAAATTCGATATCGTCATCGTTGATCTCCATTGCAGTATTTTCTTCTGTCACTTCAGGTAAAACTTCCAGCATCGCAAACGATGTCTGACGCAGATTGTCTGAATTAAACGGCGATAAGCGCACTAAACGATGCACGCCTGCTTCATGTTTGAGTGTGCCATAAGCATATTTCCCGTCTACAGCAAGCGTGATACTTTTGAGACCGGCTTCTTCACCAGGAGTCTGATCAACGATGTCATACGACCATCCTTTTCTTTCAAAGTAGCGTGTGTACATGCGAAAAAGCATCTCTGCCCAATCCATCGCTTCCGTTCCTCCTTGTCCTGAATGAATTGCTAAAATCGCGTTTCCCCGATCATGGGGTGAGGAGAAAAACATCAGGAGTTCCATTTTTTTCAGGAGTTTCTCTGCTTCAGCAAATTCTCCTTCTTCAATCCAAAGTTGCAACAATTCTACCTCCTCGATCTCTTTTTGCAAATCCGAGAGTTCCTTCATCTTCCCAGCAGCTGCCTGATGATCATCCCAAAAACCCGGCTTCATACTTTCAACTTCAAGTTCGCGGATCTTCTTTCGCTTATTATCAACACTGATTCTCTCGACTAATTTTTCAACTCGTTGTTTTAATTCATCCATAAAAATATTTCATAAACGTCATTCTGGTAAGCGCAGTGCATCCAGAATCCGTCTCAAACCGATTCTGGACAAGCCAGAATGACGGGCTATTTCTTGTGCTCCGATTCTACCATATTTGTATATTGCTGTCCGACATAGTCTTTGGCGTTATTAACATCTTGAGGAATGCGTTGGAAACGTGATAGGTAACTCATAACATCTGAAATACTCACATGCATTGCTTGATTCTTGGCGGTATCCACCTGTTTACCTACATCATTTGAAATTTGTCCACCAATTTCCTGAGCCCGGCTGGTACTTGCACCTTTCACGCCGATCTTTTCTTGGATCAAACCAGAATACTGACTCACAAAGTACACAATCGCGATAAGGAGAACAACGGCGATAATACTTCTCAAAACTTTCATAACAAACTAGAATAGTATACCTTATATTAGCAACAGATTCATAAATCTTGAAAAATCAAAGCAAATAAGAGATAATAAACTATGGAGAACAGTTTTAGGAAGCAAACGGGTATTTTCCCCATATTTCCCCTTGCAGAACTTCACGCACACGTTGGCCCATCAATTAATCCCTTTATCTACTGGCAAATCGCGCATGAGCAAGGCTTCAAATTAGCAAAAAAATCCTATCAAGAGTTTGAAAACCAAGTAACACTTTCACCTGAAAAGAAAATGGCACTTAACGAATACCTCCGAACTATTTATCATCCTATCTTAGACAAACTCAGTTCAGGAACGTTCGCGCTTGAACGGGGCATGTATGAAACATTCAGTGGGGCTTATCGCAACAATATTACTCATATAGAAATCCGCGGAAACATAATGAAACATAATAATAATGGGGAAACCGACCTTGATCACGTTATCATGGCAATGTTGCGGGGCATGGAGCGGGCATTTCTTGAGTACCCTGGTTTATCAGGTGGTTATATCTTTTGTCTAGCACGAGAATTTTCGGTTGAAAAAAACGCTGTTATGATCGAAAAAGCAATCAAATACAAAAGTCGCGGTGTTGTTGCAATAGACTTTGCAGGACCGGCAGTGAAAGAATTTAAACTCGAAGACTACAAAAACCTTATCCCCAAAGCCAAAAAGGCTGGGCTTGGAGTTACAACTCATTCAGGAGAAGTCGATGACACCAATGACATGTGGGAAGCACTCGAGTTTATCAAACCCAAACGCATTGGCCATGGCATCAAAGCTGCCTATGATAAAAAGCTTATGAAAGAACTCGTCAAGCAAGATGTCGTCTTGGAAGTCTGTCCAATGAGTAATCTGATGACCAAAGCCGTTGAGAATGAGGAGGAGTTGAAATTTATTCTACGAACGTTCCTTGAGAACAAAGTAAAATTCACCATTAACACCGATTGGCCCGAGACAATCAAAGATGCCCATCTCTGGAGACAATTTGCCATGCTCAAAGAAAAAAATATACTAACCGAAGAAGAACTAGAACACTGCAACAAAATAGCCTTCGAATCCGCATTCGCTCCCACAGGTGGATTGGATGCTTATTTATAAACTACTTTTCTGCAAAGTTATCAGTAAACTCCAAATCATTAACAAAATTTTAAGATTCTCTCATAATCTCTATATTTTTTCTTGGTATACTTATGTGAATGGAACATGAAAGGCCTCTTCACCCCCCTATAGAAGATTTATCGACAACAGGCCATGATGTGTTTTTTACTGCTGCTGGAAAATATCCAGGTTCCGGTAACGTCCAGGGGGCACATATTGCACACTACTGTCAGGAAACTGGAGCAAACCCATTAGCATTAGGAAATGCTTTTCTGAACGACTCTGAACTGATAGCCCAGATTATTGCAAGAGGTAATGAGGCCCACGAACATAGGAGAAAAAAGAAAGAAGAAGCAGTACCAAAATATCGACGTACCTTCCATAGATTATTGGCTGACCCACGTCCACCAGTCATAAATGAAGAAGACGCAAGGCGTACTATCGAAATGACTTTTTCTATCGCAGATCAGATGAGTGTTCTTGAACTACCAGAACTGGAAGAAATAATCGATATGTACCCGGAGGTTATTGCAAATAATGGAATGGGTGTAGATGGCGAAAGGATTGGTGAAGGTAAATTAAGTGATAAAATACAGGTAATGATTAAAAACCATACAGAGGCTCAAGTTTAGGTAATTATTTTAGAATAAAAAATATTGTCGGATACTGTTTTATAAAGCATACATACTAGTTCTCTGTTCATTTCTAATAATTCTCCCCAGCGTTGGTAATTAGGAGAGAGTGAGGATGGGATTCTGCCAAACTTGCTTGGGTTATTTGGAGGAATTCTGCGTTCTTTTGCAAATCAGCAATAGTCTTTGTTCCAACATAATACATACCAGACTTGATGCCACCAATGGCTTGATCGATAACAGATTGGACTGTTCCTTTGACTGGCACCAAACCTTCGACACCTTCTGCCACCAAAACTCGATCTTTGTAACTCTTACCATGGAATTCATCTTCTGATTTAATTCTTGCACCTTCTTTCATTGCACCGATGGAACCCATACCACGGTATTCTTTGAAGACACATTTGGTTTGGTTCTTTTGGAAAATACTCTGAAAACGCTGCGGTACCTGGCTTTTCTCCAATGTTATCTTTTTGCCGGGAGACTCTGAAGTGGAGGCAAAATAACTTCCCATCATAAGCGTGGACGCACCCACAGCCAACGCTTTTACCATATCACCTGAGTATTTCATTCCACCATCAGCAATGATGGGGATGCCCTTTTTCTTTGCTGCACGGGTTGACTCTTGGATGGCGTAAATTTGCGGGACCCCCATGCCTGAGATAATACGAGTTGTACAAATTGCTCCTGGGCCCATGCCTACCCGTAGCGCATCTGCACCGGCAGCAATTAAACGCTGCGCGCCATCATAGGTTGAGATATTACCGGCGATGACTTCCATTTTGGGATATTTCTTTTTGATAAATTTGACCGCATCTACAATTTGTATGCTGTTCCCATGAGCTGAGTCTACAAGCAACACTGACACACCAGCTTTGATAAGAGCCGCAACTCGTTCGTCATAATTTCCACTTGCGCCCACTGCTGCTCCCACCAGAAGTTTCTTTTTAGCTACTTTGGCAACTTCTTTAGCTTGATTCTCAATTGTGAGATTGCGATGAATCATCCCAATTCCACCCAGTTCTGCAAGAGCAATTGCCAGTTCGGATTCTGTGACCGTGTCCATAGGCGAGGAAACAAAAGGGGATTTGAGGGTAATATTTTGGGTCAATGGGGAAGAGATAGCAATATCACTACGGGAAAAATCAGCGTAACCGGGAATTAATAGAATGTCGTCAAATGTTAGACCGAGAGGAAGTGCGCCCTTTTCCATATTTAATGTTAGCGTGTTATTTATCAAAAGTCAATAAAATTAAAATTACGTAAGAGTTTTGGAGATAATAACTATATCAATCTTGTATTAAATCATGCAAATGTAAGTAAAGCGTATGCTATTGTGTCAGAAAAATGTCAATATACAACTTGACACGCAATTCTTACATCTGATAGCCTAAATACAGGCGGTAGTTTTACCGTTTTATAGATTATTTATAGCATGATACGTTTAATTGGTACCACAGAAAAAGATAATGAAATTTACCTCTACTATTCGTACACCAAACAAACGAAAAGCTTCTTTAAATCAATTACCAGTAAAGACGGATTTGAATTCAATGGCGCGAATAAATATGTCATTGTTACGGACCCCAAAGGTCGTGAAGAACCAAAGTATGACTGGAAAAGCCTCTTAATCACACGACAAAAGGATCACTATGCAGCCACCTATAAAATAAATTCAAAGAATTCTCCAAATCTGAGCGTTGCAGTCTCAAATGAAATGCCCCGTTGGAAAAAAGTGAGTAAAATTGAAAATATCAAAGAAGTCGGAGCTCTTGTACCAGAATATCAGTACAAAAACCGCTATGTACTCTATTTTGGTGAAAAGGAGATAAAACTTGCTTATTCTTCCCGATTGGAAGCATGGAAAATTCATGAACCACCAGTTCTGCAAGCACGCAAAGGATTCTTTGATGATGGAGAACTTGAAGTAGCAAAAGTCTATAATGAACCGGACCAGATTTTGCTCTTGTATTATGTGAAACACAAACATGGTGATAATGTCACCTACAGCGTCGGGGCCGCAGGAATGGATAAAAAAGATCCAACGAACGTTTTATGGAGACTCGATCAACCACTTTGGGAAACTTCAGAAGAAGTCAGAGGCGAAGAAATGCGTCCACTTGGTATCGAAAAGCACAAAGATATGTTGATTCTTTACTGGGTTATCGGTAACTCAAATGTCTACGCAATTTCCTGTCCGCTTCCCGGCAAAGGACAAAGTCTGAAAGACAAACATGCATCAATTCTTTTGAACAAACATCCACAAAACCCGATCATTACCCCAAATCCAAAAAACAGATGGGAATCACGCGCCACATTTAATACCGCTGCTTTATATGAAGATGGCAAAGTTCACTTCCTTTACCGCTCACTTGGAGACACTGACCTTTCAGTCTTAGGTTATGCAACAAGCTCGGATGGCATCACAATTGATGACCGCCCTGATGAACCAGCATATTTCCCACGCGAAGCTTTTGAGACACCAGGAGGCCACTCATTTAAGCGATTTGCCGATCATTTCGCATCAGGTGGTGGGTATGGTGGCATTGAGGATCCAAGAATTACCAAAGTGGAAGATATGGTCTATCTGACCTATGTCGCTTTTGATGGGTATAGTCCTCCTCGTGTCGCACTGAGCTCGATGCCTGTTAAAGATTTTCTCGACAGGAAATGGGAAAATTGGAAAAAGCCAAAACTCATTTCTCCTCCAGGAATGGTCAATAAAAGTGCAGTCATCTTTCCAGAAAAAATTAACGGCAAATATGTTGTTATGCATCGTGTTTATCCCAACATTTTAGTGGATGTCGTGGATGATTTGAACTTTGACGACAAGTATCTCACCGGACATTACTTTATCCCTCCACGAAAGAAATACTGGGACAGTAAAAAAGTGGGAGCAGGTGCTCCACCAATGAAGACCAAAGATGGCTGGCTGCTTATTTACCAATCAGTTGGATATCAAGATTCAAGTCGTTATAAGATTGGGGCAATGCTTTTGGACAAAGATGACCCAACAAAAGTTCTCTATCGAACGAATAATCCTATCATTTCACCTGATCAGAGCTATGAGAACGATGGTTTCAAAGCCGGCGTTGTGTATCCCTGTGGTGCTGTCATCAAAGAGGATAAATTATTGGTCTATTACGGCGGTGCTGATACAGTCGTCTGTGCAGCTGAGGCAAATCTCGATACCTTCCTCAAACAAATGAAATACAATCAAGAACCGAAACTCAAACGAGTAACGAGCCCAATACTCAATTAATTGCCAATTTACAATTTCCATTGAATTTTCAGTGACATAATGTTACATTAATAATTGATTGAAAATTAAAAATTGTAAACTGAAAATTAATTAACAATGATAAAACTCCAGCGTAGTCCAGACAATCCGATTCTTAAACCAGACCTTGCAAATGCATGGGAACATGACGGTGCGTTTAATGGTTGTGTTGCTTATAAAGATGGCATCTTTCATATGGTTTACCGAGCGCTCTCAGAAGAGAAACGCCAAAACGGAGTTTTGATGCGTGTTTCGACTGTGGGGTATGCGACAAGTACTGATGGCGTTCATTTCAGTGGCCAGAAGATGCTCTTTGAACCGACTGAAGATTGGGAAGTCTATGGGTGTGAAGATCCGAGAATCACTTATTTTGAAGGGAAATTTTATATCTTTTATACAGCACTTTCAGTATTTCCCTTCACTGCATACGGCATAAAGACTGCCGTCGCTGTCACGACGGATTTTAAAACGTTTGAGAAGCATCCGGTTAGTACCTTCAATGCCAAAGCTATGGCACTTTTCCCAGAACGAGTAGACGGCAAAATGGCTGCTCTTATCACTATCAATACGGATATCCCTCCGGCAAAGATTGCGCTTGCAGTTTTTGAAAAAGAGAGCGATATTTGGTCACCCTACTATTGGCAAGAATGGTATGACAGTGCAAATAGCCACATCATTCATCTGCTTCGTGATATGCGGGATCAAATAGAACTTGGTTCCCCACCGATCAAGACAGACAAGGGTTGGTTGTTCATGTATTCATATATTGGAAATTATATGTCAAACAATAAAGACTTTGGCATTGAAGCTGCACTTTTGGATCTCAATAATCCAAGAAACATTCTCGGCAGAACTGACTACTCCCTCATGAATCCTGAAACCGAATATGAACTGCAAGGTGATGTGGCAAATATTGTTTTTCCCTCGGGTGCGCTCATTAAAGATAAGCAACTTTATGTGTATTATGGAGCTGCAGATACCCGTGTCGGTGTCGCAACCTGTGATGTCACTGAACTTGTCAACGATATTCTCTCTATCCAAGCAACTGAACATGAACATAAGCACGAAGAAAATGCAGCGGCAACAAAATTGGACTTTCAACAACCAGCTGTTAAGCTCGAACGCTTTCGAGATAATCCGATCATTAAACCAGCTCTTGAACTTCAATGGCAAGCACTCGGCACATATAATCCGGCTGCAATTTATGAAGATGGCAAAGTGCACATCCTTTATCGTGCACAATCCTATGATGGGACGTCAGTTGTCGGTTACGCGACTAGTAAAGATGGACTGCATATCGATGAAAATTTTGACGATCCAATTTATTACCCACGAGAAGCCTTTGAGTTAAAAACTCATCCGATTGGCAATTCAGGTTGTGAAGATCCCCGTATCACCAGAATTGGGGACAAATTCTTTATGCTTTATACCGCCTATGACGGCACCAATCCTCCTCGGGTCGCCATGACAACGATATCGGTTGAGGACTTTTTACAGAGAAAATGGAACTGGGAAAAGCCCCGGCTCATTTCTCATTCAGGGACAGATGACAAAGACGCCGGGCTCATAAAAGGAAAAGTTGCGGATACTTATCTCGCCTTTCATAGACTTGGCTATGATATTTGGATCGATATTCGCAAAGATTATTATTTTTCAGAAAAGAATTGTCTGGGTGGCAAAATAGTTGCCCGACCACGAGCTGATAAATGGGATAATGTCAAACTCGGTATCTCGGCGCCACCGATTGAGACGGAAAAGGGCTGGTTGCTTCTCTATCACGGCGTCAGTAATCCAGGGAATGTCTATAAAGTTGGTGCAATGATCCTGGATTATGAAGATCCTTACCATGTGATCGCTCGTAGCGACGAACCGATTTTTGATCCTGAGACGGAATATGAAAAAGTTGGTTTGATACCAAATGTCGTTTTCCCGTGCGGAGCTGTAGTAATAGATGGTACGCTCTATGTCTATTATGGTGGGGCAGACAAGGTCGTAGGAGTCGCAACTATCCCGATGCCGACCTTACTCAATCACTTACTTCCTTAGCTTATTTATTTATATAACTTTAAGAACTCATCTCGTGACATATTTGCTTGTTTGAGAATCGACTGAAATGTTCCCGGAGCAATTGGTTTTGTATGGTTAGCGATCGTAATTTTTCTTCCATCTAAATGAAGCAAACGCACATGACTACCAATTTGTCGAGTAATAACAAAACCTTGCTTTAGGAAAAAACGTATAAGCTTTTTTGGCGTAATCTGTGGCAGTTTACTCATCTATTGGATAACTGCTCCTCGTGGAAGAGAAACTTCAGAGCGAGTTATTAAGGGATTTTCCGTCTCAACGGGGATTGATTCTCCCTCTTCTGCTAATGTGTCAATATGAAATTGTATTAAATCATTTATTGCTATTTCGACCTCTTCTACTGTATCTGCCTCTGTAGCAATACCCAATAATGGGACAAAAGCCATTTGAGACCATGTATCAGTTCCCATGCGCTTTTGTTTTTCTATAACTACAGTATAATTTGCCACTCGATGTTTCATAGAGTCATTATACCATAGAAAAACAGGCTGTTTTATAATGGTTTGGGGCGGAGTTTGAAGAGAAAGCCGATAAATGTCGCCAACGGGTGGATCAAAAACCAAACGAAAAACAAAACAATGTATTGATACCACACGAGCGGCACATAAAACCACGTAAAGACAATGCCTCCCAAAATATAATCAATTTGATCAAACGGAAACCAACTTCTTCCTGGTTGAATACCCATTTGGCGTTTAAAAAAACTCTTTATTGCATCACCAGCAAGTGCACCAAAACCTAAGAGAAAACCGAGCACAACGGGATTTATGACATTGTAGCTTATAGGAAATATCTTTTGTTGCCAAGGGAAAATGTTGTAGAAAAAAACTTGCAGGTAGACACCGATAATTGCCGCTAGAATACCCACAATAAAGCCACGAATTGTTTTATGGCTCCCGAGAATTCGTTTCCCCCGAAATTTTAAATAAAAATCAACAGGCTGATTTAGTGGCCTCAAAATTCGAATTTTTCCCGACGCAAAAGCGCAGACATTGGCAAGTCCTGCCGGACTAAAAAACCAAAAAGCAAAAAAGACTATGGCAAGTATATTCATTTCTCAGACACAAAAGGCAGATACATTTGATTTATTGCTTCATCTTTATTACGCAGGAACGTCACTTGTGCAGGCAAAATTTCTATCTCCAAAGGACCTTTATGCACAATGGGATCACCATCAACTTGAACGTATGGCTCTCCTTCAATTTGGATATGTGAAGCCTTAAAACGCACTTTACCCAGTTCTGAATAGAGTGGATGTTTGAAGCCGCGGAATCGGAGATTGGTTATATAAGCATATTTGGAGGAAAAGAGAGTACAATCGAGCAAACCATCATTAAATTTTGCATCCTGCGAGACAATATAATTTTGACCTATTACAGGACAGTTAGCAATTACTAGGGAGGTGGCACGAGCCGTCAATGTTACTTTTTTATCAATTGTCATAGTAATCTCTTGCTCGGGATGCGATATTAAACTTTGCACTGCAGAAAGTATATAAGACCGAAAGCCAATATATTTATGCTGCTGCCTATTAAAAACCACTCGGGCGTCAAATCCTGCACTCATATTAAAAACACCGATATTATGCTTAGGGATATTGGTATGAAGTAAATCAATTGTTACCGTTGCGGGTTGTTTTTGGAGAACATCCATAGCGTTCTCCACTGTTTCGACACCAAGGCAATACGAAATCGCATTCCCAAATCCAAAGGGAATAATTGCTAGCAATGGTTTTTTTTGTAGATGCGATACTGCATCGCAAACGGCATTAATACTTCCATCCCCACCTGCGATAGCAACGACTTCGGGACTTCGCTCTAGTAAATATGATTTCAACTGAATTTGAGTTAAATCAACAGGTTGTTCAGGTAAGAACGAATAGCTACGTTGGAGTTTTTCCCACAAGCGCACGGAATTTCCTTCATTGGATTTAGGATTGATCAGATAGATAATATCCTTCTTCATTTTGTATGTGCTCCAGTCAAAATAATTTTATTTTTTAGCCGATTAATTAAAGGGGAAAGAAACGTATATAGCGGCGCGTAGTCTGTTGCGAGCAGAGGATTTGCCAATAATTTTGCCAAATTATCTTTGGTTGGAATTTCCTCAATCCAACTAAATGTCACTCCTAATCCTTGGCTACCATGTGCATCACTACTCGCAGCTTTTGCTAATTTATTCTCATTGGCAAAAGCTGATGCCAGGTTTGGCTTTCCACGAAACCTACCTCTTCCATTAAATACTTCGACAATCGCAACATCCTTTTTAATCTTTTGCAAACCTGCATCTTGCATACCTTTGCGGAAGGTTTCATAGGGATGGGGAATATAGATTAGACCATCTTGCTGTTTGATAGCTGCAACTGTTTCTTCGATAGACAAACCACCAGGTATTGTCTCTTGCAAAAATAATCCAATGATTTCACCTTGCTGCGTTCCAATTTCCTCACCAATAATAATCTCGTCTCCCAATTTTTTATGCAGCATTCTGGCAAAGCTTGTTTCATTATGATCGGTCACCGCAATGTAGTTTAGCTTGCCATCCCAAAGTACTTTTTCATAATCTTCAGCAGTAATGCCCCCGTCATGTGATATGATTGAATGGGTATGGAGATCAATTTTATACTTCATATCTTTTTATCTAAGAAACTATTTGAAATTAATTACGAACCATGTTAACAGCGTATAAAAAACTTGCAGAAACAGCACTCGAACCAGTTATTCAGCCTCTATCCAAGGTTAATCCAAACACCTTAACGCTACTAGGAAGTATACCACCTCTCCTGTTCTTTGTCTTTGTCCTAAATCATTGGTATATAGCAGCGCTTATTGCTTTTCTTGGCAATGGGTTTGACTTGATTGATGGCATGGTGGCACGAAAATATAACCATGTTACCAACTTCGGCGGCTTTCTTGATTCCACAATGGATCGGGTAGCAGACTTTTTGCTCATCACTGCATTTGCCTTTGGTGGATTAGTCAGATGGGAAATTGTGGCACCACTTCTTCTTTTTTCTTTTCTTACCAGCTACATCAGAAGCAGGAGCGAATCAGCAAACAGAAATGTTAATTTTGCCGTGGGGCTAATCGCACGAACAGAGCGGCTTATTATTATTATTTTTTCCCTTCTTCTCTACATCTTATTTCCAACGCTTAAGTTCGGAGTATTCAACGTCATTGAAGCCATCTTCCTCATCCTCACACTCTTATCCCTCTTCACAGTTCTCCAGAGAGTCACTTATGCGTATAAAAAATTATAGCGATGCAATGGCTTCTTTCAAATTCTTAAATATACCATCAGCTTTGGAAAAATCTTGTTTTTGGGAAAACTCATTTGGTATTGCAAAACAAAACAATCCTGCTGCCTTTGCTGATTCTACCCCATATTGTGTATCTTCAAAAGCAAGACAGGTTGCTGGACTTAAGCCAAGAGAATCAGCTGCATGCAAATAAATATCAGGAAACGGTTTACCTCTCTTAACATCCGAACCGGAAACAACATTATGGAAGAGTGGAAACAAACCTGTTTTTTTCAATTTTAACAATGCCTCATTTCTCGGGCTACCACTTGCACAAGCCAATTTATATCTTTTTTTTTGGAAATACTGCACTGCTTCCTCGGCAAACGGCATAAGCTTTAATGATTTTGAGTGAAACCATTCAATGAGTAGTTTTTCCTTTTGAGAAAGTAGTTCGTTTTTACTTATAGGTAAATTAAAATCTTGTATTAGCTCTGATTCAATAATATCGCCTCGCTTGCCAGCATATTTTAAATATTCCATTTGAGAAACAGTTTTACCAAGCGGCGTTAACACTTCCACCCATCCCTGCCATTGAAAATATTCTGTATCAACTAAAACCCCATCAATATCAAATATTATTCCTTCCAACGCATCCAGTTGTAATCGCTTATTGCCCATCGACTTATTTTACGATAAAATACCAAAATAAACCATATGACTACTGGATCTACAATAAAAAACTTGCTAAAACAAGGAATAAAGATACCTCTTTTTGACATTGATGGCACATTACTCGCTGGAGGAAATAAAGTTCATAACAAATCTTTTGATTACGCATTAGAAGCTGTATATAACCAGCCAATAGCTTCAATAATGGAACTCGAATACCATGGAATGGTTGATACAGAAATACTTATTGAAGTTTTAAAACTTCATGGAGTTTCTGAAGGGGAGGCAAAAAGTAAAATTACGCAAGCAATAGCAGCAATGGTTCATTACTATGAAGCTCATAAAGAAACAGGTAAGCATATAGTGCTCGATGGGGCAGTAGATATCTTACAAGAGTTACAGAAAAAACACATACCTGCTGGATTATTAACCGGCAATACTGAAAAAATCGGTTGGGCAAAAATGAAGTCTGTAGGATTAAAAGACTATTTCACATTTGGTGCTTTCGGAGATTTGGCTTTTAAACGCATAGACTTAATAAATGTAGCGCAGGAACGGCTGGAAACAATTTTGCAATCCCAAATTCCCCTTAAACACTTTGTAATAATCGGCGATACCCCTCTTGATATTGCCTGTGCAAAAGCCGGAGGAATAGAAGTAATTGCAGTAAGTACAGGAAAGTATTCAACGCGTGAGTTACAGAAACATGATCCGGATTTGATAATCGAGTCGTTACATGAAAAAGATAAAATATTTAAGTTCTTACGAATAGATTAAGTTAGTGATCTAAGTTTTTTGAGGTATACCAACATCGTTCTTTTTTGCAGAAGTTGATTTGTGGCCGTATTTGAGGATATACTCTTCAACCAATCCCCGCGCCTTACGATCTTCGATCTGAACTGGGGGATGTTTCTTAAAGTAAGCTGCGGGCTCAATAATAGCACCACTCAAACCATTGTCTAAGGCGAGCTTAAGACAGCGAATTGAGTCAATTGCGACTCCAGCAGAATTGGGAGAATCCTCAACACTCAACCTTATTTCAATATTCATTGGCACATCACCAAAGTGTTTACTTTCAATACGAATAAAACCGAGCTTGTTATCCTTAAGCCATGGCACATAATCAGATGGCCCAATATGGACATTATCAGCTTCAATCTCCTGCCCTCTTTGATTAATCAAGCTGGTAACTGCTTCTGTCTTACTGATCTTCTTCCATTTACCGCGGGTTCTATCAATAAGATTAAGAAAATCTGTATTACCACCATTATTCAATTGGTATGTTCTTTCAATCTTCATGCCCCGATCCATGAACATGGTCGCAAGTGTTCTATGAACTATGGTCGAACCAACCTGAGCCTTGATATCGTCCCCTATTACCGGCAGTCCAGCTCTTTCAAATTTCTTCGCCCATTCCTTATTGCTGGCTATAAAAACTGGAATACAATTGATAAAGCCACACCTTGCATCTATTGCTGCCTGGGCATAAAATTCAGTTGCTTCCTGAGATCCGACAGGGAGGTAATTAATGACTGCCTCAGCTCCTGATTCTTTAAGCACTTTGACCACATCAACAGGCTTTTCCTTACTAGTCGGAACCAGGGGTTCAGTGGTATAATTAACTCCATCCATTCGAGGACCCATCATAACTTTTACCCCAAGTTTTGGCACTTTTGCAAAAACAGCCGTGTTATTTGGTTCTTCATAGATCGCCTCTCCAACATCTTTACCAACCTTATTCACATTCACATCAAAAGCAGCAACAACCTCAATATCTCCGATTTGATATCCACCAAAATCAACATGCATTACGCCTGGGATGAATGCATCCTTTTTGGTGTCCTTATAGTAGGTTAATCCCTGCACAAGTGAAGAAGCACAATTTCCTACACCCACGATTGCAATCTTTATTTTTTTCTTATCCATAAAAACCAACGATACCAGACTGCGATCTATTTGTAAAATTAATGTTATTTATGATATATTAAATATATTAAATATATTAATGAATGAAGATTTGCAACGATTTCTCATTGTCGCTCGTGAGAGTAGTTTGACCAAGACAGCAGAAAAACTATTTCTAACCCAGTCTGCATTAACGCAGTCAATCCACAGGCTGGAAAAGCAACTAAAAACAAAACTCTTCACCCACCAAGGCAAACATCTCCACCTGACTGACGACGGGAAAGCACTTGTTGTGATTGGTACAAGAATGGCACAACTCTGGAATACCGCGACATCTCCGCAAAAAAGAAGTTTGAATAAACTGACCTATACTCTCGGTTTATTTGATAACGTCGCTCTGCAATTGGGGAACTTTTTTCAAACTCATATGCAAACCGATGCGTACAAACTCGAACTGACCATTTCTTCCTCAAGCAAACTTCTCAACCAACTCCAACTTGGTACGCTTGATGCAGCATTGTGTGTGTTGCAAAATAAAATAGAAATTCCCATACAATGCGAGTTAATGCAAACATTTTCTGAAAAACTACTGCCCGTCTCAGCAAAGACTTTTTCAGGAAAACTTGAGACGATACCATTCATACTTTACAACCAAGGATCTCATACTCGAAATCAAATTGATCAAATTTTTCGCAAACGCGGCATTGATCCGGTTGTCTTTGCAGAATCAACGAGTGTTACGTTAATGAAAGAACTGGCTCTTTTGGGAAGTGGCGTTGCAATTTTACCGGAAAATACTGTTCGACAGGAAATTGGGAGAGGTGCTTTGAAAGAGCAAAAAATCCCGTTGCATTGGACAAGAAACTATGGTCTTGTACTCCAGCGACAAGGAACATTAACCAAAGACCATCCTATCATCAAGGATCTCCTCAAAAACTTGTAAAATTTCTGCTACAATAAACGCGATGCCCGATCTCCAAAGCACACTGCAGCAATATTTTGGCTACTCAACCTTCAGGCCGCTACAGAAAGAAATTGTGACTGATATTATCAACAATAAAGACGTTTTTGTCCTTATGCCAACCGGCGGTGGTAAATCACTTTGTTATCAATTACCAAGTATCATCATGCCAGGAACGACAATTGTTATTTCGCCGCTTATCTCGTTGATGAAAGATCAGGTCGATGCACTCCGTCTCAATGGTGTTACTGCGGCATTTCTTAATAGTTCGCTGAGTGCAAAAGATCAAAACAGCGTCTTAAGACAATTAGAATCAAATGAAATGTCACTCTTATATATCGCTCCAGAACGACTGGCACAGCCGGGGTTTATGGAGAAATTGCAAAGTATTACGATAAACTTCTTCGCAATCGATGAAGCTCATTGTATTTCACAGTGGGGTCATGATTTCAGACCTGAATATAGACAGTTAAAAAGTTTGCGCCAACACTTTCCTGATAAAGCAATCATCGCACTGACCGCCACCGCCACACCACGAGTGAAGACCGATATCATCAAAGAATTAGACATCGCAAGAGCGTCTACTTATCAAGCAAGTTTTGTCAGACCCAATCTTTCCTACAGAATTCTACCAAAACAAAAACCATTTAACCAAGTACTCGAATATATAAAAACACGTCCTGGAGAAGCCGGCATTATTTATTGCCAGTCGCGGAAAAAGGTAGAAAGCGTTGCAGAGCGCTTGGAGGCAGAAGGAATA
This sequence comes from Candidatus Levyibacteriota bacterium, assembly GCA_038253825.1. Classification (GTDB taxonomy): domain Bacteria; phylum Patescibacteriota; class Microgenomatia; order Levybacterales; family UBA12049; genus JACDET01. The sequence goes on from JBBSGT010000007.1 coordinate 44,929, forward strand.
CGAGCGCTTCCCTATCACGCAGGACTCAATGTTGAAATTCGTCAACAAAATCAAGAACGCTTTCTCCGTGAGGATGTCGATGTGATCGCTGCGACGGTTGCTTTTGGTATGGGGATTAATAAATCAAATGTGCGTTACGTCATCCATTATGACCTGCCACAAAGTCTCGAACATTATTATCAGGAGACAGGCCGTGCCGGACGAGATGGGTTGCCTAGCGAATGTCTTTTTCTCTACAGCATCGCTGATAAATATACCTATGAACGATTTATTTTGGAGAAACAAAGCCCAGAAGAACAACTCATCGCCAAGACACAACTCCAGAGAGTGGTTGATTACGCGCAAAGTAGGATTTGCCGCCGAACACTGCTCCTTCAATATTTCGCTGAATATGCGAAAGAAGCCACATGCGCGGCTTGTGATAATTGTCTTACTCCACAGGAAACGATTGACGGTACTGTGCTTGCACAAAAGATTCTCTCCTGTGTTTACCGTGTCAAAGAACGCTTTGGTCTCACCCACGTCGCGGGAATTCTTACTGGTTCGAAAATGGAAAAAATTCTGCAGTATAATCATGACAAACTCTCAACCTACGGCATCATCACGGATTATTCTGCGCAAGAAGTGAAAATGTTTATCTACGAAATAATTCAACTGAGCTATCTCCAACAATCCAAAGACCAATACGGCCTTTTGGCGCTGACACCAAAAAGCAAAGCACTTCTTTTGGGAAAAAATGCAATCAAGCTAACCAAACCATTGGAGCAAAAAATAGCTGTCAAAGAAAAGCGGGATTATTATGACGATTACAATATGAATTCCCAACTTTTCAATCGTCTCAGATCCGTGAGAAAGAAACTCGCCGATGAAAAAAACGTGCCTCCCTATGTCGTCTTCTCTGATGCCACTCTGAAAGAAATGGCAACCACAATCCCGTTAAGTCTTAAACAATTTTCTCAAATAAAAGGAGTGGGTGCACAGAAATTAGAACAGTATGGAGAGATATTTATTGGAACGATTAAAAAATTTGTGGCGGAAAAAGTAAAATGAATAACTTTCTCCTACTACTTTGAAGCTAGAGAGAACTTAAAAACGTTCTACAAATATAAATTATAATACTCATTTATTTTATATGTATGAAGCATTTTTGCTGGTTTAAAAGTCGACACCTCCTACAGAGAAGTTGAAATGTTGCGTAAAGTATTCAGAGACGAAATCTTTCTTTACTATCTTTTCATTATAAGTACTTTATCGTGCTCTGTAAGTCATTACATAATTACGTTAATTGCAAAGAGGCTGGGGTGAATATTTAGATTTCTTCTTTAGTTTCTTTCTTTACTAATTTCTTCAGCGCAATAATTTGTGTCTGTTGTTCTTGCATTGCAGCGACTAAATAAGGTACTAGATCGCCCACAGTTATAAACTTCCTTTGCGAGCCATCTCGCCACATACCTTCCGAAACAAGATTAGGGAGCACCTTTTCCACTTCTTGAGCTATAAAACCATATTGGAGGTCTCGGTCGTTATGCCCATCTTCTTTCCAGTGCCAGGTGACTGGACGAAGTGTTAGAACTTTTGTTAAGGCATTGTTAAGACCTGCTATGTCTTGTTTAAGTGTCAAATCCGAGCCACCTCCTGGCATTTTATTCAGAAGGATAACTTCAGTTGTTTCTTCTCCAGTGATCTTTTTATACTTTAAATCATTAGTCCGCATATACTTATATTTCCTCTAATATTCTTCCCTCTTTATTCACTATTTTAATATAATTATAATGTTATAACTCTTATTGTCTAGGGGTGAACATGTGTGTAGAAATATGAATATTAATCGATTCTTAAATAGATAGTAACGTACAAATAGTAAATAAAATAAAATATAGTGTATTAATAATGATATAATAACCTCTATGAAGATAAATAGTGTAATTAAAGAGCGAATAAATAGTACTACTAGCATGCGTTATCTGCTTATTAAAGACTTAAAAACATTACGAAAGGGAAATGGTCTTACCTCGCGGAAGTTACATGAGGCTACTGAACTACGAAATGTGATCGCGGAGCGTTTAAATTTAGGTTCTGATGCTTCATCAATCGGTCAAGTGACTAATTATCTCATACAAGAATTTAATAATCTGGGAGAGAATATTGAAGCACGTGCAACGCGGAATGCTTTTGGTATTGGCTGGGAACACAATCCATACAACTTACTTAAAAGGAGAACAGATTTTTCATCACAACTCAAGCGTCATCCAGATACAATTGAGACTTATGAAAATCAGGGCATAGAAGAGCTAGTATTTCGTTTAATTAATATGATGCCGACTTCTTCAATTAACTACACCGATGCTAAAGCAGTTACATTATCTCAACTAAGTACAAATATACAGCCAGAACGTGTTATGAATGCTGCACAGAATATGATAGCCCAGGGTTTGGGCGACGTATACTCTTTAGGTGCACATGCTCCAGAGATTTTGAAATATTTTGGCAGTAATCAGAGTCCATATTTAGAAACTAATATGGAATGGTTTCTCCTTCCCAGCAAAAAAGGAAAAGGTTGGTTTAGCTATAAATTCAGATATACTTTTCGTGGACAACGAAAAAATTACAAGGTTGGCATTGTGACGAATGCTCATGATGGGGAATTATTGATGAATTCAGGTTTAGTAGATGATATCTTGACTTTACTCAATATCCAAGACCTAAAAAACGAAGTTTTAGCTCTTCTAAACCAAACGCATTTTATGTTTCATGATCAAGATACAGGGTTACAGCACGTGCTTCAATTTACCGAAATGGATGAATCATCACGTCAAGAATTGCTAAGTCTTATATGGCAACTTGATAACAATGCTATCAAAATTATTGAAGTAGAAATCCCTAAAAATGGTCAAAGATCAGGAACATTGTATGAATATCGTCATTCGTTTGATATACCTATCAATGTGCATTTCGCATATTGGTATGCACCTGGACTTATGTACCTCAACAACCTATTAATTGATGTCTCACATTTTCCGAACCGTGATACATGGGAATTTTTTATACAACCATTCCTGGGATTACTTTCTCCAACTATAGTAAAGCCCACAGGCGGGAGATATCTTCTTGCTACAAACGGTTGGATCATGCAAGGACATGGGGTTGCGTTAGTATGGCGAAAAGCCGAGATAAAATGAGCTATAGTGAACTATACCCCGAACTGAACGTCTAATTGGACAAATTTATATTTATTTCCACGTTGGAGTTAAGATAGTTGCTTTTTAACCTTTTTAAGTAACGCATCAATATCAAACGGCTTACCTAAAAAATCATCCGCCCCTGCCTCTTTCGCTATATGTTCGGTATCTTTGTTCGCTGAAATCATAATTATGGGAATATGTTTTGTCGTGTTCTGTGATTTTAATGCTTTGCAAATATCCCGGCCATCTTGGCCTGACATCCAAATATCTAAAAGAAGTAAATCCGGCTTATGTTCAAACATTTTGCCAACAGTTTCCCCATTAACAGTCGTTTCCACTTCATAACCTTCATCTTCAAGTAGATACTTAATACTGTCAACAATGGCTGGGTCGTCGTCCGCAACTAATATTTTATGTTTTTTTTGCATGCAAATACAATTCTATGATCTGGATATAAAAACTTGGTAAGAGTTAACTATGTGCTAAATCTGCCTCTACTTTAGTATTTTTTTGTTGTTTCACTTTAGGAATAAGTGGTAATGTGAAGCAGAAGGTTGTACCCTTATTTTCTTCACTTTCTACCCAGATTTTTCCTCCCTGCCTCTTTATTATTTCTGAAGAAATATATAATCCTAGGCCTAGTCCTGGAAATGTAATTTCTTTAGGTCCACTGACTCGATAAAATCTTTCAAATACTTGCCCTTGTTTCTTCCTCGGTATACCGACTCCAAAATCTTTTACACACAGCTGAATATGGGTATTATTTACCGCCGGCTGAACAATAATCTTTTCTGTATGAGGTGAATATTTAATGGCGTTAGAGATGAGATTTGTTAATACTTGACCTGTTCTTTCCCTATCTGCAGTAATTTTTTGTTTTGATTTTCCATTAATTGTAATGACGTGTTTCTCTGTAGTCCGTTGCAGCTCTTCAGTTATTTCTAAAACTAATTTATCAAAATCAAACGTTTCCTGATGCATCTGCAGCTGCCCGCTTTCTATTTTCGTTGCGTCAAGTAAATCTGAAATTAAGCTTGTAAGTTTATCTAGTTGGGCATTCATTTTATCAAGTTGCCCTGCAGAATGCTCGTCACCTGCACGTTGAAACTTTCTTTGCAATACTTGTGCATAAGCTTTTATCGACGTAACCGGCGTTTTTAACTCGTGGGTTGCAATACTTACAAAATCATTTTTGTCCTGTTCTACTTTTTTCTGTTCAGTGACATCAGAAGTCGCGCCTAGCATACGAAGTGGTTTTCCATCCTTGTCTCTAGTTACAATCGCTCTTGAGGCTATCCACCGGATTTCACCAAGCAATGTCAAAATACGATAGACAATATTATACTCTTCCTTTCCTTCCAGTACCTTTCTTATTGCATTATCTGCTCTTTGTTTATCTTCTGGAAATATATATTTAGAGAAATTATCATAATTCACTTCAAAATTTTCTCTTGTTGCACCATAAAACTCATAGACACGATCAGACCATACCAGCGTATTTTGTGCAATATTCCAATCCCATACTCCTATTTGCCCTGCTTCAAGAGCGAGTCTTAACCTTTCTTCACTCGCAAACAATTTATTTTCATTTTCTTTCCTTTTTGTAATGTCTTGTATGGTCCCGGTGAATAAAACCTCGGCAGTATTGGGAACTCTTGTGATTGTTAGTTCAACAGGAAAGAGTTCTCCATCCTTATGCTGCGCAATAATTTCGATTCGTTTATTTAAAATTTTTTCATTACCTGTTTTAAGGTAGTGAGATAGTCCATTTCTATGAGCGCTTCTTAATCCTGAAGGAACTATCAAAGATGCCATTTCAAGTCCTATTGCCTTCTTATGAGGATACCCAAACATGCGTTCAGCAGCAGGATTAAATTCAATTATTTGTCCTTTTGCGTTTATCGTGATGATTGCATCAAGCGCTGTTTCAAAAAATGCTGTTTTTCTCGATTCACTTTCTTTAAATGCACGTTCTGCTCGTCTTCTCTCTTTCAGCTCTTCTTGTACTTCCTCGAACAAATTCGCATTGTCTATTGCGAGCGCCGCTCTATTTGCCAATTCCTCTGCAAACGCTAAATCCTCTTGGGAATAACGCTTAGTAGGATGTGTAGAAGAAAAAATAATTGCCCCAATGGTTTTCCCACGTGCTTTCATAGGAACACCCATATAGGAAGTGAGATGAAGAGCTTTAAGGATAACTGCAAGTCGAGGATTATCTTCAACCGATTTATATACCTCAGGCGACATTTCAGGAATTATTTCAGACATACCTGTAGTAAGCAATTTATGGATGCCATGAGTACGATTTTCATTCACATACGTCTCATACAATTCTTTTACCAAAGGGATTTTCTTTGGATCGACATGATTTATTGCTATTTCCTTGATATGTTTCTTATTGTCCACGACGAGAATCCTTGTATAATCAGCAAAATGTGGAATGATAAGATCCGTAATATTTTGTAATGTTTTTATATGATCTACAGATGAGAAAAGTAACCTGCTTGCTTCGGCAAGAAATTTTAAATGAGCTTGGTTCTTTTGTAGGTTTTCTTCGATTTTCTTTTGTTCTGTAATATCTGTATTTGTACCTAACCAATGAATAACTTGCTTATTTTTATCCTTAATCGGTACAACTCTTGTCAAAAAGGGTCTAAAGACACCGTCCTTTCCTTTAATAGGAAATACCATTTCAAAAGATTTTCTCGCTTTTATAGATTCTTTCCACCTCTTAAGTACCTTGGGTAGCTCATGCGAGTCATGTACTGACTGCCATCCCCACCCTTCCATTTCTTTCGGCTTTGTACCTGTATATTCATACCAACGCTTGTTATACCAATAAATATACCCATCAGCATTTGCCATCCACGCTAGATTAGGAATGTTATCTACTAAAATACGATTGAGCTCATCTTTGTTGACCTGTTCTCCTGCAATCTTTTTATGTTTATCGATCACAGGGAGATGCTGTTTGCTTTTTGTGATAGAGGTTTCTTTAATAATCTTCTTTTGTTTCATTCTGAATTGTTTTGTTATTCGCCTACTATATCAAACAAAACACGATTATTCAAATGAGCAAGTACTGGATGAAGCTAACAAATTCACTCCGCTTGATATCTGAAATAGCATTTCAGCCCAACATATCAAGCTAAACTCTGTGGATAAAGGCATTTCTTGAAATGCTATCAAAATAGGGTACCATTCAGGCTCTTTAACTTAGTTTTCATTAACCGTTGTCTTTTTAGCCTTGTCTATCATGATTAGGCAGATCCATATTCCGTTTCATAAAGTCAACAAAAAGTGGTACTGTAAATTCTGTATTTCCATGTGCAGGACTATAAATCATACCTTTTTTAATCAAACTGCCTCTGAACGGTGCCACTTTCTGAACTTCAAGACCTAGAATTTCAGCTATGTCTCCTGATCTATGTGGCCCAGACCCTAATTCAGCCATTGCACGTAGATAATCTCGTTCTCGCGGAGTTAACCTGTCAAACCTAACGCGAAAAAAGTTTTTGTCTAAACGTCTGATAGATTCATCACCAGCTTTTTTTACAACAGCTAGGCTTATGGGAGAAGCATCGGCCATTTTCCATGATTGATAACCCCATTCCTGTATGAAGTAGGGATATTTTTCAGTAACTTTCAAAATCTCATCTAACGCTTCATTTGAAAATGACACTCCCTGAGCTCTAACCGGTTCTTGCAGTGCCTTTATAGCATCTTCATCTGAAAGTTGTCCGACTTCGGGATAATCAAAAAGTCGTTCGGCATACGATTTTGCATTACCTGCTTTACCTAACAATTGAGGCAGTCCTCCGCCAATTACAATTAATGGAAGAGAAGATTGTGTTATCTTATGCACAGCCATGATTAAAGAGCTTAGTTCTTCATCGCTTATGTATTGGATTTCGTCAATAATAATAGCAATAGCTGTTGAACGATCTTGTGCCGCTTCACCTAATGCAATAAAAAGCTGCGAGAGATCAACTTCTAAATCACCACTGTCTGCTGTTCCTTTTTCAGGATCTATATCTAAACCGAACTCCATAGCACCCTCAGGGTTGATTTTTAATACAAAACTTTTTAATACTCGATATGCCCTTTTTACTTTATCGCTTACCATTTCACCTACATCTAGCGAAAATAGCAATTGCCGCAAATATGGTATTAGAAGTTCTGAAAGTCTTTTATCTTCGCGTGCTTCAACCATAATAGGTTTATAACCGTTTTCCTTTGCAATAGTTTGAATTCTGTGGAGTAATACTGTTTTACCTACACCTCTTAATCCCACCATAAGGAAACTCTTCTCGGCTCTTTTTGCCTTTATACGTGCCAGCGCAACAATTGCTTTGTTTAAAATTTCTTCACGGCCTGCTAATTCAGGTGGAGGTGAACCTGCTCCGGGAGAAAATGGATTAAGTAAAGGACTCATATTTAGTACAAGTTAACATAGTTTATGCGAAATGTCAATAATATTCATAAACTATATGGTAATATGTCAATACATTTTGTGCATCGAAAGGTAAATAGAAACGGTCTTCAATGATTCTTTTCGTTTTTTGATCAGTTTGGGATTTCTGAATAAGTGCAGGGTTTTGTAGCGCGTATGTTTCAAACTCCACGATGCT
>JBBSGT010000008.1:0-51368 GCA_038253825.1 Candidatus Levyibacteriota bacterium
ATGAAAATTTATCTTATCATTCTGGCACGGTCCAGAATCCGCTCTATTTGACTTTCAGTTGTCTCATTGTTAGAATCATTTTACAATGGCAAACACAATTACCGTTGATGCGAAGACACTCGAGCATATTGTTTCGCAATTAGATAAGCTAACAAAAGATATGGCAGCTGTTAAAAAACGGCTTCCCACAGAGGAACCGTCCTATGGAAGTGATACGTGGTGGGAATTATCGGATAAAGAAGCAAAAGAAGATATAAAGGCCGGACATTATACAGTAGTTCATGCAAAAAATGAGCTTCAAGAACATCTTGATTCTTTAAAGAGATCATGAATCTTATCTTCTCTCAGAAAGCAGATAAACACTATAAAAAGCTTCCTCTCAAGTTACAAAAAAAGCCGATAAACAATTTATTTTTCTTTTAGAAAATTATCGCCATCCATCCTTAAGGACGAGCAAGATGAGCAATGGGGATTTTGAAGCGCGGATTGATTATCATTATCGTTTTACATTCTCTATTTCCGCAGAAGAGATTATTATTCTCTCAATCGGTCCACATGATGAAGGTTTGGGAAAAAAATAAGTAATCCAACCACGCCTGAACAGATTTGATCCGGAAGAGCTCCTTGCTATAAGAGACCGGATTGACGTCAGTAGAGAGAATGTCTATACTTTTTTTGCTATGAATACCGCAATCATTAATATCAAAACTAATCCAGAAACCAAAATGAAAGCACAAAAAGTAGCAGATGAAATGGGTCTGAGCTTGAGTGCTTTGATTAACGCTTTTCTTAAAGATGTTATCAAAAAGAAGACAGTGACATTCAATGCCAAAGACGAAGTTCCCAACGCACGAACACGAGCGATTTTGAAAAAAGCAGAAGAAAACTTGAAAACTGGCAATCACTCTCCATTATTTAAAACAGGAGAAGAAGCTGTTGCTTGGCTTGAAAAACAAGGTGTATGAGAATAGCTTACGATCCTGCTTTTTATGATACGCTTAAAGAAGTAGATGTGCGGATATAAAAAGCTGTCAAACAACGAATTCTTCTTTTCTCAAAAAATCCTCATGATCCTATACTGCATAATCATCCCTTAAAAAGAGAATATGAAGGTAAGAGAAGTATCCATATTACAGCTAATTGGCGTGCGATTTATGAAGAAGCGCAAGAAGGAAAAGATATATTTGCTTATTTTGTCTTGCTTGGAACGCATAAACAACTTTGCGGGTAATCTGCTATTGTAGTACACAGATGCAAAAAGAAAAAATTGTTACATTTATCAAATCCAACAAAGCGCTCAGTATTACATGGGGGATATTACTGCTCATTGGAGTGGGTGTCGGGGGACATCTCTTGTTAAATACTCATTTTAACTTTCGTTTTCATTTCCCCATTCCCAAAAAAGCAAAAACGCAAGTGACCACTATCTCTGCAGATCAAGAAATCCAACAAAAAAAAGCTGCTCTCATCAATTCTGTGAGCAAGCAAATAAAACTTCCCACAGATGAAGATCCAATTCTTGCGACGGTTTCGGATAAGAATCAGCTGCAAAATCAGGAGTTCTTCAAGCAAGCACAAGACGGCGATAAGATTCTCATGTATCCGAAAAATAAGAAGGCATTTCTGTATCGACCCGCTAGCAATCAGGTCATTGCAGAGGCACCCTTGATCTATCAAGACAGCCCGCCAGATGCGTCAGTAGCCGCAGTAGCGACAGCTCCAGCTCAACAGTCCAAACGCCCCATACCAACCCTCAAACCCCAAGGAAAAGTCCTCTACAACAATCAGTAAAGAACCGTTAAAAAACAACTTCTGGGCTCTATGGTATAATGCCAGTCATTGAAGGAGGAATATTCTATGAGTGAAAGAGTGGCATTAAATGATCAACATCTTCAAGCAAATAGGCTTTTTGACGTGCAGACAGTTATATTAGACCGTAGAGCTAATAAAGAAGAACAAGGAGAGCTTTTTAATCTTTTTGATAGAGCTGGATATAATAGCGCGATGAAAGCACTTATTGAAAATACGAGCGATCCTTACAAAAAAGTGAATATTATAGAAGGGAATCTTCCTCTTCTCCAACCTCCTGCAAAAGTAGCTCATTTGATTAGTATCAGAGCTGGTTCACTTCCTTTTGGAGAAGGATTTGGAGAGGATTTGGCAATCACCCAGTATGATCTCAGTATGCAGATGGATAAACCAACAGATGCTTATACGATAGCAAGATTAATGCTTTCTTCTTGAGAAGCATTACTTGATCCAGCGAAAAACGAAACCGATGAACAGCGAATGTCACACGAAGAAACGTGGCGAGAACGATATCGACAAGCGCTTATACCACATACTGAAGCTTTTTTACGAATTGATTCCAAAGCTCCGAAATATCGGGATAACTTATATAAGCTTTTTGATGAGGTGTGTACACAAGATAACATTGGTGAAATTGAAGGGTTCCCTCAAGAACTTGCGCAGGAATTGACTCGAAGAGTGATAAAGGAAAAGATTGCAAGTGAAAGAATAACTGATGCTCTAACTGATGCCTATGAAACAAATATGAGTGACGATCCTGACGTAGATGAGATGATTAGAACTATAGCTGATCAGGATGTAGTAGAGGATTATGAGAAGAAAAGAAGAAAAAGAGAAGAAACACTAGTAATAAAAGCCAGAATTGGTGCAACACTACAATAATAAGCTAAAGTCTTGTCGAAAAGTCGGGGTGCTGGGAATTGAACCCAGTGTCTCTACGTCCCGAACGCAGTGTGATACCGATTCACTACACCCCGCAGCTTTAGCTATTTTACTTTCTTCTATGCTAAAATACAACGTATTCCTTCTCCTATAATGAGAGGAAGATAATAGATAGTCCCTGTAGTTCAATGGATAGAACTACGCAGTCCTAACGCGTAAATGGAGGTTCGATTCCTCTCGGGGATACTTATTTTTGTATGACACGAAATGAAGCGGTAAAGTTTGTTGTATTGCGAAGTTTTGGCAATTTTCTTGTCCTTTTTAGTATCTATGGCATGATCGTCACGTTCGGGCCTGCGCTCACTGAAGAATTAAAAGTAATGATTATTCAGGCCAGGGGAGTGCACTTTACCATTGATGCTTCCACGACTGAAAAAACCACAATGATCGGTGCTGATACCATCCATGCATCTTCTTCCGCACAGAGAGACATAAGTGCACATAGATCCCCGGCAGTTACCCCAAAAAAAGATATAAGTATTGCTGATGTTTTGGCGGGTAGTAAACAGCAAATTATGATCCCAATTGACCCGGAGTTTAGTATATTGATACCTAGATTAGGTGCCAATGTCAAAGTATTTCCCAACATAGATCCTGATAATCCCCAAGAATATCTCCCCGCACTCCAAAAAGGTGTTGCCCATGCCAAAGGATCAGTATTTCCAGGGCAGTCGGGGACAACGTATCTCTTTGCACATTCTGCCGATAGTTGGTGGGATGTCGGGCGTTACAACGCCGTATTCTATACATTAAATAATCTTTCTAACGGTGATGAGATTGATGTCTTCTTTGAGAATACACGATATAAATATCAGGTATCAGAGAAGATTATTTCTGATCCAAAGGATACAACCTTCCTTACGAGCCAACATGGAGGCCCCCAACGTCTCGTTCTCCAAACCTGTTGGCCACCAGGAACGACATTGAAACGGTTATATGTGATCGCCGTTCCGGCGAGTGTTGGGAATAGAGAATAAGGATTAACGATTAATGAGAGATGAAAGTTTTTGATTTTTTGATTAAACCTTGCAATAGTTGATCGGATCTTCGTGATTGGTTGATTAAACTCTCTACGCGTGCTGGTGATAGATATCCGACATCTCTGCCGATAAATATTTGATTAGTTAGTTCATTTAAGGAGCCTTTAGCAAGATAGAAAAACTGTACCTTTTCTTTATAAGAATGTCTTCCAAACCCCTCAGCGATATTGTTTGTAATGGAAGAAGCTGCTCTTCTCATTTGATCAGTTAATGAATAAATCTCTGATTTAGGGAAATCTTTTGTTATTTCGTAAACCAAGACAACTAGTTTATGACCCTCTTGCCACGCAACTAAATCTGTAAACGAATCTATTTTTCCGTTTTTCATATTTATATTCTTTAATCCTTATTCATTAATCTTTATTCTATTTCAACCCAATCGAATAAAGCGTAGGGGGGACGGAGGAGTTGTTGAAGTTTGTGAGGATAACGAGTTTGGAACCGTCTGGCCAAGGGAAAACATAGTGATCCACAAATGGTCCTGCATAGAGTGTTGTTTGGTTTGATCCGTCATCTTCAATCACATAAATCGTTTTGTTATGCACATAAAGGAGATGATTGGAGTCGGGCAACCAGGTAAGTGGCAGCGGGCATTTGGTAAATTCATCGCAGTTGCACTGCGTATCATCAATAGTGCAAACTTTATCAACTTGATTGAGGATTCGTGTATTGAAGTCTTCTTTGATGTTGTAAACATAAATAGAATTTTGATCGAGGCGACGCTGTTCATAAAGATTGTTATCGCCAATCAAACGGGGCTTCTTCATGACAGGCATTTCTGCAGATTGAGATGCCTGATATAAAATTTCATTTTCATCAGGTGACCAGGAAAGGATGCTCCAGCTTGTTTTTGCAAACTTTTGAACAGCCGCCGGCAGGGATTTTATTTGTGCAGCTTCTTTGTCTTTGCGTTGCTGTTTCCAAAGATCAAGTGTATTTGTGTAAAGCGCGGTAATATCTTGTGGTGTTTGATTGAGATTTTTTGTATTTAACAGATAGAATGTAGGTGATGCATTTGTCGAGGCAGAAATACTGGCAAGAATTTGCGTACCATCAGGTGACCATGCCATTTTGGCTTGGGAGAAATTATCTCCTGTATCATCCACAATCTGTGTTGTGTTGCTTTGGCCAGCCAAAATAGGGAAGTTCCTCGAGGTCATATCATAGACATAAATGCCGTTTCTCTTGGCCGAGCTTGAGGCCAAATTGAAAGCAAGTTTGGTGCCTGTTGGGTCGATGATCGCAGATTGGATACCATACGTGGAGATACTTTGGAGACTTGGTGCTTGTGGAAAAAGGGTCGCTTCAGCATATGATACTTGTTCGGGTTTTATCTCGAAATCTTTTTGCCAATCTGAGTAACCTTCTTTTGTGATTTTGACATTGTATTTCCCAGGGGCAAGATTGAGACTATTATTATTTGTGGCAACGGTGAGATGACCATTGATATATACTTCAGCGCCGTTTGGATAACTATTCAAACTGAGAATTCCCGTCTTTGAGAGTTTGAGGACGCCACCTTGGTTGGTGGGACGAAATCCCTTTCCGTAAAGGATAACGAGTACAGTGGCTCCCAGTAATAAAAGGATAACCACAATTGAAACGATAATTTGTCTTTTCATGGAGCGACGGGTATTTATGTCAGAATCTGAGGACTTTTTATTTGGCTCCTTATTCATAGTAAGGATATTATACGAGTTTGAAGAAAACCTGACAAGAGTACAGTGTGGTATTAGGCCATGTTAAAAAAAGTTATTCGTCGTTTTCTCAAAATCGGGAAAGTTTATACAATTACTTTTTGAAGTCCTGTTTTTGACGCCCCATTTTCACCACTTGCAACACATTTTCACATTGCTATAATCAGTATGGAAGCTAATTTTAATAAAATGATACAGAAACGTAGTAGTATGATGGGTTTATTTAAGAATAAAGAATAGGGAATAGAGATTTTCTCTGATCTCTTTGTTTCCCATTCATCATTCATTAATTAAGTTATGTTTAATATTTCATTTCCTTCAACCAAACGAATCGGCATCGATCTGGGTACAGCAAATACCTTGGTTTACGTGGTGGGTGAAGGTATTGTCCTCAATGAGCCGACTGTCGTGGCTGTTACTGCTGAAGAAAATAGAGTCGTAGCTGTCGGCCACGAAGCAAAAGAAATGCTGGGACGTACGCCTGGAAATGTTATGGCGCTGCGGCCACTTCGTGATGGTGTTGTGGCTGATTATACTATAACCGAGGCTATGCTTTCATATTTCATCGATAAAGTTTGTGGGCGTCGTCACTTTATCAAACCTGAGGTGATGGTATGTATCCCTTCAGGTGTGACACAGGTTGAACGTCGAGCTGTGCTTGATGCCACGATGTCGGCCGGAGCCAAGATCGCTTATCTTATCGATGAACCTCTTGCAGCAGCAATTGGAGCTAAGATCCCCATTGCGCAGGCAGCAGGGCATATGATTGTCAATATCGGAGGAGGTTCGACTGAATCGGCTGTTATTTCTTTGGGAGGAGTTGTCGTGCATAGTTCTGTCCGTGTAGCTGGAAATAAGATCGATGAAGCAATAACAGCATATATTAGGCGTAAATTCAACCTTCTTATTGGGGAGACAACTGCGGAATTAATCAAAATTGATATCGGCAATGCTATGCCTGAAGAGGATGGCAAAAAAGAATATAAGACCATGGATGTCAGAGGCCGAGATACTATCACAGGACTTCCTCGAACTGTCGTCCTGGATGAATTGCAGATCAATGAGGCTATTAAACCGGCGCTTTTGGAGATTGTCAAAGGAGTGAAAGAAGTGCTAGAACAGTGCCCGCCAGAGCTTGCCGCCGATATTATAGACAAAGGAATTGTCATGTCTGGCGGGACTTCACTCCTAACAAACTTCGATAAGCTCATGACGCAGATGACAGGAGTCCCATGTCACAATGCTGAGGATTCATTACTCTGTGTTGCACGAGGTACAGGTGTTGCGATGGAGAATATTGATCTTTATAAGCGGTCAATTAATAGAAAATAGACCTGTAGAAGTTATGATTAAAGAACGATAAAAGAGAGAAGAAGAGTATTAATGTCTATTTTTTACAAAACTGTAAGGGGCTTTATGAAAATCATTAATATTTCGCATACATTTATGCATGTAGTCACAGATAGTCGGCATAAATAAAGAGCATAAAAAGTGTACTAATAATGATAAATTAGATAATATTCTTATTAATAGTTTTCAATAAAATTGCTCTGTGAAACATGAAAAATCAAGTTACCATTCTCGGCATCTCAATCACAAATGAGGTGAAAGAAAAAGTCCTGGAGTATCTTCTTAATCGCCTCAAAAGCCCGCATGATAAGACATTTATCATAACGCCAAATCCTGAAATGCTTGTTTATGCATCGAAACATTTGGATTACCGTAACAAGCTAAACTCAGCAGATATCGCACTGCCTGATGGGGTAGGGATTTCACTTGCAAGCCACTTTGTGGGCAAACCTTTGCAAGGACGTATTACAGGTGTGGATTTCATTGAAGAACTCTGTAAGATATCTCGTGAAAAGACTTTATCCATGGGATTTTTGGGTGGGAGAGATGGAGTAGCAGAGCTTGCGGTTAACCGCTTAAAGCACAAATATCCCTGGATAGAAGTTGTGTTTGTGGGAGAAGAATGGCCTGATAATAAAAAGAATAATGAATTAAGAATTAAGAATAAAGAGAAAGGAACCATTAATCATTATTCATCATTCATTAATCCACCACAAATCGATATCTTATTTGTGGCCTTTGGTGTTCCGAATCAGGAAGAATGGATTACTGAGCATCTTTATAAACTTCCCATTAAAGCCGCGATGGGTGTAGGTGGCTCATTTGATTTTCTCAGTGGTAAGGTGTGGCGAGCACCGAAATTCATCCGTGTAATTGGTCTTGAATGGCTTTTTCGACTCATTGTTCAGCCGTGGCGATGGAAAAGACAATTAGCCTTGCTTGAATTTCTAGTCCTCATCTGGAAACAGAAATTTGTAAAACAAAAAATGTAATACTTGTACTGTTTGCTATATATTTTGAGATAGTTGTATAGATTTTTCACACGCCGTGATATCATTTAGACTGATATCTTAATATAAATTACAGCTATTGAAGCGAATCTTGGAATAGGCAGAAAATGGGGGAGTGGTAGAATGCATTTAGCCAATCAAAAAAGAGTAGGGACTTCTGCAATTTTAAGAAACACGAAGTTATGGCAAATGTGATCAAAACAAAAACATCATCCGAGAAAGAAATAAAACTTCAAAAAAAGTTTCAGCAAAAGCAGTAAGTACTTCCTTGCCGTCGATTGAAAATCTTTTGCAAGAATCATGGGAGCTCTTCAAAAATTCTATACTATTATATAGCAAGTTCATTGGTGTCTCTTTTCTTCTTCTCTTTTTGTCTTTCATGATACTTCTGATGTTAATGCTACCACTGGGGATTTATTTTGTCACCAACTTACTTGGTTGGTTTCTGACAATGGGCGGTTTCTTTTTATTAATTCTTCCAAGTCTCTTGATCGGCTTTTTCTTCATTTTTACAAATTTTGAAATTGTCTTGGAAAAGCAAAAAGGAAATGCTGCATTAAGAACCAGTTATGTTTTAGTCAAAAGTCATTTTTGGCAAATCCTCGAAGGATACTTATTGGTCGGAGTTGCTGTTATATTACTTATCTCCTTGGTGAATAAATTAAATAATCATTCGCTACTTTTTTCCTTGCTATTATTGGTTATGTCATTTGCATGTAGTTGGTTTGTTCAAGTATATATGTACTTAGTTTATAAACAAGTAAAAAGGATGAGTACAAAAGTTGATGCATCTGGATCGATGCGATGGATTTGGATTATTTCGTTATTTGGATGGGGTTTTGTTATAGTAAGTCTTTTTGTTTTTTGGAGCGGGTTAATGCACTTGTTACACATTCCTTCACAGATTTACCAAAATATTCCCCAGATGGTTTAGTATCTATTTCGTCAGTAAACCAATAGCGCCATTGATACTTGAATCCTTTATCTGATGAATCTCAATGACACCTCGGGAAATTCCTAATAAATGGAGTTGCTCTTGGATATGTTCTTGATATTTCCAACCTTCCCATAACATACTGCCTTCACCAATGAAGGTGAATCTGTGAGGTTTTTCAGTAAATTCATATACACCTGCAATTGCTGCAGCCAGAAGATAGGCGGAGCGTTTGAGAATTGCTCGAGCCAGTTCTCCGGCTTTTGTTTGGTCAGATTGCGAAAGTTCACTCAGTTCCTGACTTGTTTTTATCATTGGAAACTGGAGCCCTAGTTCTTTTATTTTTTCATTAAAGTAAAGTGAAAGATATTTGCCGGAAGTAGTTTTTTCAAAAAGTTTTTTACCGGGGTTTTTTGTGCGCGAGTCAATTGTTCTAAGGATTGCTGAGTGGTTGAATTTGTCAAAACCGCCTAACTCAAGATTTACTAGCGTGTTTTGCTCATGTCGTATGCCAATATTGATGCCTGTCCCAGCGATGAGTGATCCCTGTTCGTATCCTCCCCCTGATAGTAAAAGACAGATCGTATCATTGGCAACGCTTGAGAGAATTGCTTTGCCATACAAGTCGTTAAAAACTGTTTTAATTAATGTGCCAAGTGAAATATCAAGTCCGGTGAATGTATGATCTTTGGTGCCTGATGCGTGGGCAATACCATCTAAACTCCCCTCGATTCCATAAGTCGGCTCCATCCTAAATCCAAAATTCAACCCGTCTGCATCCGCTCGTTGATCTAAGTGTTCAGAAAAGAAATCTATCAGACTTTGTTTGCTCGTAAATATAGGTAAGATACCTGTTCTTCTTTTCAGAATATTTCGTTTGCCCGAAGTGGTGAGTTGTTCTGTTGAGACAATATAATTCGTTCCGCCGATAACAATTCCTTGCACAATGCCTTTGGTTAGCAAGGGTTTTGAGGGAAGTGTATGTTTAATAAAAGAGAGACTGGAAGGCTGATTTTGAGAAGCTTTGGTCAATTCATCGACAAAATTTTGTTTGATCTGTTGATAGTCTGGTATTTCGAGAAGTTCTACAGAGGCGACGTCCATTCACTTATTGTATCATAGCGTTTTTATAAAGCGCCGGTGGGTTTGTTTGGTCGCAACGGACGTTTTTGAATAGGTGTTATAAATTTGGGCATTTGCGATATGATGGGTGTCGGCCCGTAATAGCTGATATTGAGCTTAAAACAAGAGTGGCCGGGCGGGTGTTGATAATTTCCTGAGTAGCTTTGCCAATCATAGTTATTAGGATCGTATTCAGTCGGATCATCTTTATGCGAATCAGTGGTGAAAGTGGCACAAAGTTGTATGAAAGGTGGGGTCTGATTAAGGATTGTATATTCATAGGGTGCATTTGTTTCTGGATCGGAAATATGAAAACTTTGGTACGCACCTGAGGTAATCGGTAAATCTTTCAATGAACCAGGGAGCTGATTGTGTGCACTGTAATATGATTCGATGCTATTCTTAATTTCCCCCAAATCACTAACTCGTCTGTGATCTAATGTGAGTTTATGCTGCATAACCGGGGACGGGATTGTCATAAATCCATACACCAATGCCACGATCGTGAGAACGGTAATATATATAATGCTGATACTGTCTTTCTTATGCATTTTTTTTATCATATTTCACTTCATCCACAAAGTACCAAAAGATAGCACCGGCAACAAGAAAGGTCACGCCGACGTGCTCAAGTGCCGTTGTCGTAATCGTGCCGTTGAGAAAATTAGTAATGGTGTAAATAACATGTCCCAGCATAATCAAAAATGTGACAATAAGCGTAACATAGATGAGAATTTTGCGGGAACGAAGATTTCGTACAGGAGGTTGTCTCAAGAGTTGCTTCTTCAAAACGAGAGCGAGGATGAGGAAAATAGGATAGGACACAATAATTGAGGCAATAAGGCTTCTGGTTTGGGAGACAGCGCCATAGAGTGTATAGGACGGTGCTTGGTTTTGTGTTGTCCGTTCAATTGCAATATGAAAAAGCCAACCGACTGAGGTCGCAAGCACATACAATGAAATAAAGAAGATAATATAAAGAAAGCCGACCCACATGCCGACATGCGCTACTTGAGGGGGTGGCGGCGGTGGTGGGATGAGGAAATCGCTATCGTGTGATTTATAAAAAGCTTGCTGTACTTGTTCTTCAGACCAGCCTGCATTCTGAAGGGAAGACTTTATCTCTTCATTGGTGAGTTTCTTTTCCCGAGCGAGCGCAATATATTTTTTCAAAGAGGCATCCATAACACAAGTATAAAGCGGAGTGAGTTATTCTTGCAAGAAGGAAAGTGAGGCGTCAGTCGCTTTTTTGTTGAATCCCGAGAATCCAAAGGACTGCTTCTTTTTTGTATCGGCGGTCACCGCGTGAATTGATGCGAATAGCAGGTAATTTGCCACGTTTGCCCCAGCGTTTGATGGTTAAGGGAGAAACTCTCAGAACTTCGGCTACTTCACGGACAGTGAGGAGATCAGGAAGGGTATCAATAGTAAGTTTTTGCGTATTGGTCATAGGTTTATGAAACTATATTGATGCCTATCAATTTAGAGTATAACCATATATACAGTAACAAACTGTAACATCAAAGTCAAGTAAGTATTTTCTCTTTATTATTGTTGACAATACTTGTATTTATACTTTACTATAATTGTATGGTTAATAATATCCGCTTGGTGCAGATTCTTGTTATCTTAATAGCTGTCTTAATTCTTCTGAGACTCATTAGTGCTCAAGTCTCTTTTAATACCGAGGCCCAACAAAAGACCGCTGTTTCGCCATCATTTTCTTGCCTGGGGCCTTGTCCAAGCGTTTCAGCAGCTCCTTCTGGTTCAAGTAACGGTACAAGTATCGCGCCTTCCGGTGCTTCTGTTCCTTCCATACTACCTGTAACGAGCTCAACGACACAGCCATGCTCTGGCCATTCAGTCTTGCACAAGGGTTGGAGCAAGGCCTTGGGTGGAAAGAAATCAGGCGGATTCCTCAGCGACATTTTCAAATTTCTTATGATGCTTATTGATGTTCTCTTAAAATCATTTGGAGCAGGAGGAGTAGGAGGTAATTCCCAACCTCAGCTTTCTCAGCCGCAACCATCACAACCTTCTCAGCCACCGCAACCCACACAACCGTCTCAACCATGTAATCCATCTACTGCTGGTGGCCCGGCACCTTCAGGTCCTGCTATTTCCTCTGTTGCTTCGACTGTGCCCTCTGGTACGACGACATCGTCGGGGAGCGCCACTACGACAGCAGGTGGTCTCACTGACCAGAATGCTTGCGGTAATCAGGGGCAAGGAGCAGGTGTGCGGCCGGTTACACCAAAATGTACGGTTAATGCAACAGACATTAATGGTGCTAGTGCTGCAAAGTCAGGAGACACTGTCTGCTTCAAAGGAAATCTGACCGGACGATTACAAGCAGATAAACCAGGAGTCATCTATAGTGGTGATGGTACAACAACAGTAAACGGGATTGATGCTACGGGAGAAGGTGCTACTGTGCAAGGCTTTGTTGTTCAAAATGTAACAGCAGCCCCAGGTATTAAGGCTACCGGCAAAAATATTACTATTGCGGACAATACAGTCAAAGGTCCTACGAAGGGCGGGGATGATGACGGCATGCGCTTCTTCGGTGATGGACTTAAAATTTTGCATAACACCATTACTGATATTGCACCTGAGAGTCAACAGCATTCTGACTGTATGCAAACTTTTGCAACTTCTACCCCAACCACTTCAAATACTATTGTTGACAGTAATTATTGCAAGAACATTGCTAACATATGCTGGATTATTGAAGGTCCACATAGTACCGCAGGAAACGGTAGTGGACAAGGCCAATCTGCCAATGATGTCTTTATCAACAACTATTGCAATGGCAATGCCTCAGACGGCGTCTTTACTGATGATGTCCAAGGTTTTAAATTTATCAATAATGATATGGAAGGGAATAATAAATCAGCAATTGTCTTCACTGGTAGTCAAGGCGATAATATAACAAAATGCACAAAGCTTGGACCTGGAACGCCCAAAGAGATAGGTATCGATGCACCGAGAAATGGCTCTCACAACCCCAAATAAGTTGTCCAAGCTAAGTAGTCTTCTCTAAGCCACATTTTTAAATACAAAAAAACCTCGTCTTCTTTTATACAAACTATTCTGCATAATTGTCAAACGAGGTCTTTCGTTACTTTTCCAAAGATTTCTTTTTTATTTGAGTTCAACTGTAGCGCCTGCTGCAGTTAGTTTCTCTTTTGCTTCATCAGCTGTTTTCTTGTTGACTTGGTTCATCACTTCTTTAGGTGCTGCGTCAACTAAATCTTTCGCTTCTTTAAGACCCAATGTTGGGACTAATTCACGAAGTGCTTTGATAACAGCGATTTTCTGTGCTCCTGAGCTTGCGATAATAACATCAAATGATGTTTTCTCTTCAGCTGGTTCTCCTGCGTCAGCAGCAGCACCACCGGCTGGTGCAGCGGCGACCATAGTAGCAGCGGCACTAACTCCGAACTTTTCTTCCAGAGCTTTGACGAGATCTGACAGTTGCAGAACTGACATCTCTTCAATTGCTTTCATTAATTCATCTTTACTTAATTTTGCCATCTATAATCACCTCCTTTGGATTGCGTGCAGCCAATGTTTTACGCATTGGTTGCGGGTTTCTTCTCTTTTATTGCATTCAGAGTCAAAACTAATTGTTGTAGATTCCAACTGAGCGCTCGGTGAAGTCCCTGGATAGGTGCTTGCATCTGTCCAAGTAATCGAGCTTGTAGTATAGGAAGTGGCGGAAGCGAAGCAATCTTTATAACATCTAAGTCTGAGACAACATTTCCTTCGATGACACCGAACTTAATAACTGGCATTTTGAAATCCTTAATTGATTTAGTCAAGTGTTTGAGCGGTTCTACTATGTCACCATAAATGAGCATGGCACCAGTAGGCTGATTGAAGTGGCTATTGGTGGCTTCTGTATCAACTTTACCTTCAAGCGCGCGCTTTAAAAGAGTATTTTTCATTGCTACAAATTCAGCATCAGATTTTTTAAGATTTTTTTTCAATCCTTCAAGTTGCTGATGCGTCAATCCTTGGTAGTTAGCAAAGACCATTGCTTTGGATTTACTCAATTTTTCTACCAATTCGGCAACGAGTTGTTCCTTCTTCTGTCGATTTTTACTTGTTTTAACGTCTGACATATTTTTTGGGACTAGTACCTAATAATAAAAAAACACTCTCGAGGAGTGCCTTTAGGTTTAAATATTTCTAAACTATTGTGGCTCCTCGGTAGGGCTTATAAGCGTGATATCCTTCGGCTATGCTTAGGATTTCCTTTCACTCCACCTACTGTCTCTGGATTACTTAAGTATTATAACAGGAAAAAGAAAAACTGTAAAGAGAATGAATTGTCTTTCCACAACTATCTTGTTCTCGCCGTTGCTAGTACGCGCAAGGAGGTATAGGAGTTGGGCCTCCGATAAGTCTCAGTATAAGCTCTATAAGGAAGAAGAATAATTTAAGGAACCCTCCTCCTTGGTGATGTCCACCGCCATTGCCGTTCCCTGGGCCATAACCTTGACTCTGAGCTTGGGCAACATCATGATTACTAATACATGGTGTCCCACTTGGTCCTGGAGTGCCATAGTTAGGTGCTGGGGTAGCGGTGACAACATAATATGGCTGTGGTTGTGGTGCTGGAGTAGCCGTTACGACATAGTAAGGTGCTGGGGTAGCGGTGACAACATAATATGGCTGTGGTTGTGGTGCTGGAGTAGCCGTTACGACATAGTAAGGTGCCGGTGTCGCAGTCACTACTTGATATGGCTGAGGAGTAGCAGTCACTTCGTAATATGGTGCAGGCGTGGAGGGTGCTGGTTGGTATGCCACTGGAGCAGGGGTTGGTGCGCAAGGGTTAGCTGCATAGGTTGGCGTGGTAGGACCTGGGTTCGGGTTTGCGCCAATACCGTAAGGTGCTGTATAGGAAGAGATAGTATAGAGAAATCCTTTAGGATGGCCTGCATTGTATGGGCTTGGATTGTAGGCATTGACAGGTGCTGGTGCACTGTATTGACTATAAGCAGTGGTGGGTGTTGGTGCACTGTATGGGTTATAGGCATTCGTAGGTGCGGGCGCCTTGTACGGATTGTATGCGTTGTATTTATTTTTTGGTGCTTTGTAAGCATTGTATCCTGCGTGAGCAGATGATTGATAAGAATAAGCGCTACAAGGTGTTGGAGTTGCTTGGTAACCATAAGCTGGTACTGGAGTTGCCGTTGCCTGATAGCCATATACAGGTGTTGGTGTTGTATTGTAACCATAATATGGCGCTATGGTTGGTGTGGCCTGATAAGGTGCAGAGGTTGGGGTTGCTTGGTAGGCTGGTGGAGTTGTGGGCGTTGGTGTATCTGCTACGCAAGGTCCGAGGCAATAAAGTGTAGGAGTGACTATCGTATAAGCATGAGCTTTCTCAGTGAGGAGTTGACCCGAGGTGCTCAATCCAGTCACCACAAGCATTCCAAGTAAAATAAATAATATATATGTTAAACGAAACTTTTTCATATTTACACTTAGCAATATCTGAGCGTATATTTAGCTTATATAATCTTTTAGTTATTTGTCAACTAACAAAATTATATCGGCTTAAACTCAGCAATCTTTTTACCAGAAATACAAAACTTTATCTTGTTTCAGCCAAGGATAGCGTATAACCGACACTTGCTATGCTGAACAAGGACTTGTTCCATTAAGCATTTTCAGAAGAAAATCAATAAAGAAGAAGAAAAATCTTAAGAAATCTAGAACCACTTCATTTTGTTGGTTGTTAGAATTATTTGTAAGACCAGGTCCTGAACAAGGATTAGCTGGAGGAGTACTTATTGATACGAGTGGACTGATAGTTGCAACAGGATTTGAAGGTATTGCCGACCCTGATATCGGCGAGGAAGGCATTACGGTGACTGGTGGAATGATGGGTGTAACGGCAGTGACCACTGGTGTCGGGGTAGGAGCGCATGGTGGGAGATCACCATAACTAATTCTGAAGAGAACAAATACAAGTCGGAATAAAGCCCCAAGGAATCCTCCACCATTATGATGTCCGTTATAACCACTTGGTTGTCCTGGCGTTTGTGCAGAACCTCCATATCGAATGCATGGCCCACTTGGGGTTGGTGTCGCTGTTACCACATAATATGGTTGTGGAGTGGCCGTCACGACATAATAAGGTTGCGGTGTCGCTGTTACCACATAATATGGTTGTGGAGTCTCCGTGACAACTTGATATGGTTGTGGTGTAGCCGTCACGACATTGTATGGTAGAGGCGTAGGTGTTACTTGATACGCTATAGGTGTAGGGGTTGGTTGGCAAGGGTTGGTTGCATACGTTTGTGTGGTAGGACCTGGGTTCGGGTTTGCGCCAATACCGTAAGGTGCTGTATAGGAAGAGATAGTATAGAGAAATCCTTTCGGACGAGAATATTGCGGTGTACTGTATGAATTGTATGCTCCATGTGCAGAAGTTTGATAAGCATTAGTCGTACATGGTGTAGGCGTCGGACTGGGTTGGTATCCATAGGCTGAAGTGGGTGTTGTTTGGTAGCCATAAGATGGTGTCGGAGTCGATTTATACGGTGCGGGACTTGGTGTCACTTGGTAGGAAGGTACTTGGGTTGGGGTTGTTTGATATGCTGGTTGGGATGTGGGTGTATCTGTTTTGCATGGACCAAGACAGTAAAGTGTTGGTGAAACAACAGTATTTTGTGCATTTGCTTTCCCGGTGAAAAATTGGTTTGAGGCGCTTAAACCTGTCACTGCAAGAACTCCTAACAACAGAAAGCTTAAATGGGCAAGGCGTAAATTCTTCATTTATACACTCCTAATGGAGAATAAGTATATATTTAGCTTATAGAATCTGGGACTTCTTTGTCAACTAACAAATATAACCTTACTCGCAGACGAGAGGCTTGAGATCAGAAAACGAAAGAGATTTAAGTAAAGTCAAGACAAGGTGTTTATCTGCATCGACAGTAGCCTTCGGAAGCGGAGTTGGTTGAGCAGAACGAAGCGGACCATGGAAACTATTGGTACCAGGATAAGCAACGGAGACAAGCACAGTGGTATTCGTCGTAGGAATAGACCAGGTATAAATAGCAGGATTATAGGAAGCAGGAAGACCACCAACCGTTGTGGTAGGTTTCTCAGCCAACGGGCATGCCGGTTGGCCCGAAAGAACCTGCACCGTCAAACCCATTTCAGCAGGTTTAGTAAACTGCGTAATCTGAATAGCTTGATGAAGAGGATGAGTGGAATTCAGTCCAGTCGTCGAAGAACCAGAACTGGGAGTAATAGACCAGGTAGATGGAACAGCGACGGAGAAGACTTTGCCCGGATCAGTATAGGTTCTCATGACCACTTGTTGGATTTGCGCTGGAGCGGCTTTGGGACGTTGTATCCAAGCAGCCGCCAGCATCACGCTAACAATACCCACAATGATTAGAATAAGCCATTTTGTTCTCATAGTTCTACTATACTGGATTCTCTCCTCGCTGCACAATACTATTTGTGGACAAAGGTCTCTGTAAAGTTTCCTCCTGTGATTGCACTTGTCGTAACCTGGGCATCTCCTGAACTACCTAACTCCATTAGAACTAATCCAGGCCCTGAAGCCAAAGGCTTTTGCTGCACGTTGATAATATAGTTGCTATTGGTGAGAGTAAGTGGTGCAAATTTTGGAACAGAAGCTTGTTTGCTGTTGCTACTACCAAGTACTTCCAAAATCGCTTCAGCAGTTTTCGGGACATACGAAGAGGCAAAGCTCATTGGGGCAGTAATCGTCCAACCTTCAGTTTTGTTTGTCATCGTTGTAGCAAATTTTCCATTTCCTTGAAAAGTCACAGCAGCGGTCATTTGATCTCCGAGCTTCATGGGATTATTAGAATATACAGAACTAGCAGGATATGCTTCTGTCCATGCAGGATATGTAGCCTTTCCGCTTTTACAATTCATGTCATTACCCAATTGCGCAATATTGGGATCATTTTGTCCCGCTCCGCCAAAACCTGGCCATGGCGAAATGATACCGTCACCTCCTGAACAGTCAAGCGCAGTAACTTTCCAGTCAGCAGAGATTTTACTATTTGCGGGGAAAGCCGTACTTGTTGAATAGCCACCCCATGTTCCTAATTGGGGTTTGAGATAGGGAGTAGTGGTACCAGGAGAAGGAGATAATGTGGAAACTGAGATAATAGGGGAAATGGAAGAAGGAACGTTTGATGGTGAAGGCGTAACTGAAAGAGATGGGGAACAGGGAAGTGATAATCCTCCTGAGCCTGTTGCTTGCAAAAGCATATTAATAATCAGAAGGAGGATTTTGAAAAAAATGCCAAGAAACCCATTTCGGTCATTATTGCCATTATCGAAACTTCCAGGTTCTCCGTCGCTTCCTCCGAAACTACTCGAACCGCCGTCTTTCCCACTAAAGTTTTTACCTCCTGAACCGTTATAATTACCATTGGTACCAAATTTATTGCCTTGACCACCGAAATTTCCACTTTTGTGGGCAGGTGCTTGTGAGTTGGTGAGAGAAGAATTAGTACATGGTTGCGATGGTGCTGGATTTGTGTTTGTTGTCGTTGTGACTATCGTTGGTGAAAGAGAAACCTGTGGAGGTGCTTCTTTCGGTAATTCATTGGCAGTTGGTGCAGCTTTTGCACAAGGACCGAGACAAGAGAATGTTGGTGTGACAGCAAATATTTGGGCATAGACTTGTCTTTGAGAAGGGAGGCTGATTAAAATTATTCCCGCTACGATCAAAAGCAGTAAGGAATAAACCATAAAGTGGAGGAGAGAAGGCTTTTTTTGCATACCCCTCTAGCGTATGTGAGAATGAAGATCTTGTCAACAGGTGAGCTTAATTCCATCATTAACAAGAATCATTGCCGGAGCTTTTCACTTTGCATGCTCCAGGACATACCTGCTGAACACTTGGGGCACTATGTGGTTGGCAATTGTATAAAGTATTATTTGTTCCACCTGTAATGACGTTACCATTACAGTAAAGCTGTCCAGGATTACAAGTGTTCCCAAAAGGCCCACCAGTAAAAATCGATCCGCCGGTGCCTATACCTGTATTGGTAGTTGTCGATGATGGGGTTGCAGTGGTACTACTAGGAGCAAGCGTAGCAGCGGTAGTTACCGTGACAGGAATAGATGGGCTAACTGGTACCGATGAGGGGATAGGAGTATTTGTAAGAGCGGGTGTGGTTGAAATTGCAGGTGAACATGGCGTTGACAAATTCCCAGCTCCAATCGATTTCAATATAAGTTCAATCAATAAAAGGAAGAAACTGAAAATATCTTTGAGAAAGCCACCACGTCCGCCATTGCCACCGAAATTACCACTTGAACCCTTACCATTCTTGCCCCCACCGTTATTATGACCCCCGGTATTTCCGCCTATTTGAGCCGGAGATTGCAGCGTTGTAGGTGAAAAATTATTGCATGGCTGTGAAGGTGAGGCGACAGGAGGATTTGTTGCTATAGTAGGGGATTGTGATGAAGAAGCAGGTGCAGTCGTTACTTTTTGTGTAATGTTTGTGGCAGGTGATCCTATTTGCGTTCCATTAGGACAACCGGCAGCCAAGCAGTATAGTGTCGGGGTCACACCGACATTTTGAGCACGGACGGTTACTGATGAATGTGTATTGGAAAATCCAATAATTATTCCTGCAAACATGAAGAGTGCTGTTATCTGCAGTAACCGAATATTTTTTTGCATACTCTTCTAGAGTATGTAAGTTTGAGATTGTTGTCAACACTACAGCGCAGAGAATGTGCAATGTGGAGATTTCTTAAAGAGAGGCGGAATCGAGTTTAATTGCGGGTGACATGGTTGATTTCAAGGTCACATTTTTAATATTTTTGGTTTTAACTGCTTGGATTGCTGTATCAATATTTTCAGTTAATTTTTTATCACCAAAAGAAATTTTACCAACTGCAAGATGCAAAATTGGGAATTTTGCTTCAGTCTTGAAATTAATTTGACCACCAGCGAAACGCTTTGCAACATCTTCAGGTTTTGGTGTGACCGTTCCATTTTTTGGATTTGGCATCAGACCTCTCGGACCGAGCACTCGAGCTACTCGTGCAAGTTTTGGCATTGTATCAGGGGTTGCGACTAAAATATCAAAATCGATTTTACCTGCTTCAATAGATTTGATTAATTCGTCAACTTGTTTGGCATCAACAGCTGCGTTCGCGATGACAACACGCATTTGTTTACCTGTTCCATGTGGAAGGGTGAAATTGCCTGAGATTCCTTTTTCATTGGTGTTGATATGGAGTTCAACAGTTTCGTCAAATTTTGCCCGCTTCATTTTTTCAAGCAGAGGCAACGCATCAACAAGGTTGTATTTTTTATTCTTTTCAACCAAGGCTGCAGCTTTTTGATAACTTTCAGAAAGCTTCTGTTTTTTGTCTGTAGAATTTTTTGTTCCAACTTTTACTTGTTTTTTGTCTGGTACAGCTTTTTCGGTTTTTGCTTCTTCAGCTTTTGGTTCTGCTTCAATTTTTGGTTCGCTTACACCTTCAGCAGCAGCTTTTCGAACCTCTGCTGCTTCTTTGGCTTTTTTTGCAACAGAGCGAGCTTGCGCCTTTTTCAAGTCTTTTTTTTCTACTTCTTCATCTCCGATTGTTTTTACTCTAATTTTTCCCATATTATTCAACAGCAATGCCCATACTTCGTGCAGTTCCAGCAACGACACGTGCACCCATTTCCACATCTTCTGTGTTCAAGTCTTCTAGTTTGTCTGCAGCAATCTTACGAGCTTGATCCATTGTGAGGGTAGCGACTTTTTCTCTGCCTGGTTTTTGACTGCCTTTTTCTTTGCCGACTGCTTTTTTAATCATTTCAGCAACCGGTGGCTTCTTGGTAATAAACGTAAACGTACGATCTTCATAGACCGTAATGACTACAGGAATAACGTTACCTTTTTGATCGGCAGTTTTGTCATTGTATGCCTTCACGAACTCCATGATATTGAGTCCATGAGGTCCCAATGCTGTACCGACAGGTGGCGCCGGTGTAGCGCTTCCTGCCGGAAGCGCAATTTTAATAAATGTTTTGATCTTTTTAGCCATAGTTTTGTTAAACACTGAGATACGTTCCCTTAATCTCTTGTACTATTTCCTCCGGTGTTAGGATGTGTCAGTCCTACTTCTATCCCGGGGTTTAGTTTAGTCGCCTTCACTGAGCCGTCGGGCCTTATCGATACAACAGTTTTTTCCCTTTTGTTATGTTCGTTAGTAAATAGGCCTGAGATTTCTGTCTTTGGTTTTATTAATTCATGCTTTCCCATAGCATTTACCCTTATATCTTCTTAACCTGTAAGAAGTCAAGTTCGACGGGCGTTTCCCGTCCGAAAATACTGACCAAAACTTTCATTTTCCCCCGTGCTTCATCGATAGATTCAATAGCTCCCAAGAAATCAGAGAATGGACCGTCGGTGATCTTAACGGCTTCACCGACACCAAATTGCACTTTGTACATCGGTTCTTCCAGGGACATGAATTTCTGGATAGCTTCAACTTCTTTATCAGAGATAGGTGTTGGCTTGTTGCCTGCACCAATAAATGAAGTGACACCTTGAGTACTGCGAACCATGATCCAGGTCTCATCATCTAAAATCATTTTGACCAAGACATATCCCGGAAAAATCTTTTCTTTAACAGTTTCTTTTTTCCCTTGAGAGACTTTGATCGTATTGCGGGTAGGAACAATAATTTCAAAGACCCGGTCCGCGAATTTCATTGTCTCAACACGCTGCTTGAGTGATCGTTCAACTTTATTCTCGTGACCTGCGTAAGTATGAATAATATACCATTTGCCTTGATCGGCATTTGGATGGTTTTTATCCAACTTTTCGGTTAGATCCTTATTTTCTTCTTCTACTTCTTCTTTTACTTCTGGTTGTGTTGTTGTGTCCATATTATTTTAAAAGTAATTCTACTGCTTTGGTGAGAATCCAATCAAGTCCGCCGATATATAATCCCATCAATACACTTAACAGAATGACAATAGTTGTTAACCTGATAATTTCTTTTCTAGTTGGCCAAACAACTTGCTTAAGTTCATCATATGTTTGGCGAACAAAGGTAACTGGTGTTGTCATTTAAGTATGTCCTATTTTAGCAAATACGAGGGTTTGTGTAAAGAGGCTAGGAAGTGGGGCTAGTTTACCGTCAATGTACCGACCATTCCCATTGCTCGATGATTCCCAACGGAGCAATAATAATGGAATGAGCCTGCTTTATCAGCCGTGAATGAGACAGTTGCTTCTTCGCCTCCTTGGAGAACTTTGGTTCGCGCATTAAATTCGTCTAGGACGAAATCATGCGTACCGTCCGTATTCTTATAAGTAATTTCTACTTTATCGCCTTTATTTACCGAAAGTTTGCTTGGTGTCATGGAAAAGTTTTTACCTTCGACGGTAAATTGTTTTACAGAATTATCTGAATGTTCTTTCATCATTGCGCCATTTGAAGATGCTGAAGTCGTAGGTGATGCTTTCATAGAGCCACCTTCATGTACTGTGGTGGTATTAGTGTGTTGCATTGCAGGAGCAGCCACTGTGTGTTGCGACTGATAATAGTAATAGCCGCCGCCAGCGAGGATGATGAGGACAATTATAATTACTAAAGCTTTCATTACCTGTACTATAGTACAGAATCCTAGATTTGAAAAGAGGTAAAAATAGATCAAATAATGCCAAGCTTACTTTACTGTGACGGATTTCGCCAGATTACGCGGTTTATCAGGATCCTTGATGCCTCTGGCCAAGGAGAGATAATATCCCAGAAGGTGAGCGATCGTTACTTGAGGGAGCAGTGTTGCTTCAGCTACATCTGCCGTTTCCAGAAAGTCGTCAAATACTTCATTATTCTTTGGTCCAATACCTATTATATAGCCACCACGAGCTTTAATTTCCTGCGCATTTGAGACAATTTCTTCATAGGTTTCATCATTTGGTGCAAAAACAATACAGGGAGTGCCTTTATCAATAAGGGCAATCACACCATGTTTGAGCTCTCCCCCCGGGAAAGCTTCTGCGTGAATATAGGACGCTTCTTTAATTTTTAGGGTAGCTTCAAGTGCGGCTGTATACGATATCCCACGTCCAATAATATAAATATGTTCTTTTTGATGTAACTTGGTCGCAACTGTCTGGATTTTCCCGATATAAGCATTTCCAAGAATTTTTGTCACATTGCCGGCTGCTCTCATGAGAAGATCTTGTCCTTCTTTTGCCCGACCGGCAAGCGTATATGCAGTTAAGAAAATAGCAGCAATCATGGCACTAAAACTTTTTGTTCCAACAACTGCTTTTTCAGGGCCTGATTCAAGTAAGAAGTTAAAATCTGAGAGTCGATAGAGGGTAGACCCCAAAACGTTTACAAGAGAGGCGATTTTCGCGCCCTTTTCTTTTTTGGCTTTCGTAGCTGGTTCTATAACATCAATCGACTCACCACTCTGTGAAATAGGGATGATAAGTGTCTTTGCGGTAACAAAGTCTTCAATATATTTAAATTCAGAACCGACGGAAAAATTAACATGTTTCTTAGCGATTTTTGAAAAGAGATAGGTGGCTCCGATTGCCGCATAGGAGGCCGTCCCGCACGCAATCAAAAAAGTTCCGAAAGCATTTTCAATAAGTTTGGCAAGATGTTTAGCAGCTGATTCACCATTGAGTGCAATATTTTTAATCACTCGGGGTTCTTCATGAATTTCTTTTATAAAGAAATGAGGATATTTTCCCTTGGTACTTTCTTCAAATTTCCAGGTGAGTTTTGTAATTTCTGGTTTAATTTCGTTTCCTTTTGGCAATTCCAGTAGCTTTAATTTTTCGCCCAGAATAACCATTTGATTGTCAGCTAAAAAGAGTACTTTTTTTGTATGTTTGGAGATACCGGCGGCATCTGATGCGACATAAAATTCCTCATCGCCAATTCCTACTGCAAGCGGAGACCCGGTCTTTGCAGCCACAATTTCTTTTGAAGGAGCGTATGCGACGACGATTGCGTTCATGCCATCTAAGTGGTTAAACGAGTCACGTACTGCTGTTGCAAATCCACTCTTTTTAAGATTTTCCTCAATCAAATGAGGAATAACTTCCGTGTCGGTTTCAGAGTGAAAGGTATGTCCTTTGGCGATAAGTTCTTTTCTGATTTCTTGAAAATTTTCAATAATACCATTGTGTACCACTGCGATTTGTTTGTGGCAATCAAGATGCGGATGTGCGTTTGCTAGCGTCACACCTCCGTGTGTTGCCCAACGTGTGTGGCCTACTGCTAGTGGCGAATCAAAGTTGGAGAATTGTGAGTCATATATTTCTTGATTGGTTTTGCCGATGTTTTTTTTAACCGTGAACTTTGTTTTTTGTTTAGCGGCGATGCCCCAAGAATCATAGCCACGATATTCCAGCGTCTTTAATCCTTCAAAGACGAGTTCTGCTGCATCAGTTCGTTTGCCGACATAACCAAATATTCCACACATAACTTAGGTTTTCCTAAAAATAAGTAGGGTAATTGTAAGTTTAAATAGCTGATGTGTCAAGACAAAGATTATCTGTAGCTTTTTTCGGATAAAAAGTAGAGAAGGGTATAGACGAACTGTAATTGATCTGATATTATTCGGATATGGCTAAGAAGATTAGAAAAGCTGTCATTCCCGCGGCGGGTTTTGGTACCCGTTTTCTTCCTCAAACAAAGGCTATGCCAAAGGAAATGCTTCCCGTGGTAGATAAGCCGGTTATCCAATATGTTGTAGAAGAAGCTGTGCAGTCTGGTATCGAAGATATTATTATTGTGACCGGTGCTTTAAAACGCGCCATCGAGGATCACTTTGACGTACCAAATCAGGACTTAATTAAAAACTTAGAAGCTGGTAATAAAGAAAAACTTCTTGAACAAACTCGAGCCATCTCAGAAATGGCAAACTTTATCTACATAAGACAAAAAGGTATGTATGGTAACGGTACACCTGTTTTGTCTGCCGAGCCGGTAATTGAGAATGAATTCTTTGCGGTTTTGTGGGGAGATGAATTTATTTATAGTAATCCACCTCGACTATCGCAGATGATGGAGGTGCATGAAAAATATGGTGGTGCAGTTATTTCAGGGGTCCGAATCAAACATAAAGAAGACCTCAAACGCTACGGAATCGCAGAAGTTGAACCAATGCAAGGTGAGCCCAATATTTACAAAATTAATAAAATTGTTGAGAAGCCGGACCCAGATAAAGCACCTTCTGATTTGGCAACACATGGGGCATACATTTTGCCTCCTGAGATTTTTGGCATTTTGCGCGATCAGAAGCCAGGGACTGGCGGGGAAATTTATTTGCCTGAAGCGATTGATCAGCTTATTAAGACTGGATACCCTGTCTATGCCTGTGAAATCGAAAATGGTCAATACTATGACACAGGAAATAAGTTGGAATACCTAAAGACAGTTATCGCCTTTGCAATGAAGCATCCTGATATTAAGAATGATTTCATTGATTTCCTCAAAACGTTAGATCTTAAATAATAATTTCACATCGATCTTTTAAATCAGTTATAATAAATAATCTAATGCCCAAACGTCTCTTATTTCTCATTACTGCTATTATTGGTCTCTTTATTTTTGTCGGTTTTTCCTACCTCGTCCATAAAAATCATTTTACAACCATAGACTTTACTACGACCGTCCGTTTGCAAGATCATATTTCACAAGGACTAAATGGACCTTTTTCTTTATTAAGTGAGATTGGAAAATTCGAAGTGATGACAGTTGTTCTTGCAGCTATATTTTTACTTGCGCGTCGTTTTAAAGCAGGTATTATTGCCTTTGCATTTTATGTAGGATTTCATCTCATTGAGATCTATGGAAAATATTTTGTCCATCATCCACCACCACCGCAGTTCATGGTACGCACATTCAATCTGATTCCATTATCGCCATTTGATATAAGAACGCAGAATTCGTATCCATCCGGACATGCAGCTCGGGCAATGTTTATTTCTGTGATCTCTTTAACCTTACTGTGGCAAACAAATCGCTTGAGCTTTCCTGTAAAAGCAATTGCGACGCTCGCTATTCTTGGGTATGATATTTTGCTCTTGATTTCGCGTGTCTATTTAGGCGAACATTGGTTCAGTGATGTGATTGGAGGGATCATCCTTGGTGCTACTTTTGGATTGTTTGCAGCTTCTTTTATTACTCCCAAAGAACAACAGCTTGCTCACAAGAAAACTGAAGAAACGGGGTTATTTCCTAAGTATAAGATGGAGATTAAAAGAGTAACCTAGCTACTGCGTGAATTTTATACTTTGCATCAGGTGATCAAGCTCAGATTTATCACTTTCTCCTCCTGAAATAAGTAAAATATTTTCACCGTCTTCGATAAATTTACCAATTTCTGCTTGGTTGTTTGAAACAGCAGTTGCTTCTTGTGAACGATAGTCTAATGCACGATGTCCATCGATGGTTGCATTACTTAGTTTGGTCAGATTTTGTTGGGATTTGTTGGATGAGAATGGTGAGCTGACAACCTTGGTCGTATTGTTTGGAAGAGAATAATAATTATCAAAGTCCTGTCCGACAGCTTGTGCCATGGCTTTTGGTACAAACAGTATCTGATAATTAGGCGAATAAGATGGATTGGTATTATCTTTGGTACGCATCTCTATGTCTGAGACACCCATACCATATGCATTCGTTTTGACTGTCAAATCAGGTGGATAGAAAAAAGTGAAATTCATACTGCTGTTTTTAAACAATCTCCAGCCTGTTGGATGTGGTGCCGGTGAAGTTGTGCTTACATGCGTTTTCATGGCAGTTGTCGTCTGTGGGGGATGAAAAAAGGTTGATTTTATGAAATAAACTATCATAAATCCAACGAGTGCAATCACGACATAGATGCCGATAATCAGTATAATTCCTCGAGTTTTTTTAGCTGGCTCCATACAAATATTGTATATGAAAACAGGTAAGAATGACAATAAGAGTAACAACTGTTACTTGAGTCTTATGAGTCCGTCTGGTGCGTTTGCGTCGGAAGAGATGGGGGATTGCTCATTGGCACTGGATGCATTCTCCGGGGTTGATGATGATTATCATATCTATTTGCTATAAGGAATAAAATAGCACCGAGTATGAGCAAGATAACTTTGGTTGTTTTATGTTTCATAGAGATCCAGAAGCTGGGATAGGTATTGGAAAAATAGGCAATATAGAGGGTATATGCTAAAGAAACCCGGATGGTATCGCGTTCAAACTCATACAAACTCTCTGGATATTTCCCTGTAAAGAGAACCGCAAACCACGAGGCAAAGACAGCTGCCCACATGCCAAAACTCAGTACAGATTTATAAATATTGTAAGGGATTAACAAAAGAGTTCGTATTGCAAAACCGAGGAGAGGAAATGTCAACCAAAGATTTGGTTCCGCTGGTTTTTCAAGATGCATTTCAAAGATTCCGTCGGTTTCTAAGTTAAATCCTGGATATCGATCACTTAAGCCAATAAGGAAAAGCGTGATTTTGGTTTTGTAAATCATATAATCCTTGGTGAATACTTCTGCAGATTCCCAATACTTACCGGTAAAAATGATGACAAAAGGTGTTAATAGCCATAAGAATGCGAAGACAAACCAAATAAGGAATAAGAAAACAAACGCTGGGATAAGCATGACCATTTTAATGACGAATCCAACAAGAGGGAATGCGTAGAGCACGTTAGGATTCTCATTATTTTTAATGACAAGTTTTGGATACATCCGTGATGATGACGAATGATTGGAGGCTTTATGTTTGTCAGTAGTATTTTCCATATAAATTAACCATAGTTGAGTTGTTACAGCATGTCAAGTATGACCAAAACTACTGGATCTTCTTTCATGCTTCTTACCGTCCTCACATGAGCGATATTAGTTACTATTGATAAAATATAATTTATTATTATGGATCTACAAAATGTTTTTTACACAGTTGGAATTATTTTTATGGTGGCTGCACTTTTAATATTAGTGGGAATTGCAGTATTGATCTTCTATGTTAAAAAGAAAATAGAGGAAGTGCATACATCTATTGAAAATTCGATTGATTCTCTGACAGCGCTTTCCGTAAAACCGGTGCAAAGGGCTGTGGATATTGCACGGTCTGTTTTGCCTCCTCAAAAGAAAACCTCAAAAAAGCTGTAAAGTAAAAAACGGGAGTCTTTATAGAATCCCGTTTTAATACATGTATGCCCTTACCCGTATTAGTTCTGCGTCTTCTTTTCCATTCTGTGAGTTTGGGCAGATACTTCATCAAGGGTTTTGTGAGCAGTTTGGACAATATTGTCAGTATTCTCGTTGAATCGATCCGCAGCCACTGCTGCTTTCTCTGATAACTCTGAGATAGTCTTTACCATCTGCTGTCTTGTTTTTTTATCTGATAAAGCTGCACCCGTAGCTCCACCAACTGCTGCTCCTACAATTGCTCCTGCAGCTGTACCAAGCATAGTGGAACCGCCTTTTGCACCAACTTCCTTGATAGTTTCTTTTGTTGCATTGATTATTTTCTTTGGCTGTGCTGCCAAATTATTGTTTTGGCTTTTTGTGTCAGTTTTTTTGTTCATACCTTCACCTCCTTTCTTGTATTAGCTTATTCTAGAGCAACAATGTTACTGAAACTGAAGAATTGTGTTAATATAGAGTATGAATCGCATAACGCGTGCATAAATTTAGATATGGAAAAACTTTTTATCCCAATTCTACTCGGAACAACTCGGCCAAAACGCCGCTCATTTCATGCCGCAAAGTTAGTGGAAAAAGTAGGGGAGGGAATTGGGGAAATTGAAGTTCTGCTTGTGGATCCGGGAGATTATAGATTTCCCTACGATGGCAATGATCCTGAAAATAAAGATCCTAAATATACTGAACTTACCAAAAGAGCAGATGCGTTTTTTATAGTTTCTCCTGAATATAATCATAGTTTTCCTGGATCTTTGAAGCGTATGCTTGATTCTGAACTCCAGAATTATATCCACAAACCAGTCTCTTTTGCAGGAGTATCTGATGGCATTTTTGGCGGGGCACGAATGATCGAAGCTCTTATCAGTACAGTCCGAGAAATGGGAATGGTCGCAACGTTTTCTGATGTATATTTCCCACAAGTCCAAAATACGTTTGATGAAGGAGGAAATCTGAAAGATGAAGCATATCTTAAAAGAATAGATCGCGCATATACGGAGCTGATTTGGATGGCAAAAGCCCTTAAATACGGCCGCGAAAAGCTTGGCGGTCCTTACCACTCGAAATAACATTTTTAGTTTATTTTACCGGCAGAGAGAAGGAGAATGTAGAGCCTTTGCCTTCAACACTTTCTACTGCTAATTTTCCTCCATGTGCTTTAATAATTTCGCGTGTAATATAAAGTCCCAGGCCAAGACCTTTGATATTATATTTTTCTTTGGCTTTCACTCTGAAAAATCTTTCAAAAATATGGTCTTGCTGACTTTTTGGGATTCCTATACCAAAATCCTGTACGCTGATAGTTACCTCCTGGGGATTTTCATCCAGCTTTACAATAATGACATCTGCGGTGGGAGAGTATTTAATAGCGTTAATAAGCAAGTTCACAATGACTTGTCGAATGCGTTCCTTATCGGCCTTAATAAGACTAGTTACGGTTCCCTCAATCGTTATTATATGGGTTGACGTAGTATATTGAAATGTCTCCACTGTTTCTTTTACCAAATCGGTGAGACTAAAGGGCGTATTTTTGAGTTCTAACATGCCATTCTGAGCTTTATAAACATGATTGAACGAACTGAGAAGTTTGGTTAGGCGCTCTATTTGTCCGGCAACTTTGGCCAGCAGAAACTGTGATTTTTTATCTCTTGTTTTTTCGTGATATCCTTGCAAGATTTGGACAAAGGCAGCAAGCGAAGTCAGCGGTGTCTTCAATTCATGCGTGACATATCCGACAAAATCATCTTTTTGTTGTTCTATAATTTTGCGTTGGGTAATATCTTCTATGCTCAACAACAGGAAGTCAGATTGTTTTTGGTCAAAGATAATCCGTTTTGCATTAATGCGCATAATTCTTTCACCAACTTTTGTGAATTTGTAGGTAAGCTCAAATTCCTTAAATGAAGTTTCAGTTGTAGCTAATTTTTGCAGGCGATTGGTGAGTTTTCTCATCTGAGAGTTTTTTATACCAAGATCAGCAATATTGCGCTGCATAGTCCCTTGAGGGGTTACTTTGAATGTTTGGAATAACGCGCTATTTGCGGCCTGGATTGTCAATTCTTTATCAAGAATGATAATCGGTTCGTGAATGGCATCAATGAGAGCGCCGGCAAAAACGTAGTTATTCGTGTTTGAAACAACCACTTTGGTTGCATGATGATTGTGACGCCCTTTTAGCTGCCCTGACAGCCTATCTAGTCTTTTGGGCAATTCTTTTGATTTCATTTTATGTAGAGCTCGACTTCTATATATCACACATTAGCTTCAGAAACAAGAGTGCTTTATATAACAAAGATGTGCATCATGCCTGGTTAAATATTATTCCCAGCGCATTGTAGCAGGGGGTTTGGTGGTAATATCGTAGACGACACGAGATACATGGGGAACTTCATTGACAATGCGTGAAGATATTCGGGCGAGAACGTCATGAGGAATACGACTCCATTGCGCGGTCATAATGTCCACAGAATCATAGGAACGAATCGCTACGACTTCTGCATAGACACGACTATCACCTTTGACCGCAGTACTATAAGCACCTGTCATGACGGCAAAGCATTCAAAAACTTTATCATAGAGGTCTGCATTTTTCATTTCTTCTATCACTATCTGATCTGCATGCATGACTTGTTCAAGTCGCTGCGCTGTAACTTCACCCATAATATTTACAGCGTGTCCTGGACCCGGCCAGGGTTGTTGCATTACGACTTCTTCAGGAAGACCTGCAAGTCGACCGATCTCGCGAACTTCGTCTTTATAGAAGTTTCTCAGTGGCTCAAGCAGCGCTAGCTTCATTCCTTTCGGAAGACCGCCGACGTTGTGATGTGACTTGATGTGAGAGGCGTGTTTGGAGCCTTTTGATTCAATGACATCCGAGTATATAGTACCTTGCCCGAGAAATGTTGCGTCTGGATGTTTCTCTGAAACTTCTTGGAAGATATCAACATACAGCTTGCCGATAATTTTGCGTTTTTGCTCAGGATTAGTAATTTCTTTTAACTCTTTAAGAAAACGTTTTCTAGCATCTATGAATATAAGTTCTGAACGGATAAGTTGCGAAAAAATGTATTGCACATGCTTATCTGTATCAACACGCATCAGTCCTGACTCGACATAAACAGGAATCAAATTTTTACCGATAGCTTTTCCCATAAGAAAAGCAGCGACCGTACTATCAACACCCCCGGACACTGCGCAAATTACTTTTTTCTCACCGACGGTTTCTTTAATTTCAGTAATAATACTTTGTGGATCAAGTGAAATTGGTTCAAGTTTTTCATGACAAATCTCTGCAAAGTTTCGGAAAACTTCCAATCCATATTCTGTATGATGTGCTTCGGGATGAAATTGTACACCAAAGAGTTGTTGCTTTTTATTTTCAACAGCAGCATATTGAACAGTTCTCGTTGAAGCAGTTACTATAAAATCCTTTGGAAGTTTTATGACAGAATCTCCATGAGAAACGATAACCGAAAACTGTTTTTGCATATTTGGGAATAGTTGCGAGTTTGTCTTGCGATTTTCTTTTTTATCTCTCCATTCTTCATTCACCATTCTTAATTCCAATACTTCAGGACCATATTCTTTGGTAGTATTTTTGATGGTGCCACCGAGAATTTTTGCCATCAATTGCCAACCATAACAAATCCCAAGAACAGGAATGCGCAGCTCAAAAATTTCTTTTGTAATCGTCGGGACGTTATCATCATAGACAGATGAAGGACCACCGGAAAGAATAATACCGCTTGGTTTACTCTTTTGTATGAGAGCGAGAGCTTCGTCAGGATTTGCGTATGTGGTTTGAGCGCCGATTTGTCGCAAACGTCTGCCGATCAGATGAGCTGTCTGCGAACCAAAGTCGACAATGAGGATCATAGTCGTATTATACTACATTATTGGTATGTGTATCCCATAGATTGGGTACTGAAGGTCTGTGAAGGTCTAAATCCTTCAGGAAGAAGTTGCATCACATCGTTCATATTGTGTCCGACTGGTCCTCCACTTGTTGGCTGGTAATTTGTTTGGCCATGAGATTGTTGCCATTCCCACCAGATACGGTCGATGTCAGCATGCACGAGCCAGAAGACAGGGTCATTGGCACTATTGAGATTTGTTGTCGTTGCCATATCTCCACCGATGTATTCGTGAACACGGTTATGTCCACCGACTGATCCACTGACACCAATCCACCCTTCCAGCGCATTGCGGAATCCGCTGGATGATTCATCATAAGGAGAAGAGTCGTAATTGGTGTACTGCATAATTTGGTTTATATTAGCCTGTGTCGGTAATGTCGGAAGTCCTTGAGGATCACGTCCGAGTTCTCGAGTGACACCCCATGAAGAGAATGGACCATCAGTGACGTGGTTGTTCTGGTTTCTATTTCCGTCACTGCCAAAGTATGCTGAAGTGAACACTCGTGGTAATTGTCCGGCATTGGCTGTACTTGCGTCTTGTTCAAATGGCCAGTATGGTAACGTTACTGTTGGATCAATCTTTCGCAGCGCCTGTTCAAATTCCCACAGCAGTGCTCGATGCCATGGAAGAAAAGCAGGACCGCGGTGAGCCACATTACGGAATGTACCCGTCTCATTAGCAGGAGTTAAAGTACTCATTGCTTGGGAATGTCGATTAACGAAGGTTTGATATGAACCATTTGTTCGCATTGTGTTGAGTGCATTGGCAAGACGTGTCATCTCAGTCGGTGTCATATCATAGATACTCTTTCGGACAAGAATACTTGGTGTCGGCGTAGGTGTCGGTGCTGAGGTAGCCGTTGGTCTCGGTGTTGAAGTTGCAGTTGGTCTCGTGGTTGGTGTTGCTACACGAGTAGGTGTGGGATTCGTCGTTGCCGCTACACCTGTCGGTGTTGTGCCTTGAGTTGGTGTGATCCCTTGGGTAGGTGTTCCAGCAGCTACGGTTGGACTACCAGTACCCGTAGGTGTTGTTCCTTGGGTAGGTGTTCCTGAAGTTCCGGTTGGACTTGCAGAAATGGTCGCCGTTGGACTGGGTGCAGACTGACTTGGAACTATTACTGTTGGGGTAGGGATCGCTGTTGGGACTGTGGCTCCTCCTGAGACAAATACAATTTGATCAATATATACTACCGGTTGATTACTTCCTGTAGCATCGTGAATAACAATATCACGCAAATTGACATTTGTTGCGCCAAGGGCTGAAAGAGGGACATTATATGTTTTCCAGCCTGATGCATTTGGTTGACCACCATAACTGGACAAAGAAACAGGATCTTTCAGTGGTTTTCCATAATTGGTATCGGCATAGATCTCATATTGTTGGTTACTTTGAGATGCTTTCAGAGAGAATTGCAGAATTGTACCGACAGCAGCGAACTGACCGGTAACCGATTGCAAGTCAAATCCACCATTTGCATTGATTTGTGAGGAAATTGCTGTGGTACCGCTATAAACAGTGGATGAAACCGTTGTATCTATAGCATCAAATGATGCATCGCTCCAGCCACTTGCTAGGACGTCATCAAAAATCACTGTACCAACTGGTGGGGTGGGTAATCCTGTCGGCTGGGCATAAACCGTAGGAGTTGGCGGATAAGGATAATTATAGTCTGGTGTCGGCGTTGGTACGTATCCATATACCGGAGTTGGTGTAGGTTGGTAACCATATGCAGGTGTTGCAGTTGGACTGTAGCCATAAATTAGAGTGGGCGTTGGATTGTATCCATAGATTGGTGTTGGAGTGGGTTCGTAACCGTAAATAGGTGTCGGCGTTGCCGTTATATACCCATAGATTGGTGTGGGGGTCGCAGTTATGTAGTTATAGAACGGTGTGGGCGTGTTTGTATAGGCATCGGTAGGTATTGGCGTTGCTGCTGGTATTGTGGTCGATGTACATGGGATTGCAGGTGTTCCAACCATTCGAAGGAATAAGTTGAAAATTTGTAGGAAAAAGTTAAGGAACGAATCCACGAATCCGCCGCCACCATAGTGTCCACCACCTTTTTGTTTTTGTGCATAGCCTTTGCCTTTCTTTTTATGAGAAGCGTCTTGGATTGAAGTATCTTGGTTATTCGACAGCGTAGTCTCACTGCATGGCGTTGCAGCTGTATTGTCCAATGCGGGCGCTGCAGTATTTGTAGCTGTTTTTGGATTAAATAGGAATGGCAGTATGGTAGGTGTGCCCGAAATATTGACTCCAGGACTAATAATCGGCGTTGCGGTTACATCAGCTATGGAGTTTTCTGGGTGTGGGGGTATTGTTGCGCATGGTGGAGCTCCTGATCCTCCTGCACAGAAGAAGGTAGGTTGCGAGCCATCACCAACACCGACTGCGCTTGCAGCATCAACCAATCCATTTTGCCAATTTGTCCCAGTCCCACTGATTTTGTCAGCTGTTGCGTAAAGTCTGGATGTGATTGCTTGTGGTGTCGTCCCATATGGAGTTGCGGCAACAAGGGCAGCTATGCCAGCCACAATTGGTCCTGCCATCGAAGTACCGCTATCATAACCATAATTGAGTGCACCTTTTGCATTGGTATGGTTTGGTAATGTTGAAAGGATATTCGTTCCCGGCGCTGCCATTTGTACCCATGAACCATAGGTAGAGAACGAGGCTTTTTTATTGGCATTATCAGTTGCTGCTACTGAGATAACTCCCGCGACAGCAGCAGGATATATTTTTTCAGTATTGTTACTGTTTCCGGCCGCAGCAATAACAACAGCACCTTGTTGCGTAGCGTAGTTAATTGCTTCCTGGTATAAGGGAAGTGTTGAAGCATCCGTTGTGCCAAGACTTAAATTGATGACTTTTGCTCCCTGATCTGCCGCCCAAGCAATCCCTGCAGTTGTATCTGACGTCGTACCACTTCCTGAATCATCCATCACTTTACCAATGATAAGCTGGCAACTAGGACAAATACCAGCAATACCAATCCCATTATTTGTATTGGCTGCAATAATACCTGCTACATGTGTGCCATGGCCGTTGTAATCTTCGATACTGTTGGTAATAAAAACTTTTTGGGCTACGACTTTTCCTATGAGATCCGGATGGTTTAGATTGATACCAGTATCAAGGATCGCTACCTTTACGCCGTTTCCTTGTGACATGCCCCAGGCTGCTTCGGCGCGAACGTCATCATTGGCATTTCCACGAGTGCCCTCGATTATCTGACCGGTGTTACTGAGCGCCCATTGATTCACAAATCCGCTATCATTTGGGGAATCCAGCGCATGCGTCGTGTAATCGCGCACTGCTTCGTCTGCAAAGCCATCGTCTTGTAAC
The DNA here is from genome assembly GCA_038253825.1 of Candidatus Levyibacteriota bacterium. Lineage (GTDB taxonomy): Bacteria > Patescibacteriota > Microgenomatia > Levybacterales > UBA12049 > JACDET01. Next base: position 35,364 of record JBBSGT010000008.1, read on the forward strand.
TTTTTTACTATTGTATCTTCTTGGCCAGCTGGCACTTTGATAACCGTTTGATTGATTCCCTCGATCTTTCTGCTGATAGTTGCATGATAAAGCTTTAGGTGCTGCGCAATTTGTGTGTCAGTATATTGTGGTTTGAACTTTATGATAATTTGCCCAGTTACGGGCTTATCTTTTATATTTGGTGAGCGGGCTACAGAACTCGCCTGTAACGGAGCGGTTTTTGTGTGAGTTGTGGATGTTGGGGTAGAACCTAGTGTTTCTCTAAAAGTGGTATATCCGATAATGAGAAGCCCAATGAGACCAATTGAGCCTAATCCAAGTAACAGCATATTTGGAGTAATTTTTTTCGACATACACCCTCTCATATTAACACTAATGAAATTCTCAAAGGGTGTCAAGAGTGGCTATTAGAAATGACTAATGTAGGGTTTCAATTATTAAAAAAGTTTTAAGTATAGGTTAAGTTTTCCTCTCATGTTGCATATAAGCACAACAAGAAAGAAGAGAACATGTTACAAGCTAAAGTCCTAAATAATTTACAAAAAACCTGCCAATACTAGAAATATATGTTTGTACTGCAACTTAAAACGCTTAGCAAACAAGGCTAACTATATACAACAAATTATACTCCACATTAATTGAAACAGTTTTTCAATGATTATTAAGTAGATGGTTTAAGTTTTCTTGAATTTGCGCCTCTTTCTCCCAATCGATTCAGTGTTGGTGAGTTTGTTGCTGCTTCTGCTAACCGGTTCAATGCTTTAGAGTTTACAACTCTTTCTCCCCATCTAGAGTTTGTTGCTGCCTCTCCCAACCGATTCAGTGTTGTAGAATTTGCAGCTTTTTCTCCCAGTCGTTCAAAGAGAGTAAAAATCTTTCCATTGCCAGCTTGAGGTTTCTCTGTTCCTGGCGCTTTAAATTCTGGACCACCAGATCCATTAAATGCTTCTGTCATTCTTTATCACCTCGTTTTCTTGTACAAGTCTTACACGCCAGCTACAGAGCTCTTACAGAACAGATTGAGTATACAATGGAGTTAGTAGGTCTACAATAGATCAAAGTGTTTCAATTTGTCAGGTGTGCGTACGCTTTGTGACAGAAATTGTGTAAGAGAAATACTAGAAGCTTATTTGGATCGTTGGTGGATAGACTTACGTATTGGCGGCGCAAATGCCTATAGTGCAACTATTCTGACAAAATACATTTTTGATAGATATCCTTGAACATTTTTTCAGGATCGTACTTTTTTTTCAGTTCCGTATATAGATTTTTGGGATATAATTTCCAGAATTCTTCCTCAGTATAAAATGCGTCAGAATACAGTCCTTTGCGGCCACCAAGGTCGTTCACTTCGTGTTCTACCATTCGATTATGATAGGTAGGATCATTTGCTTTGGCAGGGACAAAATCCCAAAAGCCGAAGTTGATATATATCTGCTTTGGATCAAGGGTATAGAACGGATAGGTTACTTTTTTATTATACATGGCAGTGGGGCAAATCCAGACAGGCTTTATGCCGATTTTTTTACTGAAGAAGTCAAGAAACTTCACCGCATGCTGCAAGGGAACCTGGACATCTTGGATCACAGCTTCTTCCTTTTTCGCACCGGTAAAGTATTGGATTTTATCCATGAGTTTGTGCTGCCTGTCCATTCTGACCATCTTCCAGTATGCCTTGGAATTGAGTACCCACTTGCCGATAATAAGTCTGAGAAGGGGATTATGCAAACCAAACCGTTTGGAACACCAGAACCAATCAGTGTCCCAGCGCCAGATAAAATCCCGGACAGTGAGGTAATCTTCAGTGCGGCGCGGAATTGATTGGTAAAACTGTCGCAAGTAGGTATAGTCACTTGTATAGGGAGCAGTGTCTGTAAAATTGGCGAGTGTCAGATACAGTTCATGCGACCCAAGCACCATGCCATCCATAAAGGCAACTGCTTCTTTCTCGTAGGTTTTGCTTTTGGCAACTTTTTCTATCGTCTCAAAGTATACTTTGGGCTCACTGAAGCGATAGTGTCGGAGTTTGACATAAGGTGCCGCAGGGATGAGTTTAACTCTGACCCGCAAGACATATCCCAATGTTCCAAAAGTATTGACGACGCCTGCAAAGAGATCACGATACTTATTATCCCGACGAGCAGTAACAAGCTCACCTGTACTGAGCAGGATATCCATTTCCTCGATTGTCTCATGGACAAGTCCGTAACGAAACGATGATGCTTCGATTCCGCCACCACTGACAGCACCGCCAATGGTAATTGTCGCAAGTTCAGGCACAACAGTCGGCAGCAGGTGGTGTTTGAGTGTCTCACGCACTAAATCTTCATACATTGTCATGCCTTCGACATCAGCGGTAAGGTGTTTTTTGTCGATACTGATGACCTGATTGAGATCTCTGACATCGAGGCGGGCTTTCTTGGTTTGAGATCGAGTGCGAAACAAATTTGAGCCTTGTTTGGCAAGGCCAAAACCACTGCCATCTTTGGCTTTTTTGATCGTTCGGAATTGTTGTATAATACGTTGTTTTTTCCTTTGGTAGCTTTTTTGTGAATCCATATGAAGGATGATTATCTCACAGCCTGGTAGACTTCTGGTTGGGTACTTTTTGAAAAAACAAACTGATAGAGTTGCATACTTCGTGCTTTGAATCCGCCGGCAGAAGCGAGCAGATAAAATTCCCACATGCGATAGAACCGCTCGGTATATTTTTCAGGATTTATTTTTTGGAGTTCATTCCAGGATTTTTTGAAATTGTTATCCCAAGCCATGAGTGTTGGATAATAGTAGGGACCAAAGTTTTGCAGATCTTCTACGATGAATTTGCCTTCTGCAGCTTTTCCTATTTGCGCGATGGATGGAAGATGAGAATTAGGGAATGTGTATTTTTCTGTCCAAGGATCGACAGTAATGACAGATTCGTTTGATCCAATCGTATGAATTAACATTAGTCCATCGTCTGTGAGACACTCATCCGTGAGCTCCATAAAACCCGCATAATTTTTGTAGGTGACATGTTCCATCATGCCGATTGATACAATACGATCAAATTTTTCTTTTTTCAAGTTACGATAATCATCGTGTCTGATTTCGACTGATAATCCTTCGCAGCGTTCTCTCGCTTTTACTGCTTGCTCTTTGGAAACAGTATAGCCGACAATTTTGACTCCATAATTCTTGGCAGCGAAGTAGGCGAAATTACCAAATCCACATCCCGGTTCCAAAACTTTCATACCTTTTTGGAGACCTAACTTTCGACAAACGAGATCAAGTTTTGCAAGTTGGGCTTTGTGCAAATTTTCAGGTTTTTTCCAAGCAGTTTCGAAATTCTTAAAATCTTTCCAATATCCACAGGTGTAATTCATGTCTGGATCAAGCATTCTGTCATAGAGTTCATTGCCGATATCATAATGTTTTTGGCCGACAACAAATGCACGATCATGGGCGGTGACATTGATAAGTTTGCTCCGCAGAACAAGCCAAATTGCTTCTTTACTCTTCTTTACCTCTCGCTCAATATGGGCACGGTGAATTCTCGCAACTGTTTCATCAAGTTGCTCTACATCCCACCAGCCATCCATGTATGATTCACCAAAACCCAGCACACCTTCACGAAGAATGCAATCATAAAAACGATCATCATGTACTTGAATATCCCACGGATTTTCCCCATTGATCGTGATAGAAGCCGTTTTTAAAAGTTTTTTAATGAATTGTTCAGATTGGGTCATGAAAATATTATACCGCGGATCTGAAAGAATGCAACAGTTTGCTTTTAGAAAGTACTTAGCAAGTGATACAATTGTAGTGTTTTCTATCTAAGTTTAGGATTAAGATATGAACGAACCTTCAGAGAATAATGGTCGGGGGACGACACTTCCAGTGCAGCGATGTCCTGTTTGCCACAATTGCGGGTTCAAAGATCCTTGCTGTGAGTAAATTAAAAGATTTTAAAAGTTGGTATTAAATTTTTGCAATCTGCGGACATTTCCTTCGATTGCGGATCAGAATCAAAATTTGGATTTCCTACAGTTTCAGGATATCTTATGAGATATACAACATTATCTCGTGCCGCTGCGATTGCTTTATCATTGTGATCAAAAAGAAAGATCGAAAATGTCTTAGCTGGAAGTGTATCCAACTTTGCGTCTCCGGTGATTTTTACCAAATTATCTCCACTCGCTGCGTTAAGGTGATACATGGGGGCCCATTGTGCAATTGTTAGTCTTTTTGGATTTGCAAGAACAGTTATCGTACAAACACCTGTCATATCTCCTTGTCGCAAAATAGCTTTTTGTAATTCTCCTTTTTCTAATGGGACAAAAAGATTTATATTGGTTGGTGTCGGTTTGTTCGGAGTAGCTGCTTCCAAAATTGTTATATCAGAAGGATATATGAATTTATAACCATACTGTTTATTTACATAAGTTGGTTGGGTTGGGAGAAGCCTAGTTGTCTGAGGAGATTTGTGGGAAGCTGGATTAGCGAAATAATGTGTTGCCAATACAAAACCAATGAGAAAAAAGAGCACGAAAATAAAAAGAAGCAGCAGGAGTTTTTTTGGAGTTACAGTATGTTGCGGTGTAACCTCTCCAATTTCAGGTGTAGATTCGCGTAACTCATCCATGTTGTAAGTATTGCACTCAGGAAAAAAGAATGCAACTTAGAGTCCCACCTGATCTAAAAGTGTGAGCCAAAGTTTGCCCCAGAATGAGGCTTTTTGCATTTTGAGATAGCGGGCGTGCTTTTTGGCATCTTTGGTGCCGGGATAAGCGGGATTGACCCAGCATGAGACAATCAACTGTTCTCTTCGTTCATTTTCTTTAATGATTGCGGCAAACGTTCGGTCACCAATGCGCTTCTGCAACTCTCGTGTACCATTGCGATTCTCGACGATCTTGTCGGGATTGTTGAGTGTTTGATCGATGTACTGTTTGGAAATCTTTCGTTCGTTCAGTCTGTCTCGGGCATGGTTGGTCCAAATATACGTCATACTTCATTATTGTAACAGCTCAGAAGATTATTTTGTCGCGTTGATGTGGGAGAGAACTATTATTTATTTCCTGTTCGTTTATAGTCATCACCAAGGACGACGAGGACATTGTAATCAGTTTGGGGTGCAGTGGTATACGAAACTGTCTTTACTCCCAGCTCTTTCTTCAAAGTCACAAGTGTTGCCGAGTTTACATTTTTATCATAAACAGTAATTGTCGTCTTTTTAATATCATGCGCGGATGCATTACCTGGATCAACCACCTTTAATTTTGCAGCTTGCAATTTGTCGGTTACGGTCTGGGCTAGTCCAGCTGTCGGTGTGCCGTTCTGAACTTGAATTACTGCATCAAGCGGTTTTGATTTTCCATGAAACTCATTGGAAAGCCAGGTATGCACACTAGTCCAATTACCATTCCCATCTTTAGATGCGAGAATATCTTGGCCATCAGAAGAAACGCTCTCTGTCAGATAATTTTGATCGGTAAGTGCCAGGGAAACGATTTGGTATTTGTTCAATGTATTAATATTTTGGAGCAATGTTTTGACGTCATCGATCGTCAGATCAGTTCGCAGATCTTCACCCAAAGATGACATGAACGGAATTATTTGCGGTATAAAAGTTGGAGAAAATAATTTTTGTTTTACCGCGACAATTAAATTCCTTTGTCTTTGCGCGCGTCCGAAGTCTGTCCCATCCTGTAAAGAATGTCGAGAACGGACATATTTTAACGCTTTTGTCCCATCCATTTGTTGTCGACCTTGATCAAAATGAAGATGTTCATATCGACAGGGGAATGCTTCTTGTTCAGAAATCGTGGCACTGGAACTAGCAAGCTGAGCCGAAAATGAAGCTATTTGATCACTCGAAAGCCCACACATTGCATCTTCCTGTCCTCCAATTGGGTATTGGTAGTCATCAAAGGTTTTCTGAACAGTGATATCCACGCCGCTCAGTGTATCAATAGTATGCGTAAAGCCTGAAAAATCCATGCCGACAAAATAATCAAAAGGAATGCCGGTTACTTGCGTAATCATATACTCTGACAATATCCCTCCGCCATCAGTACCGGTAAACTGAGTTTGTTTATTTGGATAGGACGTGTCATCAATTCCATCTTGGTAGGCCGCGTTAATTTTGGAAAAACTTCCGTTTGCCCCATCAGTCGGAATTTTTACCCAAGTGTCGCGTGGAATAGAAATCAAGAATACTTTTTGGGTCTTGGGATCAATATGAACGGCGATAATAGAATCGGTTAAATACGCTCCATCATGATTGCCACCGCCATAACCAAGCAGCAACATATTGATCGGCTTTTTTTCATCAAGAGATTGTTGAATTGAATTGGTAACAGCAGGGGCTGCTTTGGAGCGCTCAATAAAGACTTTTTTTGTGAGACTATGCAACCAAAAATAGGCAGCACCACCACCAATAACAGCGAGGATCAGAAGAACGATAAGCGCTTTTTTCATACAAAAGTTTCCTTATTGTAACATAGAGATATTTGCTCATGGATGGATGTCTAAAGCGATTTTACAGAGAAAAAATATATATAAAGGAAGAAGAGTATTCGTTGAAGGATACTCTTACCGGTTCATAGTTTGGTTGGCCGCAGTTTATTTTTTTATTGCGAAGTATTTTCTCAATTTTTCCGCATAGGGTTTTCTTTCATCTTGGGTGACAAAACGATACTTATCGTGGTTTTTGTACAGCTCATCGTTTTTATACCGGGGAAAGACATGGACATGGAAATGCCAGAGATCTTGATTGCCTGCTGGTTCATTATGTTGTCTGATGGAAGTCCCATCACAGTTGTAAGTTTCTTTTAAGGCGATTGCGATGTGTTTGGTAACGACGTGCACGTGTGAGAGAAGTTCATCAGGTATATCGTAAATATTTTCAAAGTGTTCTTTGGGAATAACTATCACATGGCCTGGATTATGAATCCACCATTTGGGTGAAATAAAAGCAAGAGTTTGTGTATCTTCAAAAACAATATCGCTTTTCTTTTTATGTTCTGTTTCTTTGCCATGAGCAAACTGACAGAAAACACATGGCTCATTTTCAGACTGATGATTGTACATATGAGTTGATTATAACAAAAAGAACTTAAGTAGTTTTTTTTGCAAGTATGGAATTTTCGATAATTTGAATGGCAGCGTCTAAGGAGTCTTTGATGACATGATTAGCTTCTTGCTCGATGCCATCTTTTGGATTGACAGCGATACTGTTTCCCGCAAATGCAAACATTATTTTGTCAGCAGGTGAGTCTCCGATTGCCAGAGTATCTTCAGCTGATATTGCTAGTTTCTTCAGTATTTCTTTTACACCGATAACTTTAAAATCTTGTCCTGAAAAATTCTCTTCTGAAATACTTGCAATTGTATCACCATTCATTTGAGGCTGTGTGCCCACGATATAATCAGCTCCGAGGAGATTTTGATAATAAAGTAAAACAGGAATAATGTTTCCTGAATGAATAATTATCAGAATAGAATGTTGTTTCAAATAAGTAAAAATTTCTCTTGCTCCCGACATAAGATAGGCTTCTTCATCAAGTTTTTTAGCAATTTGGCTCAAACAAACACCTTTAAGAAAATTGATGCGAGTAATGAGTGCGGTTAAACCTGGAAGTTTTCCTGCATGAAATGCTTTATTTATTGTTTCACTTGCTTCTTCCTTGCCGACAATGCCACAAATGACATCCAGAATATCTTTTGTAACCAATGTCCCATCAAAATCTAATAAAACAGCTTTTAACACATCTGTTATCTCGAAAAGAATTCCTTTATGCGGATGTAATCAGGTAAGACTTCCGCTCGAACTTCTTCAAAAAAGATCTTCTTATGGAGGTCTCTCTCTATTTTCTTCAGGACCCATTGTTTTAGTTCCTCAAGTGTGAGTTCTCGTCCAAATGCCCATGCGGCAAATACATAAAAATCAGTTTTCAAATGGGCCATCGAATCCGCTGTTGCTAAGATTTTTCCTTCAAGAGACTGTGGATGTTCATTGTTGTGGCAACTGTGATAACGAATTGCATCATCTACCACCAGTTTTATCTCGTCTTCTGAATACCCCGTCTCCCTCATGATTTGGCGTGCTATGGTCAGACTGATTGCTCCGTGGTCTTTATCCTCGCGTTTTGTGCAGGTATCGGCAATGTCATGGAGGAGAGCCGCTGCTCGTGCGAGTTCTTCATTCACCTTATATTTCTTAGCCAAAGCAGTTGCATAATTGGCAACAACAATAACATGATGCTTTACAAACCAATCTGTCCAGCCCGCACGGCTAGGATTTTTTTCTTGATACAAGGTATTCACTTTTTCTTCCAGCTGCTGTAATCGACTCATAATTAATTATATCAGAGAGTAATTAGTCTTAGAAAGTTGTTAGTTTTTGTGACTACAAAGATGAGCGGAGGGAATGGAGAAAAGCCTTTTATTACAAGATAAAGTGCATTTTCTTACCTTTTTATTACATCAGCTTGACACTCCAAAATGCCTATGGTAGCATGAATTTTGCTGTCTATGCATATCAAGAAACTTAAAATTGTTGCTGTCTTTTTGGTTGGTGTAATAATGGTTTTTTCTCTTATCGCTACCAGAAATTTTTTTAAGACAAACGCTGCTCATGGTGATACTGTTCAAAACCTTGCCGTCTTTGCAGATCAACTCTCTCCGCAATTTACTAATTGGTCATGGAATAGTACTGTAAATCTTTCCAATACATCTCCGGTCTATTCTGGAACCAGTTCCATAAGTTTTAGTCCATCGGCGTGGGGTGCATTATATCTCCACTCAAATACAACAATTGATCCATCTGCGTACACCTCTCTCCAATTTGCTATGCAAACAAGTGATCAAGAGAAGAATTTTACTGTCGTTTTTTATGACGCAAACAATCAACAAATAAAATCCTTGCCACTTTCACAGTATCCTGGGGTGAGCCAAAATGGATGGATGGTCTATACCATTCCACTTTCATTAGTATCCCAGCCAATAAGCGGTTTTTCCTTGCAGGAAACTTCAGGCAGTGCCGGACCTGTGGTCTCAGTTGATTCTATCCAATTTATTGCTAATCAGCCATTACCAACGACGGTTTCAACCAACCAGACGTACCCTATTTATAGTGATGCACTCAGTACAGGTTGGATTAACTGGTCATGGAGCAGTTCTCTTAATTTCAGCCTCACAACCCCAGTATATCAAGGAGCAACCGCAGCATCATTTGCAACGACGAGCGGATATGGCGGATTCTATCTGCATACAGATCAAGGAATTGATACGACGCCATATCAAGTATTGACCTTCGCGGCAAAAGCAGGTGGCGCAGGACAAACATATTCAGTTACAGCTTATGACACGAACAACCAACAAACACATCCGTTAGTTGCTCTTGATAACTATGGTGGGCAACCTGGTATGGATAGTTGGAAGACCTACAACATACCATTGCAGGATCTCAATGCAAATGGTAAAACAATGAAAGGAATTCTGATCCAAGATACTTCAGGAAAAAGCCAACAGACGCTTTATCTTGACTCCATTGCCCTCGGTGGTGCTCAGACTGCGCAGACAAATACAGTAATGACTATCAGTACTGCAATTGTGACACCCACAACTGCTGCCAGTACTGTTGTACATACTTCAGGAAATCCACTTGCCGGGCACTCTTTCTTTAATGATCCTGATGCCAATCCCGCCCGGCAGCAAGAGCAAAAATGGCATGCTTCGCGTCCAAATGATGCTGCTGCGATGGCTAAAATTGCGGATCAACCAAAAGCAATCTGGATGGGGAGTTGGAATAGCAATATTCAATCCGATGTGCAAACAGTGGTAGATAAAGCTGCGAGCGCAAATACAGTACCATTATTTGTAGCGTACAATATCCCAAATCGTGATTGTGGCAGTTATTCTGCGGGCGGTTCTGGATCATTACAATCCTATGATGCCTGGATTTCATCATTTGCTCAAGGTATTGGGAATCGTCATGCTGCTGTGGTTCTTGAGCCGGACGCAGTAGCGCAGGTTACCTGTTTGTCAGCCAATGAACAATCTCAGCGCTTTGCAGCGCTCTCTTATGCAGTGCAGACGCTGAAAGCTTTGGCCAACACAACTGTTTATATCGATGCAGGCCATTCGGGATGGATTGCTGCTTCTGATATGGCAAACCGGATGAATCAAGCGGGGATTGCGAAAGCAGATGGCTTTGCTCTTAATGTCTCAAATTTCATGTCTGATAGCGATTCGATTTCTTATGGTACCCAACTTTCTTCATTGATGGGTGGTAAACATTTTATCCTCGACACATCACGCAATGGGAACGGTTCAACCCTGGATAATCAATGGTGCAATCCTGACGGACGTGCATTGGGAAACAAACCTACAACGCAAACCAATAACGCTCTTGTCGACGCTTCTGTCTGGATCAAATATCCAGGTGAATCAGATGGCACGTGCAACGGCGCACCTGCGGCTGGTGTCTGGGATGCTTCCTATGCGCTTGGGTTAGCCCAACGCGCTCACTGGTAAACCATAATTCCAAACTTTTATTACCTCCATCTTACGCAACTTTAACTCTACCTTCAGTAACGACCTGTACAATACTAACCTAGAGTATGAAAAAGATTGCCATAGGTATAGTTTTGATATTAATCAGTAATCATTTTGCGACAGGGCTTAGTTTTGCACAAGTCCATATTGTTCGTGCAAATTTAATTCCTAAAGCGGACCAAACAAAAGAGACACCAACTCCTGCACCCACGAATGCTGTTCCCACCAGTACACCTATGCCAACTCCTGTCTCCACCATAACACCGACAGTTCCCGCCGCCACTCCTCATATAGTACAACCAAAAGCGACTGCTGCTCCTATTCAAAGTACGCAAAAAGATGATAATCAGCCCACACCAACACCTGATATTGTTTCTCCGCTCGCCTCATATACCGTCACACCGACACCAGCACCCAAGCCCATTGCAGCAACAAAAAACAAAAAAAACCCTCCTCAACCGGTGAGCCAACTTATTACTGCACCATTTGAACTGGCAGTGAACATGCTACCTAAGAATTATTACGCCGAGCAAGGATTAAAGCCACGTACTACAACTATGCTGCTCTTACTTTCGTTATTATGCATGGTAGGTGGGAGTATCTTTCTCGCATGGCCATATCTGATAAGAGCAAAAAATCGCATCTTTGCTGCTTCACAAAAAGAAAAAAGAATTATTTATTTACATTTACCTAGTAAGAAAGGCCTAGCAAAAGCTTAATTAATTGTATGAGAAAACCTGTAGGCATACTATTAGTTCTTATGGGATTGCTCATTGTGCTTTTCATAGGTTATGAAAATAGCCGTTTCAGTAAACAAACCCGAGTTTTCTCTTCCTATTCATTGTTGTCATCTTCATGGGATTTTTATAAAAAACAGTTTATTCTGGGCAATGGGAGAGTTATCGATACCTCTCAACAAAGCGTGACGACTTCAGAGGCACAAGGTTATGCTCTATTGCGGGCAGTATGGGTCGATGATAAGCCGACTTTTGATCGAGTCTATTCGTTTACCAAGACGCAAATGAAGCGGCCGCATGACAATCTTTTTGGTTGGCGGTATGGCAAATTACCAAATGGGCATTATGGTTTTGTTCCAAATGGAGGAAGTAATGCTTCAGCAGATGCAGACTCAGATATCGCTTTCGCCTTAATCCTGGCCTCAAAACGCTGGAATGACGAGCAATACCAGTCGGATGCCCTGCCAGTTATTAAGGATATATGGAAATATGAAACTGCAAGTGTAAGTGGAGGCAAACGATATATGATAGCAGGGAACTGGGCGCAAGATCAACAGCGATTAGTTATAAATGTTTCTTATTTTGCGCCTTACGAATGGCGTGAGTTCGCAACAATTGATAAGCAGGATAACTGGCAATCACTTATCGATCCGGCATATCAACTATTGAATGATGCCGGGACAGCGCCACTTGATAAATCTAAGGGTGTTGGACTTCCACCCGATTGGCTGGCGCTTGACCGCCAATCAGGAAAAATTATGCCGGCAAACCTTCCTAACCTGACGACGAACTATTCCTTTGATGCGATGCGTACGCCATGGCGAATTGCCTTAGATTATCAATGGTACAAGGATCCCCAAGCCTTAAACTATTTAAAAAAATCTTATGCATTTCTCACGCAGCAATACGAAAAAAATCATGCACTGGCGTCAACCTATGCACATGACGGCACGCAGCTAACAACGGTAGAAAATCCAGCGATGTATGCAACTGCACTGAGCTATTTTTTGGTGACAAATAAACCTCTTGCAGCACAAATTTACCAAGATAAAATTATCAGATTATATTCTAATGACCAAAATACCTTTAACAAAACCCTTCCATATTACGAGCAAAATTGGTTATGGTTCGGTGCTGCCTTTTACAATAATTTTTTATCAAATTTTAATTCATGAAACTGAACTCTTTTATACATAGTGGTAAAGTTACCAAAGCGCTTTTGTTAGCAAATTGTCTCATGGCATTTATCTATTATCTCTGGTGGTTTGACACGTCCCATATTAGTAATGCATGGGCTTATGGTTTGCTCTTTTTTGGCGAAACATATCATATCATGATGGCGTATCTGTTCTGGTTTACCGTGTGGCCGAAAAAAAGAAGAATTCCGATCAATCCAATACAGACATTTACTCCATCAGTTGATATTTTTATTACCGTTGCCAATGAACCCTTGGAAATTATCCGCGCGACGGCATTGGCTGCAAAAAGACAAATTTATCCAAATGCCAAAGTGTATTTACTCAATGATGGATATGTCGCCAAACGTCCAGATTGGATACAGGTAGAAGTGCTGGCGCGAGAGCTAGGCATCTTTTGTCTAACGCGTACTGTTCCAGGTGGAGCAAAAGCCGGTAATATCAATCACGCATTGCGGCAAACCACGGGGGAAATCATTGTTATTTTTGATGCCGATATGGCAGCTGTTCCTCATTTCCTTAACCGCATGCTACCATATTTTACCAATCCCAAAATTGCTTTTGTTCAGAGTCCACAATATTATGAGAACCATAAGAAAAACGATGTTGCTCAAGCCGCGTGGGAACAGCAGGAACTTTTTTATGGACCTATTATGCGGGGAAAAGATAACTATAATAGTGCCTTTATTTGTGGAACCAATGTCGCTATCAGACGTTTCGTACTTGAAAGCATTGGAGGAATGGTAGAGGAAAGTATTACGGAAGATTTTCTTACTTCAATCCGTATTCATCAGAAAGGATATCAATCAATCTATATACCTGAGGTGTTGGCATCGGGACTCGCACCAGAAGATTTATTATCATACTACAAGCAGCAACGCCGATGGGCGAGAGGATCTTTAGAAGCTTTATTCCGAGAAAATCCATTTTTTATGCGTGGTCTTACCATGGATCAGCGGTGGCAATACTTTACATCTGCATTGTATTATCTTAACGGTCTAGTTATTCTTATTGATATGATGATGCCACTTCTCTTTTTCTTTTTCGGTATTAAGCCAGTGACGATCTCAACAACGAATTTCGCTTTTTACTTTATTCCATTTATGTTCCTCAATCTATTAACGCTTTATATGGTTTCAGGTAAAAATGTGACTTTTCGGGCGTTGGCTTTTTCGCAATCATCATTTATGCTGCAACTTTCTGCTTTACTTTCTGCGATTACCGGAAGAAATGATACCTTTACTATTACTTCCAAAAAAGCGCTTTCAGGTAATTTTGTCTATCTTGCATATCCACATATTTTTTATATAGTCGTTGCTATTATCGGGGTAATAGTGGCTTTGCACCGTGAAGGGTTTACTCCTTCAGTGATGACAAATATGGCATGGACATTTTTCAACATCACGCTTTTTTATCCTTACATTAAAGCTTCATTGTCTTCCACAGAGGATGTATCTGAAGTTGATAAAAAAGTTGCACTTCAGCATTCATTACCAAGAATATCCGGCGTATGACAAAATTTATTCGTCATAACTATTTTTATCTTCTCATCATTATAATTTCTGTTGGTGTTTCTGTTGTTACGCTGGCATTCCAGTCGATCAGATTGGATGAGGCACAATCAATTTGGGTTTCGACCAAATCAATCTCTCAAGTTTTACATCTGGATGCCCAAGATGTGCTAGTTCCGCTTTATGAAGTTTTGCTCCATTTTTGGCTACAAATCTTTGGCAATACTATTCTGGCCGCGCGTAGTCTCTCGTTTCTTTTTTTCGTTATAACCTTGCCTGTTTTGTACCAGCTTGCAAAAGAGATGAGTAATAAACGGGTCGCTATGGTAACCATAACACTTTTTTCTTTATCGCCATTTATTATGTGGTATAGCTCAGAGGCGAGAATGTATTCGCTGTTTGCTTTTGTTACTACTTGGAATCATTTATTTTTTGTCAGATTTATCCGTTCCGGTGGAAGAGCAAGTAAATTTGGTTATTGTACCACAGCAATTCTTGGCCTTTATACCCATTATTTCTTTATTTTTCTTCTTGCAACACAGTTCTGCTATCTTATATGGTGCGCTATCATCAACCCTGAATATGAAATGGGAATAAAAAATGATCTTCAAAAACCCCCCAATCGAAGTAGGAAAATAGTGATAATTCATTTTTTGCTTATGTTGATAGCTGCTGTTTTTTTCCTTCCGTGGATATATTTTTTCCTGCAAATGGGTGCAGCTTCCAACTCGCAACCGCTTATTGTGGCGCCTACCAGTTTTAATATTTTTCAAGTATTTATCAATTTTCTTTTTGGGTTTCAAAGCAACACTATTCAATCAATTTTGATTTCCCTCTGGCCCATTTTTGTTCTCTCTTTCTTTTTTATTTTTACCAAACGAGAAGAACAATCAGGGGAGAACATAAATTATTTTGCCTTTGCAACATTCCTTCCGGTTATTCTGATTTTCCTGGGATCATATTTGCGTCCAATTTTTCTCTCACGGTATCTTATACTTGTCACTCCGACACTTTTTATTCTCATTTCCTGGATCTTCTCGGGATTTCACAAAAAGGGATCGAGAATCATTTTCGGTATTTTATTTTCGGTGATGTTTATTTTGTTGGTCTATCAAAATATTGCGACAACGACACCTTTGAAAGAAAATTATGCTGGAGTGGCAAATTATCTGCAATCTTATGCAACAGCCTCAGATATTGTTGCTGTTTCGGCGCCTTTTACCATTTATCCAATTGAATATACGTATCAAGGAAATACCAAAATTGAAACGATTCCCAAGTGGGATAGATATACCCAGGGGGGTATTCCTGCATACTCTCAGAGCCAATTTAAGGCTCAGCTTGCTTCGTATCAGTCGCAATACCTCCATCTTTTTGTCGTTTTGTCCTACGATCAAGGGTATGAGAAAAATATCAAAGATTATTTGGATATGCATTACAAAAGGCTTCGTCTCAAAGAGTTTTCTCCCGGTCTGGAAGTCCGAGAATATCAGTTGCGGTATGCGGCGATGAAGTAGAATCTCATGTATGTCAGCATATGATAACCATCTGGATTTTCCCATTTCCTCCCAAGCATTTGCCAGACAACATGACGCAAGAGCACCATGCAAATGTCATATTCTCTCGCCCCCCCCCAAATAACTTCCTGAGCTAAATCTTTCTTATCCATATGTAACTCTAAATGTGAATATTTTGGTTATAGAGATAGTTTTTATAAAAGGCAAGGCCTAAAAAGAGAAGAATTTTAATTGGGGTCATGGACTTAAAAAGTGTTTCCATAGACAATATTTTTTTGAGTGAGGAAATGAAAATAAGTTTTGTTACAGAAATTCGAATCACTATGGCATGCAATACTAATAGGTGAATACTATGAATCCCTGACTTCAAGGAAAAAAGCCACTTTTTAATTAATCCGTTTAGTATTTGTGCCTAAAAACACTGTTTTTGGTGATTTTTCCAGCTGTTTTGGGGTACCTAATGGGAGTAAAATAGAGGTATGTATCTCAATATCTCACG
>JBBSGT010000009.1:0-50839 GCA_038253825.1 Candidatus Levyibacteriota bacterium
AGCATCGTGGAGTTTGAAACATACGCGCTACAAAACCCTGCACTTATTCAGAAATCCCAAACTGATCAAAAAACGAAAAGAATCATTGAAGACCGTTTCTATTTACCTTTCGATGCACAAAATGTATTGACATATTACCCGCTCGTTTTAATTTCCTCTTGACAGTAACTCATACTCATGTTGTATGCTAATAAGAGAGATTTTTTCAGTGAGGCGGGTGATTGTATGAAGAAAACCAAAACTACCACAAAAAGCTCTAAATCAAAACCTACTCAAACGAAAAGTAAAAAACATGCTCATGCAAGAATCGTTGCAACAGAGCATGACTTTATTATTATTACCGGGGGAGGTTTAGTTGTCTTATTATTGACTGTTTTTCTGTTCTTGTTCCAATAACTTTAATCTTCTTTCTATTCGCTGGGTTTTTCAGAAACTGTCGAACGATTTTGTAAACATCTAAATCAAATTTCACATCTTGCATGATAGTATCTTTGAGGTTACCTTCGGGGTCAACTTTTACATTGCCCAAATAACACCAATTATTAATCAGGAAATATTCTGCTATTTCTTTATTGCCAAAATCGTCTTTTACACCAGTGTCTTCTTGTATCATAATTGCACCTGCAAAGGGCCAAGGAAGTATTTTATTCTCTGAAATAGCGATAAGGAGTCTGAGGTTATATAATTGTGGTTTTTCCCGGCCTATACAGGCGCCATTACAACGCGCGAGACGATACGCAAAACATGCAGTGCTAGTTTTCTCCAGACCTAAGAGTTTCTCACAGAGTTTATGTTGTATGGCGAGATCTGCCAATGCAGCTTTCGCCTGTTTTTTGGAACGATAAAATCCGAGAAAGTCTTGCAGATGATCAGGAGAAATTTTGGTAATCGGTTCGAGATAACACTCATCATATCCTTGTTTATTTATCCGTTTTTTCAAGGCGAGTAATTCGTGTTTTATCCGTGATTTTTTATTATAGAGTGGCAATAGTTCTTTAATCATTTGCGATTCAAGAAGTAATGCGCCAAGTTCGCCGGCTGTAGTGATTGTTTCAATTCGCTTGATTTGTTGAGCAATATTCATTTCTTTTGGAGAAGTTATATCTGCAGAGAAGTGACTCAAGACTCGATTACGGATATTAATACTCTTGCCGACATACAGCGGGACATGTTCAAAACCACTTGTCTGTTCCGTTTTTTCTTTATTGCCGTAGAATACATACACGCCAGGTTTTTCAGGTAGTTTTTCCAAATCTTCAATTGGTAAATGAAGTGGTAGGGAAGGCTTTTTCATTGTCTTCGCAAGTGCTTCTTCCAGTTGGGCTTGTGATAGTGTATCTAAAAGATGCATGTAGAAATCATAGAGTACCTGCGCGTCATCATAAGCTCTATGACGGTTCTGACAGGAAAGGCCGACCTCTCGGATCACTGCATCCAGATTGTGCCGTTCCCAGTGGGGGAATAAGAGACGGGAAAGACGTACGGTGCAGAAGTGTTTCGCTGAATAGGTAATATTCTCTCGCAAAAGTTCATGTTTTAAAAATGCATAGTCAAAGCGGACATTGTGTGCCACAAAAGTACAATCCTGCAGAATATCCACAATCTCATCTTTGACGCTGCGAAAGGTTGGTGCATGCTCAAGTTCTTTGGTCGTAATGCCTGTGAGTGAAGTGATTTCTTTCGGGAGATACGACTCTGGATTAATCAAGGATTTGAAGCTTTTGGTAAGTTTGTTATCTTCAACTCGTAAAATACCGATTTCGATAATTCTATCAGAAGAAGATCTCATTCCGGTTGTTTCAATATCGACAAAAGCAAGTTTGGTAGGCAGCATAACGGTGTTGCAAAATATTGTATTACGAAGGAGATAAAATTGCAAACAGAGCTTTAGTAACTGTTCAGTTCTTTTCACTCAGTTGTCATCCTGAGCGTAAGTGAAGGATCTCGGTTCAGTGGGATTCTTCGGCTGCTGCCTCAAAATGACAATAAGAAAACGTTACGCTTCCATTGCTGTTTCAATGGCTTCGTGTTCATCGGGTATATCTCCGGCCATGATACCGGGAAGATTTTTCCATGATTTATTAATGCGATGATCTGTTAATCTGTCTTGTGGGAAATTATAGGTTTTAATTTTTTCTGATCTGTCTCCGCGTCCAACTTGGGTGGAACGCAGCGAATCAATTTCATTTCGGCGCTTTTCAATTTCTATTTCCCAGAGTTTGGCACGAAGGAGCTGCATCGCAATTTCTCTGTTTTGCAGTTGAGAACGTTCTACAGACGTGGTGACGACGAGTCCTGATGGCTTATGTTTCAAGCGCACAGCAGTGGAAACTTTATTCACATTTTGACCACCATGACCGCCTGATCGGAAGGCTTCAAATTCGATATCGTCAGGATTGATATATAAATCAATATCATCAAGCTCAGGAATGATCGAAACGGTTGCCGTTGAAGTATGCACACGACCTTTCTTCTCAGTCGTAGGGATTCTTTGGACTCGATGAACCCCTGCCTCATGTTTGAACTTTCCAAATGCTCCGTGACCGACAATCTTAATCACACTTTCTTCAAGTTGTTCGACTCGAAACCCTTGCTTTTGTGCAGCGCGAGTGTACATAATGAGAAGCTCTTCTGCCCAAATCTTTGCTTCATCGCCGCCAGCAGCGCCACTCAGTTCCAGCATAATATTACGTTCATCGTAGCTTTCACCGGTTTTTTTATTTGAGTTTTCGAGGCTTTCTTCGATTGCTTGTTTTTGTGCTTCCAGATCAGCAATTTCTTCTTTTGCGAGTTCTGCCATGGAAGAATCTTCAAGAAGTTTGCGGGTTTCTTCAATTTGCTTGTCGAGTTCTTCGATTTGAGTATAGCGGTAGTCGTTCATAGTGGGGTTTTGGTCATCCTGAACGATAGTGAAGGATCTCTTAAGATTCTTCGGTTGCACCTCAGAATGACAAGATAGCTATTTAGCGCCCATGAGCATTTCGCGAAGTGACTTTGGACCTTCTTGTTGTCTTTTCTTGTCTTCAACTTTCTTCGTAACGGTTTGCTTGTACTCGGTAGCTTTCTTTTGTTTCGTTTGGAATTTCTGAATTCGAGAAGCTCGGTCTACAAATCTTTGTTCACCAGTATAGAATGGGTGACATTTGTAGCATAATTCAACGTGGATGTTTTCTTGCGTAGAACCAACGGTAAATTTGTTGCCGCAAACACACACGGCTTGCGCTTTTTCAAAATATTTTGGGTGGATTGCTGATTTCATAGACTTATTATAGCGTAATCAAAGCTAATTGACAAGGGTTGGACTTACTGGGTGATTACTTTTACTGTATCTTCAAGTGAGAGTTGTTGTTGTTCGCGGGTTTTCATGTTTTTTAACGTGATCATATTCTTCTCAACTTCTTCAGGACCGATAACGATAACGTAAGGGATATTTTTCTGATTTGCATATTTCAGTTGTTTTTCCAAAGGATTTTTTTCTTTGAGTTCACCAAGATATAATTCAGTGTTTATATTCGCTTCACGAAGTTTGATTGTCACTTCAAGCGATTTTTGTTTGGTTTCTTCAGAGAAGATTGTCACTAGTACTTTCCCTGTTGCTTCTGTTATTTCGTCGGGAAAAAGATTTAAGGCTTCCATTGCTTCCATCGTGCGGTCAAAACCGAATGCAAAACCGACCGCGGGATATTTTTGGTTGGCATACATGCCAATAAGATTATTATATCTTCCACCTCCACCTACAGAGCCGGCAGAATATTCATCTATCTCTATTTCAAAAATTAAACCTGTATAATAATCCATCCCTCGAGCAAGTGTAGGAAGATATTCCCATCTCCTATTTTCAATTCCCATTGCTTTTAATATAGAGAAAGTTTCTTCTAACCTTGGAGTCGGTTTTTTAGTTTCAATAATTTCAAGACCTCGTTTTGCATCAATAAGAGACATACCTACATTACTAATCTCTTTTAAAACTTCATCTCTACCGATTTTTTTAAGTTTGTCGATAGCACGAACAACTTTTATACCTTGATCAGCTGTCCAATTCATCTCTTCGTTTACAAAGTTAAAGATGGTACGGTTATTAATTAATATTTTATATTTGTCAAAACCTAATGTATCTAACGCTCTTGCTGCAGTAGCAATAACCTCAGCATCGGCAAGGGCAATATCATCCCCAACAATATCGATATCACTCTGCAAAAACTCTCTATATCTTCCTTTCTGGGTATTCTCAGCACGCCAGACATTTTGGATTTGGTAACGTTTGAATGGCATGGGTAAATCGTTCTTGTATTGGGCCACGACGCGGGCGAGGGGGACTGTTTGGTCATAGCGCATGGCAACACGACGCTTGCCGTTGTCTTCGAATCGATACATTAATTTATCTCCTTCTTCACCGTATTTGCCGGCTAGAATATCTTCATATTCCAGAGTTGGTGTTTCAAGAGGTTCAAATCCAAAAGATTCAAAAACAGATTTTAATTTGGTTATAACATAGTTTCGTTTGCGCGCTTCTGTGGGCAAGAAATCTCGGAAACCTTTCAACGTTCGTGGTTCTATCATGCCTCTATGATACCATATTTGGAAGAGTTATGGGGAGGGGAGAGAAGATTATCAGGTTAAAGTGACGTCATCTTTTGTGAGTTTTTCTTTATAGAGTTTAAGCAATTCAGCTTTTTTATGGTCGGCTTCAGGAGCATTTTCTTTTGACAATGCATCTACAAAGTCTTGAGATATTTCATCCATTGCTTTCGCTTTATCTTTGATTTCGCCGCGTGAATGCTTCGCATATGTATCAGCAATATCAGTAGCCATAGCATCCATGTCATCAAGCATACTGAGAAAATCAGGTATGGATTCCGGATTTTCTTTAGCTGCTTTTCTTAACGCTTCAGCATCTTTAGGATCAATATTTGAATCTAAGAGTCTCATCATAAACTGATCATAATTTTCAGCAGCTTGTTCGGGTGTTATTTTATCTTTAAGATTGCTTTCACTTTCGTTATTCATTCCAACTTCCGTACTCACATCTTCTGTTAGACTTTTAGGTTTAGCTTCAGCATCCTCATTATTGTTTGTAAGATTTTCATCGCTTCCATCATCCATGTTTTTTGGCTTGTCATGTCTTTCAAGAGTTGGTTGATCACCTTCTGAGACCGCAACATCATCAGCTTTTCCAGTAGAGGAACTACTATCTAATTCTTGAGAACCATCCGATGATAGGGTAGATTTTATGTCATCACTTTGTTCTGTTGTAGGGCCTCCGTCCAAAGATAAAGCGTCTTGGGCGTCTCCAGTTTGCACTTCAGAAATGCTCTGGTCAGCTGTCACACCTAAATCAGCTGTACCTGCTTGAGCAGCTTCTGGTGTTCCGCCATCAGAATTCTTTTCATCATTTTGGGGTTCATTAAGTGCGGCATTTTGAGTTGCTTCTTCAGCTTCTGCGATGACACCATCAGAATTCGCTTCTACCAGCGGGGGATTTTCTTCTGTTTCTTCAGAAGCGACCGGTCTATCAGGTACTTCTTCTACCACTTCTAAAACTCTCTCCTGAACTGTCTTTAGCACTTCTGCGTCATTTGAAAGTTGATCGGTAGCTTTATCACCACCATTAGCTATTAATTCTGCTGCGTCGGAAACATCTTTAGGGTCTGTGTCAGCAAGCGGTTTTGCTTTCGCCCTTTCCTCGGCAAATTGTTCTGCAACTCTTGCAACTTCACGAGATGCTGGATCTCCATCTCCAAGAGGGCTCCCTGTAAGCTTGTTCCACCAATGCTTGCCGGGTTGTTCACCTCGATTTGGAGCCGGTTTTACCTCAGTCGTTGGTGCATCGGCTTTTTGTGCTTCTAATGTTTGTGTTTCAGTTGCCATAGTATTTTTTTGCTCAAAAAGAGCTTATGTATTTACTATAGCGAAGATTATATGAGTTTTGCAATAGCTAATTTTGCTACAATCGATATGTGTTTCGATTGAATAGAGAACAGGTAAAACAATTGGCTGATTTTACTTCAAATCTCAGTTTGGTATTTTTGGCAAGTATTTTCACACCGCTTTTTGCTGGCGTTGACAGTATTGCTATCCTTAATGTAATATTGGGATTAGTAATAGCCTTTTTCTGTCTCGGTACAAGTCTAGTGCTATTAGCTAAAGTTAAAAGGAAAAATGTATGAATATTGTTATTAATCCATTAGATGCTTTTTATATTTCGGGCTCAATTATGCTGCTTGCTATTGCTATTCTTGTCTATCCTACACTCAAATATGGTCCAAAAGATGATGAAGGAAAGGATTCACATAAGTCTCACAAAAAAGTTAAATCTCGATAAGTTCTCGTGAGGATTTAGTTAGCTGTATCAATTTATTGTTTTGAATTGCGAAATCATCCTCGATGCGTACACCCATTTCACTCGGGAGATAAATGCCTGGCTCGATAGAGAAGACCATGTTTTCTTCTACGTGATTTTTGTAATCGGGAAACAGGTGTGGTGCTTCATGAACTTCCAAACCTATTCCATGACTTGAATGATTAAATGGCGGGAAACCTCTACTTACGATATAATCTCGTCCGGTCTGATCAATTTTTCCAGCGATAACAGGTTCGTTTTTATCCAGACAGTTGGTAATATATTCAATCGATTTTTTCTGAGCATCCAGAGTTGTCTGATATATTTTTATAAAGGTAGCTGAGGGTTTGCCGAAGAACACCGTGCGTGTCATATCTGAACAGTAATTATATTTTTTTATTCCAAAATCCATAAGGATACAGGTATCAGCCGCAAGTTTTTTGTGGCCGGTGTGGTGATGAGGAATAGCTGCATTTTCTCCGAAAGCGATAACGGGGGCAAATGATATATCAGCATCAGCTTGTTTGGCTGTTATTTCGATAAAAGTTGCTAAGGACTTCTCAGATATGTCACGGTTGATATTTTGTAAGAGCATATCAAAAACCTTATCACCAAAACGTGCCGCTTCCTGAGTTGCATCGATTTCCTCAGGATCTTTTTTCTCCCGCAACAGACTTAAATCAACGGGTAACCACTCATTCGTTGAAGGCAAAATTGTTGTATGTTCAGCTACGGTCAAATTGGATGCTTCAAAACCACATCGTTGTCTTTCTGAAAGGAGTTCTTGCAAGATAACTCTGGTATTGCGATTTCTTGTGCGTTCATGTATTTCAAAATGCTTTACTGCGTCTTTTACTTCATGATAATACAGAGCGCTTGTGATCAGATAATTTTTATCCTTAGTTATTAACAGATACCCATCACGTTCAATATGTGAGAAGTTCGCATAGCCGGTAAAATATATGATGTTTGGAACAGAGGAGATGAGGACTGCGTCAAGATTTTGGGCTGCGAGTAGTTTTCTGAGCTTCTGTAGGCGATTTTGCATGACCTATTTGACGGGTTTAAGTCCTTTGGCTCCGGCACTGGTAGGTGCTGCTGATACAGTCGGAGTAGGGGCGCTTACAACAATATTTGGATCTTTGGGAACGTTTTGGAAGTCAATAATACGGGTTGCATCCAGCATGTTGGTATCTTTCTTATCTGGATACCCGACAACGAATACGCGGTCACCGACATTCAATTTGGAAAAGCCATATCTGACCAAAGCCGCACCATTGTCTGATGATGAGATTTTCGTTGTCGTATCGATGCTGACAGTAACTTGCTTTTGATCAGCTGTCTCGACGATAATGTTATCATTTTTTTTATCAATACTTGCTATCACGCCTTCATAACGAGTTGGATCCACTTGTGTATCAATAAATCGAGCCAGAATGCGCTTGGACTCTTTGTTGTATAGTCCCAAAATACTTACTTTTGTGCCCTTAGCTAAATCTGAAATACCAAATGTAGCTTTATTGCTAGGAGAAGTAAATTTTGTGATTTCATCAACATCAATTGCTAGTGCAGTGCCATTCATATCTGTTACATTAATCTGATTGCTACTTACCGATGAAACGACACCAATAATGCCGCGCTTTTCTACCAGATTAAGCTCAGATACTCGTGAAGCAATTTTGTCTTTTAATTGATTAATTTGTTTGTTTAACTGCGGATCGGTTGTCGGAGTAACTGTTGATGCAGCATGTGTTTGAGTTACAGGAATAAAAAGGATACTGAGAATAATCAATGGTAGTATTAGTTTCTGTATATTTTGCATATTTAATTATGTCATTCCCGCGTAGGCGGGAATCTATAGATCCCGGATCAAGTCCGGGATGACAAAAAATTTAGAAATTTTCAGTCGAGTACGTAATTGTTCTTTGCAATTGCTTCTGTGTTCCGTCAGGAAAAATCGCCGAGAAATGTAAGATACTTGTACCACTCGGAATAGTTTGTGTCAAGGTAAAATCTCCATTGTCAGCAGGTTGAACAACTTGATCACTATCCTGGGTCGAAACCGTAACAACCGCGCCTTTCACTGATTTTCCTTTAATAGTAATTGTTGGTTTATTAATTACTGTTTCGTCTTTTGGTTCATCAACGGTGAGGATGTCAGTGTCAGAAGGGGTGGGAGCTGCAGTCACTGCCGATTTAACGACAGCTGGTTTTGTTTGGTCAGGCGGGATTGCTTTTGTTGATTGGTAAAGATAAAAGGCGACACCGGCGGCAATAAGGCCAATAAATACAGCAACAAACGATAAGATAACTTTTTCTGCTTTCATAAAGTAAGACCGGTGGATAGTAGGACGTGTATACTCGTCTTTATTCCTACAGGCAACGACGAGTTGCGTGTCGATAATACGATAATTGCAACTACTTGTCAAGGCAAATTGCTTGTGTTAGTATGAGGTACATGGAAATTGGATTGCTGCAAAAATCTGCGCTACGGATTAAAGGAAAATCTGTCTCTTTTGTTGTTAACCCGCAAGATGACGCAAACTCCACTAACGCTGTGTTTTTACTGAATTCTGAAAATACCTATACCTCCAACGAAACAGTCGTTATCGCCGGAGCAGGAGAGTATGAAATTGGTGGTGTCAAAATCGCAGGACAACGAAATGACACGAACCTTTTGTATAGTATGAATTTGGAAGGCATTGAAATCCTCGTCGGTTCACTCAAAGCACTGAGTGCAATGCAACATAAATTAAAAGAACATTATCTCGTTCTTGTGAATTGTGATGAAGGAGGAGACGCTTCATTCTTAACTGCACTTGCTGTCAATGCTGTTGTTTTCTATGGCGCCCAGGCAAAAGAAGTTGCAGAAGGATTTGAAAAAGATAAGTTACAACAAATGAACAAATTTACCACGAGTCTCGGCAAATTGTCTGCTGAAATGGAAACAATTTTACTCGTGTAATGGCAATCAAAGTCCTTCCTCATAACGATACCGCTGAACAAAGTGTTCTCGGAGCAATTCTTATTGATAAGAATGCTATTGTCCCTGTGTCTGAAATTCTTCAAACTCGTGATTTCTACAGCGACATCAATGGCATTATCTATGGTGAAATGCTTGTTCTCTATGAGGAGAGAAAGCCCATCGACTTATTAACCCTTACCGAAAAATTAAAAAAGAGTAGACAACTGAAAAAGTTTGATCCCGCATATCTGACCGATCTGATTGAGCAAGTGCCAACTGCGGCCAATGTCAGCACCTATGCACAAATGGTAAAGGAAGATTCCACCAAAAGATTTCTCATCACAGCCGGAACCGAAATCGCAGAATATGGGTACAATGAAGATAATGAAGTAAAAGATATTCTCGATAAAGCCGAATCCTCAATCTTTTCTATTTCCCAAGGTCATATGACACGAGGTTTTGTCCAATTGAAAGATTCTTTGACTGATAGCTTTGATAGAATTGATGATTTGCAAAAAGTGGGGAGTGGTTTTCGAGGTGTGCAGACAGGTTTTATCGATCTTGATAATGTCCTCTCTGGGATGCAAAAAAATAATTTGATTATTCTTGCTGCTCGACCCGGACAAGGAAAAACTGCTTTCATGTTAAACATTGCGCAAAACATTGGAGTGAAAGACAAGAAATCAGTCGGCATTTTTTCTTTGGAAATGAGTAAAGAAGAATTGGTGGATCGTTTGCTTGTCGGACAAGCGGATGTCGACGCGTGGAAATTAAAAACAGGGAAGTTGTCAGAGGAGGATTTTGGGAAATTATCAGATGCAATGGGGCAGCTTGCTGATGCACCAATTTATATTGATGATACACCAGGCTTGTCTCTTATTGAAATGCGAAGTAAAGCCAGGCGTCTGCAAATGGAACATGATCTTTCTCTCTTGATTGTTGATTATTTACAACTGATTGATCCAGGCAAGCGTTATGATAGTCGTGTCCAAGAAGTTGCTATGATCTCGCAGGCATTAAAGAATTTAGCACGTGAATTGCAAATCCCGGTACTCTCTGCATCACAGTTATCTCGTGCTGTTGAGCATCGAGGAGAGAAAAAACCGCAACTTGCAGATCTCCGTGAATCAGGTACGATTGAGCAAGATGCTGATGTTGTTATGTTTATTTATCGACCTGAAGGAGAAGTAACTGGTCCACTGATACCATCGAAGTTATTGATAGCCAAACATCGTAACGGCGCAACAGGGGAGATCGATCTCATGTTCCAAGGCAACAGAATCCGCTTTATGAATGTCGAAAAACAGCATCAAGAATAGGTTCATTGTTGTGTTTTCATAATAGTATCAACTAGAATAATACTCTATGCGAAGACACAAAAACTGCATTCGAAGAGAACTCAACAGTTCTACATTATTCTACTTGAATTGATTCTTTTAGGAGTTTTAAGTTTAACTGTTTGTATTGTACTTATTACTGGACTTTTACTTGCTTCTTAAGCAGCTTATCTATACTTTTAAGTTATATGTTGAAAATAGCACAGGGGAGACACCCTACCATAGCATTTGTCGCACTTTGTCTTGGGTTTTTTATGACTATCCTGGACGTCACCATTGTCAACGTTGCGCTCGTGAATATAAAAGAGCATATAGGAGGCGGGCTAAACGCGCTGCAATGGATTATAGATGGTTATGCGCTTATCTTTGCAAGTTTACTTCTCACTACCGGAGCGCTCGGCGATAGGATAGGGAACAAACGGATATTTATCGCAGGTCTTATTATGTTTACGCTCTCATCAATTCTTTGCGGACTTGCGCCGACACTTTGGCTACTCGAACTGGGAAGAATAGCGCAAGGATTTGGAGCCGCACTTTTGGTTCCCGCTTCACTTGCATTGATTAATCACACTTTTCCAGATGCAAAAAAGAAAGCAAGTGCCTTGGGGGTTTATGGTGCAATTGGTGGATTTGGAGCGACTATCGGACCTGTGTTGGGAGGAGTACTTATAAATATATTTGGCTGGCGGAGCATATTTCTCGTTAATGTACCCTTTGGTATTCTCTGTTTGCTGCTTACAACATTTTTTATCACAGAATCACCAACAAAAAAAAGAGGATTTGATATACCTGGACAAATAGCTGCAATTGCCTCTTTGAGCTTACTGACATTTTCTTTTATTGAGGGGAAAGGCTTAGGATGGCATTCTCCACTTATTCTAAGTGCATTGATCCTTTTTATTATTGCCACGATGCTTTTTCTTATGCGAGAGCTTAAGACGAAAATGCCAATGCTGCCATTATCATTCTTTCGTAATAGTACTTTTTCAGGTGCAAATGCAGTTGGTTTTCTCAGTTTTTTCACCCTCTACGGCTATCTTTTTATTCTGAGTCTGTTTTTTCAGCAAGTACAACACTATTCACCACTTAAAACTGGTATGGCACTTCTCCCTGGAGGTATTCCGCTTTTTATTGCATCTTTATTTACTGGAAAACTTGCCGGGAAGATGGGTGTAAAGATTCCTATCTTAATTGGAATTTTATTTGGATGTTTGGGCTATGCTGGGTTAGGACTGGTTAATGAGGGAACGCCATATATTTTTATTGCAATTGCCATGGCAACAATTGGTCTTTTTATGGCCTTCACAATTCCACCCATAACCGTGGCCGTTGTTACGAATGTGAAAAAAGAACATTCAGGAATAGCCTCAAGTATTTATAATGTCAGTAGGCAAGTGGGAAGCATCTTGGGCGTTGCAATATTAGGTTCACTTATCGGAAGCCAGGGTGAATTTATCCAGGGCATGCATATTGCATTTTTCATTGCAACCGCTGCGTGTCTAGTGAGCCTTTTTATTACGAGTATTTGGATAAAGTCTAAGCAATGATCAGTTGATTCTGGTAAAATTAAGTTACATGTTGGCCAGATTAAAAAGTTACTTCTATTTTCCAATCGCATCATACTTTTGTTTTTTTGCCCTCATGCGTTTGCGAAAATGGAACCCGAGAATTATTGTCGTGACCGGTTCCAATGGCAAAACGACACTGTTGCATATGCTTGAATCCCAACTTCGTGAGAAAGCCAAATTTTCTCATCACGCCAACAGCTCGTTTGGTATTCCCTTTGATATCCTTGACCTTCACCGCGTGACCTTGCAGAAATTTGAATGGTTATCTCTTATTCTCAAAGCACCATTGCAAGTTTTGCGTCCACTTCCAAAAGAAAAAATTTATGTTGTGGAAGCAGATGCAGATAGACCCCAAGAAGGAAAATTTCTCGCTGAACTTCTCAAACCAGAAATTGTCTTGTGGGTTAGTTCATCCAGAACCCACAGTATGAATTTTGATTCGCTTGTTTCAGCAGGTAAATTTAAAACAGTCGAGGAAGCGATTGCCTATGAATATGGTTGGTTTGCAGTATACTGCAATTCACTGCTCGTTATCGATGGGGATTGCGCACTTATGACCAAACAGATTTCGCGCAGTAAAGCGAAAGTGCTTTCACTTAAAAAAGCACAGTTATTTAAAAGCTACTCAATAAACAAACACGGTACGCAGTATAATTTTAAGAATAAACAATACGCATTCAACTACCTTTTGCCTGAAGAAGTGTTTCTTTCAATAGCAATGTGTGAAGAAACGATGGATTATCTGAAACTCCCAATGGATCGAACTTTCAAAAAATTTCAATTGCCGCCAGGAAGAGGCTCGCTCTTTGAAGGCGTAAATGGCTTGACGATAATTGACAGTTGTTATAATGCAAATCTTTCTTCAATGTCAGTAATTCTCAACATGTTTCAAACATTTCCTGCATCCAAGAAATGGGCAGTAATTGGCGACATGTTAGAATTAGGAGAAGAAGAAAAAGAAGAGCATAAAAAGCTTGCGGGAATGTTAGTCACACTGGACGCGGAACATATAATTT
This sequence comes from Candidatus Levyibacteriota bacterium, assembly GCA_038253825.1. Classification (GTDB taxonomy): domain Bacteria; phylum Patescibacteriota; class Microgenomatia; order Levybacterales; family UBA12049; genus JACDET01. The sequence continues at coordinate 13,227 of JBBSGT010000009.1, forward strand.
TTCTCGGACCTCGGGTAATGAAATACACTTTGCCTGAGTTTAAAAAACAATCTCAAAAAAATATTGCAGTTGATGCTTTTGAGAATCCGAAAGAAGTCCTAGATTTTATTCTGCAACACGTGCAAGGAGGAGAGACAATTTTGTTTAAAGGAGCAAGATTTATGGAAGGAATTATTGAACACTTGTTAAAGAATAAAAGTGATGTAGCACTTCTTGCCAGACGGGAAAAAATATGGGAGATAAGAAGAAAACAATGGGGACTTTAACTTGTCATCCTGAACTCGTTTCAGCATGACAACTACAATTTATGAGAAAGATTTATATATTGCATGGATGGGCTTACTCTACTGAGAAGTGGAACCCTGTTTTGGAGCTATTAAAAAAACAGGGGATTGAGACAGTTATTCTTAAGATTCCAGGACTGACAGCACCGCTTAAGAAAGTCTGGGATATTGATGATTATATCCTGTGGCTTCATGAAATTCTGAAAAAAGAGCCACAAAAAGTTGTTCTCATGGGACATTCCAATGGTGGGAGAATAAGTTTGGCGTATGCAAAAAAGTATCCTCAAAAAGTAAAGCAACTGTTTCTTATTGATGCAGCAGGAATTTATCATGATGATTTGCCGATACGTTTCAAACGGTTTGTCTTTGGTCAGCTAGCAAAAGCAGGTAAGAATGTGACACAGTCAAAACAGTTAAAAGTGTTATTATACAAATTTGCCCATGAGCATGATTACGAAAAAGCAGAGCCATTTGTCCGGGAAACCATGCGCAATTTAATAAAAGTTGATTTGCGAAAAGATTTATCAGCAATAGAAACGCCAACAACAATTATTTGGGGTCAGAATGATAAAGTAACACCCCTGCAGGACGGGAAAATATTTGCAGCAGGATTAAAAAATTCCTCTTTACATATTATCTCTGAGGCAAGACACTCGCCGATGTTTACCCACCCGAAAGAAGTCACTTCCATTATCTCAAAAGATCTATAACTATGACCATTTTTAATTCTCTAGGTTCTAATTATGATAACCGCTTTGTCCAAAAAACGCTTCGTGCTTCAAACAAAAAGGAGAACGCAACGAGGTTAAAACACTATCTTGAAAAGCGATATGCAGGAGAAGCAACACTTGTCTACAAAGGGCGAGAAGCAATTCGTTTGGCACTTCGGGCAATTGCACGGAAGGGAAGTGCGGTTGGCATTTGTGGCTTTACTTGTTTTGCAGTCTATGAAGCAATTGTGAAAGAAGGTTACAGCGTTGTCTACTTTGATATCGATCAATCCCTAAATTACTCCTTGGAAACAGTAAAAAAAATGTTAGAGAAACATCCTGAAATGAAAGTGCTTCTTATACAAAATACCTTAGGCTATCCAGCAGAAGGCGAACAAATTACAAAGTTCTGTCGAGAAAAAGGCATCGTGGTGATTGAAGATTTGGCCCACTGTATCGGAACGACATATAAGAACGGTAAAGAAGCTGGAACAGTAGGGGATTTTGTTATCCTTTCCTTTAGTCAAGACAAAGTTATCGATGGCATTTCAGGAGGAGCGCTTGTTATTAGGAATAAGGAATGGAGAATTCAGAATGGAGAGAAAGAACTTTTAACAATTAATTCTCAAAAGCAGCAAAAAGATCGGTATTATCCGTGGTTTACATGGATGATAAGAAAAACATATAGGTTTGGCTTTGGAAAAGTTCTCCATTTTAGTTTAAAGAAAATGAAGCTTTTGCAAAGCCCCATGGATAATCAAGAATCAGATGCAATTCATAAGTTGCCCAATTGGAATGCAGAGTTAATTTATCAGCAATATACCAATTTGGCCGAAACAGCAGTGCATCGGAATAAGATTGCCACGATTTATGCAGAGCATTTGGAAAAGAACGTTTTGGAAAAATCCATTTGCAATACAATTGATTCGTCTGCCAACTTGAGATTTCCTATATTTGTTGAAAAGAGGGACGAATTATTACTCAGCCTAAAAAAGAAGAACATTTATATTTCCGATACGTGGTATGATGCTCCTATTGGTCCTAAAAAATATTTGTCACGAACAGATTATAAAAATCAGTGCCCAAATGCTGAAGTCATTGCCACACGAATTGTTAATTTACCTACGCACAGAAATGTTTCGGAAAAAGATGCTATATTTATAGTTGAGGAAATCAATCAATGGTTCAAATAACTGTCAAAAAAATTGAAGAAAAAAAACTTTGGGAAAGTTTCCTCTCTGAGCATAAAGAAGCAAATTTTCTCCAGTCATGGTATTGGGGAGAATTTCACCAAAATTTAAAAAAGGAAATTATAAGAACAGGATTTTATGAAGGTGATTCCTTAATAGGTGTCATGCTCAGTGTCGTAGAACCAGCCAGAAGGGGAAGATATCTTACCGTCCCGGCAGGGCCGATCATTGATTGGAACAATAAAAAACTGGTAGAGGTTGTTTTTGCAGCCATGAAAGAAATTGCCAAAGAGCACCAGTGCATTTTTGTGCGAATTAGGCCACAACTTTTGGAGGATGAATTTTCAAAAAAGTTATTCAAAGCAAATAATTTTCAAAGTGCACCAATGCATCTGCACGCAGAATTAACGTCCAGGTTGGACATCAGCCCCACAGAGAAAGAGTTGATGGCGCAAATGAGAAAATCGACCCGATATGAAATAAGAAAGGCAGAAAAAATTGGCATTGAGATAACCACCTCGCAAAACGAAAAAGATGTAAAAAAGTTTTATGATTATCAATTGGATACTGCTAAACGGCAGAAATTTGTCCCGTTTTCTTACACATTTTTCCTTGAACAATTTAAAGTTTTTTTTGCCGCAGACAAAGCACTTCTTTATACAGCAACGTTTGAGAAAAAAGTTCTGGCACAAGCCTTTATCATTTTTTATGGCGATGAAGCAGTCTACCATTATGGCATCGGAACAGAGGAGGGGAGAAAATATCCTGGTGCATATCTGATCCAATGGGAGGCAATGAAAGAAGCAAAGAAGCGGGGGATAGGTTACTATAATTTCTGGGGAGTGGCGGCAGAAGATCAAAAACAACATCGATTCTATACCATTTCAATTTTCAAAAGAGGATTTGGCGGTGAGGATACCCATTACTTACACGCTCAAGATCTGGTAATTAATAAACCCAAATATCTTATTAATTTTGGCATCGAAAAGTTGAGAAAAATTATCAGAAGAGTATAATAAGCTACTATGAAAAAGCTTATTCTTGCATCAGCTTCACCACGCCGAAAACGATTACTCGAACAGATCGGTCTGAAATTTCAGACTGATCCAAGTAATATCGATGAAATCGTTGATCCGGCATTTCATCCTTTGGAACAAGTCGAATCATTCTCTCTGCAAAAAGCCCAAGCGGTTGCACCCAAATATAACAGTGCCTTGATCTTGGCAGCCGATTCTATGGTCGCAATTAACGGTGAAGTTTTGGGAAAACCAAAAGATAAAGAAGATGCAACACGAATGTTGCGGAGGTTAAGTGGGACACAACATAGTATTGTTACAGGATTTACCCTTATTGATACTGAAACAAAAAAAAGCGTAACCCGCTCGGTTGAAACCAAAGTGTGGTTTAAAAAGTTATCTTCTGAGGAAATTGAAGCATATATCACAAAAGAAAAACCATTTGATAAAGCAGGGGCGTACGGCATTCAAGAATTAGCGGCTATCTTTGTTGAAAAAATAGAAGGAGATTACTTTGGAGCCGTTGGTTTGCCATTATTTGCATTAGTTGAAGAATTGAAGAAGTTTGGAATACAGGTTTTATAAATGAAAAAAAAGTACAAAGCCCTCATGCTCGATTTGGATGGAACGACTATTCCGAATAAATCCGACGGAAGACCATCACAAAAAGTAATAAAGACTATAAAAATAGCTCGTGAAAAACTCCATGTAGGTGCGGTTACGGGTAGACCATATATTTTTGCAAAGGATATTATGCAAGATTTGTCATTATCAGGTCCTTCAATTGTAAGTGGGGGAGGCATGATTATTGATCCATCTTCTGAAGAGATTTTATGGAGAAAGCCCATTGATTCTGAAAATATTGAGAAAGTATATAAGCTATTAAAAGAAGTTGCTATTCCGTTTTGGGTAAAAACAGAAAATGTAGAAAATGAAATTACCAAAGGAACGAATGAGCAATTTTCGATTTCAATTCGCGATATACCGGAAGAAAAAGCATATGTCATAGAAAATAAACTGAAAAATATTCCACAAATAACAATGCATAAATTAGTTGGTTGGAAGTCTGGAACAGTTTGGCTGCAAGTAACGCATATAGATGCAACCAAACAATATGGCATTTTTGAAGTAGCAAAAATACTTGGCATTAGGACACATGAAATTATTGGAGTAGGGGACGGATATAATGATTTCCCACTCCTCATGGCATGTGGATTAAGAGTCGCTATGGGAAATGCTGTGCCCGAGCTAAAGGCAATTGCTGATTATGTTGCACCAACAGTGGAGGACGATGGGGTTGCTGATGTGATTGAGAAATTTATTCTTTAGAAATTTCGCATGTTTTTTGTCATGCTGAATTTAGTTCAACAACTTAAATTTATAGATTCTGAAACCCTACAAGATGACTACTTACTGAATAGGGTCGCAAGTACAGGATGACATTATGGCGAATCTGCAATTTCATCATCTTCTTCATCATGTATGATTTCCGGACGGATGAGAAAACCTTTCAAATCTACTCTTCCTACAATCATCGGATATTTTAAATGCGAACGGTTAACAACAGAAATGAGCGTATTATTGATTTTTTTACCAGCCAACTGAAAAGAAAGTCTCGTTGTCGGACGATATGCCCGACCACTTGCTGACTGCACAAATACTTTTTCTTTATTTATCTGAAGCCCTAATTCCTTTGCTAATTCCTGATCGATAGAAGAGCGATATGCGCCGGTATCAAGTTTAGCTTGAATTTCTTTAATTCTGTCTTTTGTTTTAATAAAAACAGGATAAACGACCGGCAATATGCGTGGAGCGGTACTCACTTTCTCAGAGAACTTTTCTGCAAATAGCGTCTGGGCCAATGCCACACCACGTTTTGCAGTGGGTATATCCATATCTTCGATACGTTCCAAACGTGTGCGAAGTGATGCAAGGTTTGCATTTTGAATCTTGAGTCCCGGACGTGCATTTACTTCCAAGACAAGGGGACCTCGCTTTGCATCAATTACCAAATCAACACCCGCAAATCCTAATCCGACTGCAGCTTGTGTTTTCGCGGCAAGGAGCAGAATATCATCCCATCCGGGAAGTTTGATACCGGCAGTTTTTTTCTTACTATCCGGGATAAAATAAATGAGGCCGGTATTATCCATGGCATTTGTAGTGATACCAGTTGCGATATCAATACCAGCTGCTAAGGCTCCAAGATGCAAATTTGCCTTACCAAACGATTGTTGCGTCGGAATGCGAATCATTGCCATCACGGGAACTTTACGAAACACAATGACACGAATGTCAGCTAGACCAACAGGAGCAATTTTTTTGAAAAATGAGGTTTGATTAACAAGCTCTTCAATAAAAGCGCTATCAGGTAAGTATTGGAGCGAAAATGCACCATCGAGAATGTTGAAAATATGCGATTCAATCTGTTTAATCGTATATTCTTGCCCGCTTACTGTTATACCGATTCTATTTTTCCAACTCTTAAAAGCGATGATACCGCTTCCACCATAACCGCGAGAAGGTTTGATGACAAATCCATGTTCAGGCAAATCCCAATGAAAATTTCGGACACTTTTGCGAGTTGCAAATGCTGCATGGAGTGCAGGTGTGGCGATATGATTTTCAAGAAGAATTTTTTTCGTCTCCAATTTATCATCAGCAATTCTTTTCGCTGAAGCTTTATTATAGGGACGGATGTAGAGAAAGTTACGGGCATTCATGCCCAGAACCGATTTACTTACTGCCATGCTTGAGAATAGGTTGGAACTTGATATATTCGGTAATTCGTAGACCAAAGTATCTTCCAATCATAATGTTAATCGGAATAATGAGTAAAATTAGTTCAGGATAGAGGAGAGCAAATAATCGCAGTTGTTGCCACGTCAAAAGCAAGAAACCAAGAATTGCCAAAAACAATGTAATGACAGTTGTTTGAACAGTCTCAGCAAGTTCTCTCTCAAGGAATAACGTCATAATACGATCACTCAAAAGAATGAAAAGCAAAATTGGGAAAATGGACAGATTTCTCACATCTATAATGCCATAAATAGAACTGATGGTAAGGGCAACCAAAAGAAAAAGCGAAACCATAAGCATCGAAAGTGCAACTTTTGGCATTTGCATAATAGGGAAGCGCTTGAGTAAAAATCGAGACACGAGTGACGCCAAAATAATTGCAGCGAGCATGATAAAACCAGGCGTTACGTCAGTTGCCAGGAGTGTAATTGAAAGAGCAATCGGCACGAGTAAACCGATACCTGATAACCCCACAATATAACGAAAGGCGACCACGATCGTAGCAAGAACGGGAAGAAGTAAAATAAGAACGATCGTATTTGCTGGCACTCCAGCCTTTACTGCATACTGAATTGCAAATGGAGCAAAGTTAGTGGCTGTTAATTTATCGGCTCTTCTTTTTTCAAAAAGGCTAGTGAGAACATGTTGTTTTTCATTTTCCTGTTCAGGATTGATAATCTCATTAAGTTTTTTATTATTCTCTTTTGTTTTTGCAGCAGCCGATTTTGAAGCATCAGTTGTGCTTGCCGCAGCAGACGCTGTTGGCGTTGCTGTTTGTGCATGCACAGTGTGGGTCGGTAAAAAGAGTAGAGCAATCGCAAAAGCGAGAATGAGTCGTTTCATTACGAGTAGTATACCAGATAGTGTCCAGTGCACATATGGCACGATGTTCGAAATTATTTAACGACTCAAATTGGTCTCATCGAGAAAAGTACGCTGCTTGCTGCAATCTCACACTCTTAATTTATGCATACTATGCTTCCTTTTGTTTAAGCAATGCTTCAATATGTTGTTCTCGAAATTCTAAGGGCAGACGCTTTACTGCTTCTCCAATAATTTCAAGTCTACGAATTACTGCGTCTTGTTTCGAAGTATCATTATCAAACTGTTCTTTATTTCCTCCAGAAATATATTCCGCAATGAGTGTACAACTTTGTATAACATCATCAAGATAAACACGAAAATCTTTTGTCATAAAATTTGAAGCTGTTCAGATAGTATATATTGCTTTAATCTTGGTTTGATAACATTATACCCAACGAGATCTACCGATCTTCCAAGTGTATCTTCAAGATCGTTTTTTAGAGCGACTACATCAAAAAGCGTTGTGTGTTCTGGATATTCAACGAGCAAGTCAATATCACTATCATCCCGTTGTTCTCCACGAACATACGATCCGAAAAGTGAGGAATGTTTAATACCTGCTTCTTTGAGAATTGGTACCACCTTTTGCTTTATCTGATCAATTGTTAACTGCTGCATATAGCCTTAGTATAGCATATTGATATTATTCGGGGTTTCATAAATACGAACACTTTTAGGCTCGTTTGAAAACTTAGGATTGCAAATATTACTCGATTAAGGATCGAAGATAATTCTGATATGGCATACAGCTTAATATGTATTTTACAAGGTTAAGTCATATGAATATTGATATTTTGTTTTTGAGTTGGGGTCAGTTGTAGGATTTGCGCTTACGTGAACGACAAGATCTGCTTTACTCATCTGAGGGAGCGTATGGGGTAGAAATTGCGTTTTTTGACGGGTATCAAAGTTATCTCTAATTTTTTTCTCATTTGCCTGCTTATCTTCTGCTTCTCTTCTTTCAACTTCGTCTCTATGAAGCCTGTTCTGTAAACGTACATCATCGGCAACATCAAGATAAACTAATTGATCTAACAGTTCCGGTTCCAGAAACTGAAAATCTCCTTCCACGATAATAAAATCTTGTCTCCCTTTCACTTTTGTGGGGAATTCTGAATCAGGGGGTATGTTGATTGGATCATCACTAATTGCAATACCCGTTGTTCCATCATAATGAGGAATTCCTACCTCCTCTCCATTTTTAAGTTCGGCAATTCTTTTTACTTGCGTAGCTAAATAGGTTATATCATATTTTTCTAGAGGGTCTTTTCCTACGTCTTCTATAGCTGCCCTTCTCCATTTTCTGTCTCCTTTTAAGTAATTGTCAGTACTAAGGACTGCTGTCCTTCCGAGTGATGCTGCTAATCTTGCTGCAAGTGTTCCTTTACCACTTGCTGGTCCTCCCACAAGTGCTATTATTTTTGGTCCTTCTTTTGGTATGCCACGAAAGTAATCAGAAAGATGATTAACTAACTGTTCATCATTTAATCCTGATAGTGGTAATTGTTGTTCATTAGGTAGATATATTATTAATTGTCTCAGCCATAACTATCCATATTCTAACATAAATAAACAATACATTCAGAGTAAAAGGGGAGTTATATGATAAAAGAATTATTTTTAAAACAGTTGTCTCGAACCTAAAGTAAACCATTCAAAATCTAAGAAGTGACTTGAAAAGCTCTTTATGTGCCGAGAGGGGGAGTCGAACCCCCACGGAGTGTAATCTCCAAAGGTTTTTGAGACCTTCGTGTCTGCCATTCCACCACCTCGGCGTATTGCATTAGGAACAATAACAATCATGTTTACAAAATTCTTACCTCTTGTTTATTGCTTCTGAGCAGCTTCTATTATATACTTTTTGGGCCTTTTTTCTCAACACCTATTATGACAACCGAAAAAAAGAACATTCATTTATCACAGGATATCAATCCAAAAGAATATCATCTCACAATCCAGCCAGATTTAAAGATGTTTGTCTTCACAGGAGAGGTGGATATTGTTTTGGAAGTAAAGAAGCCCATCAAATCTATCACGCTTCATGCCGATGAAATAGATGTTACCAAAGCAACTTTCAATGACGCACTTGTTGGTGAGATAACTCATGATGAAGATTCTGAAACAGTAACAATTCAATTTGCAAAGACTTTACCTGTAGGTGAGGGCAAACTCCATCTCGTTTTTACTGGTATCCACAATGATATGCTCAAAGGATTTTATCGAAGTAAATATTATATTGACGGCAAAGAATATTATATGGTAGTCACACAGTTTGAAGCAACTGACGCACGACGAGCATTTCCCTGTTTTGATGAGCCGGCGAGGAAAGCTATTTTTATCGTTACATTACTTGTTCCGCAAGACCATACAGCAATTTCCAATACGATTGAAACAGAAATAAAAGAGCTTGGTAATGGATTGAAACGCATTAGATATGCTCCAACGCCAATTATGTCTACGTATTTGCTGGCAATGATTGTGGGGAAATTTGAGTATATTGAGAAGAAATCCCCAGAAGGCGTTTTGGTTCGTGTCTTTGTAACACCAGGGAAAAAGAATCAAGCTACTTTTGCAGTCGATGCAGGTGTAAAAATTTTGTCATTCTTCACCAAGTATTTTGGCATTGCCTATCCTTTACCTGTGTTGGATATGATTGCAATTCCTGACTTTGCAGCTGGAGCGATGGAAAATTGGGGAGCCATAACGTATCGTGAGACGGCGCTTCTGATTGATGAGAAAAACTCCTCAACTGCCAACAAGCAACGAGTTGCCCTCGTCATTGGACATGAATTAGCGCATCAGTGGTTTGGTAATTTGGTGACGATGGATTGGTGGACCAATCTCTGGCTGAATGAAGGTTTTGCCTCATATATTGAATATTTGGCAGTGGACCATCTTTTTCCAGAATGGGATTTCTGGGCACAATTTATCTTTTTGGATCATGTGCGCGCACTTGAACTTGATGGATTAGAAAATACGCATCCAATTGAAGTGGAAATTGAAGATCCAAATGACATAAATGAGATTTATGATGCTGTAAGTTATTCCAAAGGTGCTTCAATCATCCGCATGTTGGCAGAATATTTAGGCTATGAACATTTCGAGAAAGGACTCCAAAAGTATTTGAAAAGACATGCCTATCAGAATGCCTGTACAGAAGACTTATGGCAAGCCCTTGAAGATGTTTCAGGAAAACCAGTTAAAAAGATCATGAACAATTGGACAAAAAAGGCAGGATATCCTTTGATTACGATTTCGGAGACCGGAAAAGAATTCGTCTTATCACAATCCAGATTTTACTCAAGTGCCTTATCTCAAAAAAAAGCAACAGATAAGACACAGTGGGTAATTCCCATCGGTATCGTCTCATCCTCGCAAAAAGAGCCTACCTATCATCTCATGGAGCAGAAAACCTTACATATCCCAAAAAATGGTGACTGGATGAAGTTTAATGCAGGAGAAAAAAGTTTGGTCAGAGTAAGTTATCCCCCAACGCTTTTAAATAGGTTAGAAGAAGCAATTAAAAAGAAAACCATTGCTAAGGAAGATCGGTTTGGGATCCTTCGAGATTTATTTGTTCTGGCAGAAGCGGGTAAGGCCTCAACCGATCAAGCATTAAAGATGAGCTTGGCTTTTACTTCAGATGCTGCGTATATTGTTTGGGTTGAATTAGCAACTGAAATTGCAAAAGTTGCAAATCTTGTTTCAGAAGAACCATATTACGAAGATTTCAAGGGGTTTGCGAAAAGCTTGTTCTCAGATATTGTTAAGAAGGTAGGGTTTGAGCCAGTTAAGGGGGAAGATCATACACAGAAATTATTGCGGAGTGTTGTCTTAGGACAAAGCGCAAAATATGGTAATGAGGAAGTTATCAAAAAAGGACAAACTCTTTTTGATCAGGTGGTTGCCGGGGAAATTACATTGGATGCTGATCTGAGAGGCGTTGTTTATACCATTGCTGCCAGAAATGGTGATGAAGCTGTCTATAACGCACTGCTCACACGCTATAGAAAAGAGACGCTTGAGCAAGAGAGAGACCGGCTTTTCCTTGCATTATCTTCATTTAAGCAAGAAGAGCTTATTAAAAAAGCCTTGGCATTTAGCTTATCAAAAGAAGTCAGAACACAGGATTCGTTTAAAGTAGCGATGATGACAAGTATGGATCAGCAAGGGAAATATCTTACTTGGGAATTTATCAAAAACAATTGGGACGACATCCTTAACCGTTACAGCGGGACGTACCTGATCAGTCGTTTTATAACGCCAATGGATAGCTTTATACATGCTGAGCAGGCAGAAGAAATTAGAGTATTCTTTAAAATCAGAAAAGCACCCTCTGCCACACGGACTATTTTGCAGGTACTCGAGAAAATTGAATCAAATGCATTATGGATTCATCGGGATGCTGCAAAAATAGCAACATTTTTGAAATCACGCCAAAAAGTTTCACTCTAGATAATCTACCCAAAAACTGGTAAAATTAAGTTCCTATGATTTCAGTTACAGAATTACGAGCAGGTACAACATATGTTGAAGAAGGAGGCTATTTAATGGTTCTGTCTTATGAACACATTAAAATGGGCCGGGGTTCGGCGAATATCAAAGTAAAAGTAAAAAATCTCAAATCCGGTTCAATTGTTGAGAAAAGTTACATCAATGGAGCAAAGGTTCAGAATATTCAAGTTCTTAAGAAAGATATGCAATATCTGTACAAAGACGATGAAGCTGTCTATTTTATGGATCCTCAAACATTTGAGCAGGTGAGTATTCCTTTAAAAATTGTTCCTGAACATATTTACCTCAAAGAAGGTGATACGTTTAATGTGAGTTTTATTGAAGGCGAACCGCTCACTGTATTGCTACCGCCTAAGATGACTTTTAAAGTGACAGATACTGCACCTGGTGCAAAAGGAAATTCTGCAACCAATGTCTTTAAAGAAGCAATTCTTGAGAATGGCTTAAAAACAAAAGTGCCGCTTTTCATTACTGCGGGTGAGCTGATTCGTGTTGATACTCGTACCGGGGCCTATTCAGAAAAAGCGCAATCATGAACTCGCATATCCTTCGTGTATTTTCGGAACGATCCTTTTTATTTTTATGGATAGGGGAGGTTTTTACACAAATTGCCTCAAATCTTTTTAATTTTCTCCTTATTTTGATAGTGTTTAAATTAACCCATTCCAATACAGCTGTCTCTGGTGTTGTTCTTTCTTTTACCATTCCTGCCATTCTTTTTGGTTCGATCGCCGGGGTTTATGTTGATCGGTGGGATAAGAAGACAGTATTAATCGCAACAAATATTATTCGTGCCGCACTTTTAATATTGCTAATTTTTGCACTCAATAATATTTATATTATTTATTTAGTATCATTTCTTTTCACCATCCTCGTGCAATTTTTTATCCCTGCAGAAAGTCCGATGATTCCGTTGGTTGTGAAGAAACCTTTGTTACTGCAGGCCAATGCATTATTTGGTTTGGCACTGTTTGGTTCAATTCTCGTAGCATATATTCTTTCAGGTCCACTATTGCTCTTTTTGCAGCCAGCAAAAACAATCATTCTTATCTCTATTATGCTTCTTGCAGGAGCTCTTTCTATATGGTTTATAAAGCCGAATTATACAAAAAGTGCGCTGATAAAGCGCAAACAAAATGCAGAACTAAATGTATTTCATGATCTTAAACATACCTTAAAACTTATCTCCAGAACACGATCAATAACTCAATCCCTTTTTCTTTTAGCACTTTCTCAAATACTCATCCTTATTTTAGCAACCATAGCTCCTGGATATGCGGCACAAATTTTGGGAATACCAGTTGAGCAGTTTGCGATTGTTTTCGTAGCACCTGCTGCATTAGGGATGGTTGTGGGAGCGGTAACAATTGTTAATTTATTCCATAAACATACGACCAAAAGAATCATTACAATAGGAATTTTTTTATCAGGGTTTGCTATGTTACTTTTGCCACTTGATTCCAAAGTAGTCTCACATAATATTGTGCAGGATATCAATATGTATTTGCCTCGTGCATTTTCTATAACCGTTTTTCATATTATGGTCTTTCTTGCATTTATTTTAGGTGTGGCAAACTCTCTCGTTTTTGTTCCTGCAAACACAAAATTACAAGAAGAAACTTCAGATGAATTTCGTGGAAAAATTTACGGCTTTTTGAATACATTCGTGGGTGTTCTATCATTGATACCGATTATTTTAGTTGGGGGATTAGCAGATGTAATTGGTGTAGGTTCGGTTATTACAGGAATAGGTGTGTGCCTTATCTTTATCGGATTTTTATATGTTTCTATGAAATAATATGGAATTATTAGTTTTATTACCCGCATTACTTATTTTTTTGTTTTCCTTATATCGTTTGGTAAAAGACGACTATATCTTTATTCGTAAAGGCATTTCTTTAGAACAATCGTATGATATTAGTTTCATAACATTGTGGGTTAGTTTATTTTTCTCAAAGTTATTCTATGTCTTGTTCCATTTTCACAGTAAACAAAATATTTTCGTCCAGTTCTTTTCTATCAAAAACGGTGAATTCTCATTGGTGGGAGCGATCAGCGGCGGTATTATTGCGTTGTTTCTCTTCAGCAAATATAGAAAAATACCACTGGGGAGATTAAGTGATTTTTTTAGTCTTTCTTTCCTTTATGCATTACCTTTTGGGTTATTAGCAAACGCATTTTTTGTCTCAAAAAATCAGTTGCTGTATCTTTTTCTCAATGTGTTTATTTATTTTGTGGTGCTGCTTTTCTTTGCCCAGTTCTTATATCCGAAAATTTTAAACCGCACCATGAAAGAGGGAATGCTTTCGATACTCTTTCTCTTGCTCTTCTCATTTATATCATTACTGACCTCGTTGCTTGCATCATTGAAAGATATTCATTCCTTTATTACTCCGCAAAATGGTGCAACATTAGTGCTGTTTATCGTTAGTATAATTCTTCTTATTAAGGAGAATTCATCTGCACATTCTCGTCGATCATTGCATTAATTTCTATGAATATTCCAATTATTTTTGAAGATAACGAGATACTCATTATCAATAAGCCTGCCGGTGTGACGGTAAACCGCGCAGAGACGACAAAGAACGATACGACAATCCAAGATTGGTCAGAAGAGTATTCGCAGATAACATATAGAGAACCAGTTGCAAAATTTGGTGAAGAGAATTGGAATCCTGAGGACGCTTTCTTTCAACGAGGTGGAACAGTACATCGCTTGGATAAAGAAACATCAGGTGTGTTAGTTCTGGCAAAGACTCCAGAGGCATTTGTTAATATGCAAAAGCAATTCCACGCACGAGAAGTGAAGAAAGAATATGTGGCATTAGCGCATGGTGTTATTGATCCCAAAGAAGGGGAGATCATCGTTCCTGTAGGAAGATTGCCCTGGAATCGCAATCGCTTCGGCGTGCTTCCAGGCGGTAGAGATTCGGAAACACTTTATAAAGTTTTGTCATATTATCAAAATATGAAGACAAAAGAGAAGCTCACGTTTGTACAAATGTATCCCCAATCAGGCCGGACACACCAAATTCGTGTCCATTTAAAGTATATCAATCATCCTATCTTTGCAGACTCTTTATATGCAGGCCGCAAAACCTCCAGAGAAGACCGCAAACTCTTAGAGCGTGTTTTTCTTCATGCGGCAAAAATATCATTTACTCATCCCCAATTAAATAAAATAGTAAACTTTGAAGCTCCCTTGCCACAAGAACTAGAAAATGTATTGCAACTTCTCCAAAAAGCTTAAAGAGACCTTGGGAGGCACTTCTTCTTCATAACTTCCTCTGATATACTTTTAGTGGATCCCTATGAAAAAAAAATCTGCCCAACACCAATCCAGTAAAAGTCTGAAAACATTCTATATTTATTCATTCATTGTCTTTTTACTCATTTTGATTTCATTAATTGTAAGAGGTGTTATTCTTTTTGAACAAAATATATTTGACCCGGTACATCATTTCATCCTGACAGTCCAGCAAAAGGGAACAGTCAAAGAGATCATAAGTTTTAATCCTCAAATACCAGCAGTCTCAGTTCTAAGAGTCGATGATAAAAACATCCCTTACAAAACGCTAGCCAAAGAATATGGTGTTCCCTCTGATGGTTATATCCAGCTTGACGATTCCATGCCGTTAACAACAGATCCTACGGCTCTCATGTGGACATCAATTATGCATGCTGCAACACTTGATTCAAACCTTACCATATTTGATAGCGTACGATTATTTCTTATGAGTAAGAACGTAGCGACGAATAATGAAATAAGTACTGATGTCTCACTTAAAAATCATAACATTATGAATACAAATGAAATCACTCAAGCATTAACAGATCTTGATATCGCATCTGAAAGCATAAGTATTCAGATTATTAATGCGACCAATATAACAGGGATGGGGCAGCGGTTGGGAAGAATACTTACCAATACGGGGGCAAATGTCGTTGACGTGTCTTCCGCCAAAAATAGCCAAAAGGAAACAACAATTGCTTATTTCGGCGACTCGTCATTTACGCTCACTCATTTGCAAAAGTTATTGCATGTGACACCTACTAAATTAACGAAACAACCAATTGCAAATATCATCATTACGATAGGCAACGATAAGCGTAATACTTCTGCTTTTTGAATAAGGTATAATAAGTAGGCTTATGATTTATTATGTGAGTTTTGGTCTCCTTGTAATTTCAATTTTACTATCATTATGGTCATTACATAAACAAAATGAGTTAGGAGAATTAAAAATAGTCCACAAGGAGTTGAAAAAAAGCAGGGTTATCTTTATTCATTCGTCATCGGTTTCTAAGCGACGGTGATATTATTTTTTGGTCTGTGCGCTGGAAGAAACAGTAAGCTTTACTTTATCACTTGATGAAACAAATGAAGGTTGGTGTTTAAATTTCTTAACTCGTTTCGTTTCTCTCATAAAAATACTCACTTTGTTATTGTCCACAGTTCTGACATATGCTTCATATTCGTTACCCGATTCAATAAACTTGATTAATCGTTGTCCGGTATCATCCGGCAACATACCGATAAATTGATTTTCGAGATCAATGACAAAAATTTTACTTCTTTTAATGGTTAACACCAGTTTCTCACCCGAACGGAGACACGCGATTACTTTTCTATCAGCGATGTTGATCAGATCCATAACCTTCGTTTTCCCCGGCTCTTCGATAAAAAGATTATTAATGAGAATACTGGGTTTTTTCGAGATTGGATCTCCTACTCGTTTTAAATTGCGAATGGCAATGGGATTTTTCATATCAAGAGAGAGCACTTTCTCATACAAAGTCTTAGCATCTTTTTGATTGCCGGAACTTAAGAAAGCGAAGGCAAGACGATTGAGTGTATCAATATCGTTAGGTTCCTCTTGGAGAATAAGTTGGTTAAGATTTATTGCGGTATTCCAGTCGCCAACAAGGGCTGTTTGTATTGCTTGGTTTTTGAGCGTTAGCATAAGAAGAGCTATTGAGTTGAAAGTAATTCTACAAATATTTCTTGCAAAAGTCAATATATGCAAGGTATAATACGGAAATGTCAGGACATTCTAAATGGGCAACGATCAAAAGACAAAAAGGCGCCAACGATACTAAACGTGGCCAATTGTTCACAAAGCTCTCAAAAACTATCACCCTTGCTGTGCAGCAAGGTGGCGGTATTGTAGATCCGGATAGCAATTTTCGTTTACGATTAGCAATTGAATCAGCTCGCGGCGCAAATATGCCCAAAGAGAACATTGAGCGGGCAATCGTACGAGCAAGCGGTAAGCAAGGAGTTCAACTTGAAGAGGCCATCTACGAGGGATTTGGTCCGGGAGGTTTTAGCGTTGTTGTAGAAGCGTTAACTGACAATATCTTACGAACTGTCTCTGAAGTAAAAATGACGTTTAATAAAAATGGCGGAAATATGGGTGCGCAAGGAAGTGTAATGTATCAGTTTGAGAAAAAAGGTGTCATTACGTTAGAAAAAAAAGGCAAATCACTAGATGATATTTTTGTAATTGTCGTTGATAATGGTGCCGATGATATTGAAGATGCAGACACAGAAGTGTTACTGTATACCAAACCTGAAGATGTCGCGAAAGTACGGGATGCATTAAATGAACAAGGGCTCTCAGTAAAGACTTCCGAACTCACTCTACGACCTATAGTAAATAGCGTTATTGATGATAAAGTTGCCGCAGAAAAGGCATTGGGCTTTATAGAAAAGCTTGAAGATTTAGATGATGTGCAAAAAGTCTATGCAAATTTTGATATTCCTGATGAACTGATAGAGGATAGTAAATAGGGATGAATATCAGACCACGACAAGCTGCGGGACTAAAAAAGGGGAATAGGAAATTTAATTTTGCCATAGGGAAGCGACAAAAATTTGTCGCAGCGACGTTACTATTGGCATTCGGTTTATTTTTTACTGAATTTCAATTTACGAAGTGGGGAGTTTATATCACATTAATTTTGCCATTTATTACCATGCTCTTCTTATGGTGGGCTCTTTATCCTGATTTAAAGGAGAATAAGCTCTACCAAGTATTCATCCTGCCATTTTTTTATACACTTGCATTCGGGGAATTTTATTTACTGACACCTACCACATTTCTTGTTCGGTTACTTTTAAGCGCTATATATGCTTTTGGGTTGTATTCGTTATTTTTAAGCCAAAACATCTTTATCGTTTCGTCATCCCGAACGATTCAGTTGCTATCAGGAGCTCGAATCGTATCTTTTGTTATTACGCTTATTTCATATTTCTTTTTAACCAATATTGTTTTTTCCTTTCACGTAATTATATTTCCGGTAATTGCGTTGATTGCATTTTATACGTACCTTCTCATATATCATTCATTATGGACCTATACATTGCAAAAATATTCGCAGCCGCTTTTAATCTGGGTCTCAGCACTAACTGTTTGTATCATCGAAGTAGCAACGCTTGTATGGTTTTGGCCAACAAATCCAACGGTAACAGCTCTATTTCTGTCAGGGTTTTTCTATGCATCGGTAGGCATCAGCCATATTTGGTTTGAAAAGAGGCTTTTTAAGGGCATTTTGTGGGAGTATGTATGGGTAGGGACAATTGTCTTCTTTGTCTTATTATTATTCACGACTTGGGGAAATTAGCCTCAATTAGCCTCGAATTTTGCGTTTTTTAGACTCAAACCGGAGAAGTGGTATTTTGATGTGTGAGGTAGGAAATGAGAAAGAAGTTGTTATTAATAATTATTTCTTCTTTAAAATAAAATAATCTTTTTGGGCTTCAAAGCAAAAGAGGGAAGCAGGAACAGGAAACAGGGGAACGTCCTATATAATTACGAAGAGAATATACTAGAGAAATGTGGATAACTTTTCACGGAATTTTATACTAACTTTTCACAAGCCTGAATGATATAGTTTGATGTATATTATCTGTCAGCTTTTAGGGCTTAGAATGGATGTATATCCGCATTCTATATGAGAATATATACTATTCATATTAGACTAGTGAGACTGAATGAGGGCAATACCTCTATTGGTATTGGGTAGAATACAGAGTTTGCATAAATGAAAAAAATACGAAAATGCATTTGTATTTTTGCGAGACTAAAATACGTAGTTTAAATTGATTTAGCAACTAAATCAATTCCTTCTCCTTATCGCAAGCAAGTCGTAGTAATGCTTCACGTATAGGTAAGGAGAGTAAAAAGCAGTTGCCTATGGATACTGCTTATCTGTTCGGAAATTATTTATTCTTAGGTACAAAAAGTCTATTTCTCTTTCTTCGGAGAAGAGGTCAAATAGCGTGAAAGTATTGAAAC
The DNA here is from genome assembly GCA_038253825.1 of Candidatus Levyibacteriota bacterium. GTDB lineage: Bacteria > Patescibacteriota > Microgenomatia > Levybacterales > UBA12049 > JACDET01. Next base: position 31,906 of record JBBSGT010000009.1, read on the forward strand.
ATAAGAATAGTTTGTCCTTAGCGAATATGTAATTTATCTTTAGTATTTTTTATGAGTATACTTTCTCTTTTGACTCCTGAGTCAAAACAACGTCATGTCGCACAATATAACTTTTACGACATGGTGGGGCTAAAATCCTGGGGGAGGGTCTTTTCTCCATGTGCATTTAATGTTCATTATATCATCACTTTTATTATTCAAGGAGGCTAATCCAGTCTCTGGGCATCTAAATCTCCTCTTAGATGGGTTTCATATTTCTATCAATTTTTGACATCCCATAGTCAATTATTTAGCATTTTTTTGGAATCCATGCAGCTTAGATTAGCCTGAAATAGCAAGTAAAACGTATTTAAGGAATGGTGCATTTGTCATGTAATAGTATGTGTGACTCCCCTCTAGCCTTATTTACGGAGGGGAAGAGACTTATGGAGTTGAAGCCTGGAAGCATAAAAAAGCTTGACTGTTTAATAATTGAAAAATCTTATTGTAATCTTCCAAAATGCAGTGAAAAAATCATTACAAGGCTACATTATTTAAAAACTAGCCTCAAACGCCGTAGGATGCGATTTAAGGCATGTGTTTTGTTAAATATGAGTAACTGGTCAATGAAGAATAGCTAAATCGTAAGGGAGCTGCTCTGATGACGGATTTTTATATATCTTTTGGTTGTTTTCTAATGCATCAAGTATTTGGATGTAGCGATAAAAAACTGCATTCGTCCATCCGAAGCCTTCTTGCATAGCGTATGCATATCCAACGCTTGGCTCACCATTCTTGCCATCAATCTTTTCAAAGAATGTTTTATATTTACGATATAAACGGGCATGGGTTTTGACTGAGCTAGTCATTATCCGCCGGGCTTCCTTTTGATAGCCATAGCGCAATAAGCCTATGACACTAAGGTATTCGAGTGGTGACCAGATGTTTGGATAATCCCATTGTTTTGGTTTGATAATTTCATCGAGCGCCGGATGATATCGTCGTTGGATTTTTGAAACATCAATAGGCTTAGCTAAAGACATTTCTGCACCAATTGTTAAGCCATAGTCAGTTTCAAATTTAGGTAAGTGCTTAAGCATGCGTTGGGCTTGCTCAGGCGTGGCAATACCTGCCCATAGGGGAGTGAAGGATGCCAATGAAAAGTAATGGCCAATGCGTTGAAAGCCGTAACCGTAATCGTAAAAAAAGCCTTCATTATCGTCCCACATGATCTGCATTTCTTTTTTACGGGCTGCTGCTTTCTTTTTCCAATATGTTGCCCCTTCCCTATCTCCTAGAATTTCAGCAGTTTGTGAAAAGTCGGTTTCATATTTATAGAGATACGAATTCAGATCAATTGGCAAAAATTGGTCACAACGATTATAAAAACGAGAAGTCAAATCCCAGCCGGATTCAAGCTCAGATGAATGCGCATAACCGATGTCGCGATCACCATACCGTGAGAGCCCAAAGTTCTGGACATGATGATTGTAAGCATTCTCTTCGTCAATCCAAACCAGCTCATATTCCTGTTTCGCTACTGCCATTGTACGCTTCAGCCATCTCTTCATGCTGAGCTCATATAATTTGCGTTTGAAGCCAGTGAGGTAGTTATAAGGATTAGATGGATTTACGCTTTTGAGATATGTTTCAAGTATCATAGATGAGAAAAATGGTGGTTGTGAGCGACCCATGGAGGCAGGCGCACTAAAATTGGGAATAATCCGGAAGTTTTTGAAAAGATATACAAAGTTTTCAATCATTTCCATCATCAACCACTCACGTTTGGTGCCCATAAGGCCTTTAAACATAAAATAACTGTCCCAATAGTATATATACGTAAATTTATTATCATTTGGTACAAAATAATAATGTGGTAGTTTAACTGATCTGGAGTTAATATCCTTATTTTGGACTGTCTTTTTATTGCCGATAGGCAGTTTATGAGCGTATGGAAGATCGTAAGGAAGGTTATTAATTTTATACTGTAATTTCATCGCAGAAGGTTTATATATAATTTTATTCCAGTAATTGTCAATATATTCAAGGCAATCTTGATAATCATTTTTCCACATAGCTTAAGTATAAATTATCATAGGGAAAGTATAAAGATGTAAGAGTTTCTCTGCTTGCTTCTGACGCGGTCGTGTCGTAGAATATTTATGACTCCCCTGCCCTATGGAAAATGAAGTTAAAAAACATATTGAGGACTTTTTGGAATATTTAGAAGTTGAGAAAGGATGCTCGAAATTAACAATTCGAGATTACCGACACTATTTAGAGGTTTTTAACAAGTGGTTCACCACTTCCCTACCCGGCATATCGCTGTCAGATTTAGATCTCAAAACGGTGAGAAAATATCGAGTCTTCCTTGCCAATCGGGCTGATAAAAAAGGCCAAACTCTTAAGAAAGTCACCCAAAATTACTATGTTATCGCGCTCCGCTCTATGCTGAGATTCCTTATTAAAAATGACTATAAAACGCTTGAACCTTCAAAGATTGATCTACCAAAGACGGAAAGCCGTAGCTTAAAATTCCTCGAGCGTGAACAGATTGATCGCCTCGTTACAATGCCTGATACTTCAAAAGAAGAAGGTGTGCGTGATCGCGCCATATTGGAATTACTCTTTTCGACCGGGCTTCGTGTTTCTGAACTCGTCAAACTAAACCACGAACAAATTAATATTGAACGGCGAGAATTTGGAGTCGTGGGTAAAGGTGGGAGAGCACGAGTTGTCTTTATTTCGGATCGCGCAGCTGACTGGACCGCACGGTATGTCGGAATGCGTGTTGATGTCTTCAAGCCGCTCTTTATTCGCTATTCCGGTGCTGTGATTGAAGAAGATAATGGTGAGAAGATGCGTCTGACAGTGCGCAGTGTGGAGCGAATTGTGAAAAAATATACCCAGATGGCGAAGTTGCCGGTGGATGCGACGGTTCATACGCTACGGCATAGTTTTGCGACAGATCTGTTAACCAATGGAGCAGATCTCCGATCGGTTCAGGAGATGCTAGGACACAAGAATATTGCCACAACACAGATTTATACGCATGTCACAAACAAACAGCTCCGTGACGTTCACAAGGCCTTCCACAGTGGGAATAAATAGGGTTATACTTTTTTAGTTTTCGGTTTGGGGAGAAAGTACATCATCAGTCGGGAGAGCATACCGATCGCCACGAAACCTCCAATTGTAGCAGCTTTTTCTTTGTCTGTAGCTTCTTTGACTTTGATAACTATGTGCTCGGGTGCTGCTGAAACAGCATTTTTTGAAGGAACAACTTTGATGGCCTTTGCATGGGCATATGCTCTGGTAAATTCTGCTCCCAAAAGTAAGAGTTGGATAGAATAATATACCCATACTAAAATTACCATGAGTGATCCTGCTGCGCCATACGTTGTGGTATATGCACTGCGTCCAATATACCAACCCAGTGCAAATTTCCCGATGACAAACAAAAGTGCAGTGAGCACTGCACCTGGTAAAACAATTCGGAAGGGAATTTTTATGTCAGGAAGTACTTTGAACATAGCTCCAAATAGAAATACCAGAACAATAAATGAGAGAATCAGGTTAATTCCTTCTATAAATGGAAGTGGGATGTTAAAGAATCCATTAACATACTGTGTGGCAGCGTTTGTGATAAAACTTAAGCCAACGGAAATCACCAGTAAAAAAGCTAAGATAAGAAGCATTGAGAATGAAAGAAGTCTATCGATAATCAGTGCTTTTATACCAGCTTTTGGACTTGTTTTTACTTTCCAGATAGCATTAAACGCTTGTTGCAGTTGTCCAAAAACACCGCTTGCACCAAGAATCAGTGTGATAATACCGATAATTGTCGCGATGATATTACCTGATGGCTTGGTGGTATGACTCACACCTTTTTGAATAAGTGAAGCCGCATCAGAACCCATAATACCTTTCAGCTGATCGAAAAGTTGTCCTTGCACTGCCTTCTCACCCAAAAAGATTCCAACGATTGCTGTAAGGATCAGCAGTAATGGTGATAATGAAAAGATAGTAAGATAGGCTATTGAAGCAGACCAAACAGATGCTTTGTCATTACTCCATCCTGAAAAAGCATCCTTTGCTACATTTATATAATTCATTGTTCTATCTTTAACAGAACAGCTTAAGAACCAAGTAAAATCAAGGTAAGAATTGAGAAATATTTTTAAAAAGTCTCGTAAGAGAGTGTAACATTTGAAGTGATTTTATTTTCTCCTGGGTTGATTTGAGTTGGGGCACTATCTACCGATACTCCTTTGGCAGCCTGCATAGCCATTGGTAACGGTTGAGGGCCACCTATGCCGTTTTCTTGTACATCGGCAAGTCTTCCGAGCCGGATTCCTGATGCTTGAGCGATACTGTTTGCTTTTTCTTTTGCAGCATCGATTGCTTCTTTACGTGCCTGATCTTCTAATTGTTTTTGTTTGTCATCATTTAAAATAAATTGGACATCTCCGACATTTGTTGCGCCGTCTTTCGTGGCGCTATCGATTGCCTGATTGGCTTTATCTACTGGTTGTATTTTTACCTCGACTGTCGCGTTGATTGCATACCCATTTATTGTTTGATTTTCACCATAGTTAGGTGAGACAGAATAATTTGTCGTTTTGATATTTTTATTCTGAATGCCCATCTTTTGCATGTCCTGGGTTATCTGATTGATAACGCTATTGACTTGCTCTTGTGCTTGTTGGACTGTCGGTGCTGCCTTACTTATGCCGAGATTGAGAAGCGCTGTGTCTGGGATTGCCGTTGCATTACCTGTTCCTTGGACGGTAAATAGGTTTGATTTGGTTGTGGTGATACTGTTAACTGAAAAAGGAATAGGCCCCACGATTTTGGTATAAAGAAGCAATCCAAGAAAGATAAAAAGTACTGTGAGGAGCGGTGTACGGGTGGAGTTCCACATAGTATATTTAGTGTAGAGTTTATGTAATAGGCTTGTCAACTATTCCCAGCGGAAGGTGCGGGCGGCGAGAATGTACATGACTCCTCCCCAGGCGAGCATTCCTAGGATGTATGGTATTGTTTGACTGAAATCTCCACCTTCGGTCGTGATTTTTCTGACGGCAATATTGAAATATGAAAGTGGAAGGTTATTGGCAATTGGTTGGACCCACCCAGGTAAACTATCTGTGGGGAAGAACGTTCCGGAAAGAAGAAACTGGGGCAACGTTACTAAGTTAACCATCGGCCCTGCGGCATTCTCATCATTGGCCAGACCAGCAAAGAAATAGCCGAAGCCCAAAAAGCCGGTAAGACCGATAATCGTCAGGAAAAGCAGTTCGATAAAGGTGATAAAACCATGAGGCAGATAGAATTTAAAGACTATTACTCCGAGTGCAAGGATAAGAATGGTTTGTAGCAATGCCACAATCAATCGACTCCCTCCTTGAGCCAGGAGAATCGTCAGTGCTTTCGTGGGGGTGGCAAACATGCGTTTAAGAACAAGGGCCTTTTTGAGATAAATCAAGCCAAAGACTGTACCAAAAAGCGCAGTTGAAAGTAGTGAAAAACCTATCATACCGGGAAGCGCGAAGTCGATGTATCTCACTTCTCTGCCTGAAATTTCTTTTTGTGTGATATCGATTGCTGGATTATTGACACCTGCTATTGCAAGATTTGTTTTGTCGGCAAGACCTTGGAGTAAGGATTTGACGCTGGCTGCTTCTTGGGGATTTGCGATTGACGTAATGAGATTTACGCTGTAGCGTGTGGGTTGTGTACTCGTTTGGTTCACTCTGACAATTCCGGAGAGTTTGCCTTGACGGATTTTTTGTTCAAGATTTGCTTCGTTGTCGGATTGTATCTTCACAAAATTTTCTTTTTTCAAAGTTTGTACAATTGGATTATTGAGATTACTGTCATTTGGCAGACCAACATTTAATTGTTGGGGCGAGTTGCCGATCAATCCGAAGATACTGATAAAGACAACGGGAAAAAGAAAGCCGAAAGCAAACGTTGCCGGATTTCTCGTTTGCGCGAGAAAAAAGTATTTCATCATCGTAAGAAACGCTCTGAATTGTTTTGGTTTTCGATACTGTTGTTTCATGTATTATTTACTTCGTCATTCCCGGATCAAGTCCGGTATGACGATTATGATCTTATGCTTCTCTCAACTTCCTCCCAGTTAGATTGAGAAATACGTCTTCCAGATCTGCTTGTTCTTGTTTGATTTCTTTTTTAAATCCTGTGGCGAGCAGATCTTTTATAAAGGATTTTGGTGTGCCGATTTTTAAGATCTTCCCGTTATCCATAACTGCCAGTCTATCACACAACTTTTCTGCCTCGTCCATGTAGTGTGTCGTGAGGACAATGGTAACGCCTGACTTGTTCACTTTTCGTACCATCTCCCAGAGATGAATTCTGGCTTGGGGATCGAGGCCAGTGGTTGGCTCATCCAGAAAAATGACTTTTGGTTGATTAATGAGTGTCGATGCTATAGAAAAACGTTGTTTTTGTCCCCCTGAGAGTTGTTTGACGTAGTTTTTTGCTTTGTCTTCAAGTTCGACTTCTTTTAACATTTTCATGGGATTGATTTTGACATCATACATCGCTGAGAACATATCAAGGAGTTCAATAAGATTTAGTTCAGGATAAAAGGCGCTCGATTGCAACTGCACACCGATGCGCCGCTTTACTTCCCAAGGATGTTTTTTGACATTGATGCCATCAATAAGCACCTCCCCACTCGTCAACGTCTTCAGCGTTTCCATGATTTCAAGTGTGGTGGTCTTCCCTGCCCCATTAGGACCAAGGATACCGAAGATTTCACCTGGTTTTACTTCAAATGAGATGCTATTTACTGCGGTAAAATCTTTATATTTCTTAACGAGGTCTTTAACAACGATAATATTTTTGTCTGCCATCAGCTTTTATTTTAGCACGATTACATCTAAAAGTCATGAACGGAAGAGTCTAAAGATAGTTACATCTTCATGGGAGAAACGAGCTGAAAGTAATTACCGTCGGGGTCTGAAAATGTAGCAATGAGATAGTCACTCTCTTCGTCACTGGGATCATATGGTTCTTTCACGACATGTGCTCCTGTTTCTTTAATACGGTTAAATTCTTCTTTGACATCGTCTGTTTCAAAGTTAAACATGATTCTTTGCGGATGATCGTTTTTGCCTTTAACTTCATCATGAGGACCAATAGTAATAGAGCAATCCCCTATTTTGAAACCCATATATCCTTCCATATCCCAATCTGGATCTTTTTCAAAAACTTTTTTATAAAAGTCTGCAAGTGCTTGCGGGTTTTCGGAAAAAAGCATTACTGAATTAAAATTAAGCATACTATAATAATAAAGTATATTTATGAGTATTATGTAAGAAGATTTAAGTTTGCTCAGAAGTATCAAAGATTATCGTGCAGCAAAAACTGTAGCTTGTGGAGGTAGATGATAGCCGTTTTTCCTTTGGTCCTGTTGATATCTTATTGTAGTAGGATTATCTGCTGGGATGTGAAGAGAGTGAGTTCCTATAACTTTGACACGTGCTTCCTCAAGTCCCTTTCTTTTATGAGGGCTATTGCTCATTAATGTTATCGACTTAAGTTTGAGATCTCTTATAATGTCCCCAATATGATTATATCTTCGTGCTTCGTGAGGTACACCGGCTTTTTTATATGCCTCGCTTGTAGTTATGGGTTTTCCGGTTTCAGGATTTATTTTATGGACAACGTCGTGATTTTCCCATTCAAACATATTCTGAAACTGCAAATGTTGGGCTTCCTCACCAAGGCCTCGTCCGTCCTCTTTTACATAAATAATTACACCACCACCTCTTTTATGGATTTCTTTCATTGATGCTATAAGCTGCTGTCGATCATCTGACGTAGGTGCACCCCAAATTTCATTTGGTTCATGGGATGAATGTACTCTCACCAACACACCTTCACGATTCCCTAAAGCACCATTATTCAAGTCGCCATAAACCATGACTGTATGATTTTTAGGCTCTCTTCTATCTCTATACAATACTTGTGTCCAACCGCCAAATTTTTCCGTAGGTAAAGCGGTTGCACTTTTCCTTTTTACCAAGGGTTCCCCCCTTTCCAGAAGGTATGCTTCCATTGTATCCTTCGCTTTAACCTGATCTTCCCAGGGGGCATCATAGAGTGCTAAAAGCATTTGTTCTGGGCTCGGACCTTGATCAGTTTCTTGCTCAAGTACTGCTGTGTCACCTTCTCTTTCTCGGGCCATTAGTTTTGTATCTCCTTTTTGGGTTGAGAATCTTTCATTTGTAGCTGCTGTAATTTAGTTATAAGTTCTTGGGCTTTGGTGACGGTGTTGAGGACTGGGACGTGGTGTTGGAGAGCTTTCTGGCTGATAATTTTTTCATCAGCACGAATAACTTTTTTTTCAATTGGGATGTTGATAATTAAATCAAAGCGATTGTTATTAAGGAGATCTGCGAGATTGGGTTTGAGATGGCCTTCAGATATTTTGTGGACTGGGGTTGCTTCCATATGATTTGCTCTGAGGAATTTATGGGTTTTGTAGGTGGCATAGAGTTTGTAGCCCAATTGATGTAACTGTTTCATTTGTGGCAGGAGTTTTATTTTATTTGTTCGCTTCCCGATTGAGATAAATGCAGTCTTCTCCGCTTGGCTTGCGAGTTTCATTTGCAAACTATGTAATTCGATAAATCCTGCAGCTGCATTATGGTTGATGCTCTCAACGGACATAAAGTTTGGGAGTTTTTCTTCAAAAATATTATGGGGAGTTTCGATAGCGACAATTTGTTGATTTCCCTGTGATAGTTGCACTCGCACTTTTCCAGTCACTTTCTGATTCACTTTTTGAATATATGCCGTGAGATCGTCCATAAGTGGCTCATACCAAAATCCGTCATTACAAAGATTTGACCATTTCATATCAATGAGAGGTTTAAATTCATTTTCTAATTTTGTGGAGACATATTGTTCTAATTTTTGATGCGCTAAAATAAGAATATCAGCAGCTGGTGCTTCTAAGATAACTCGCCTCTTCAGTCCAATCAGTCGATCTTCAATATGTGGTGTAATTCCCAGTCCATAACTTTTGCCAATCTGATTTAGCGTCATAATCAGTTCTGACAATTTCATCTTTTGCTTATTCAGTGCTACCGGTACTCCTTTAACAAATTCTAAGTGAAGTAACTCAGCGGAAGGTGTTTGTTTCTTGGTGAGTGGGGAGTCATTGAGGATTTGGTCAACTTGAGAAACAACAGTAGGATTATCGATATCCCCTCCTTTTATTGATACTCCCCAGAGGTTGTTTGAAGAGATGTATGGTGTAAGGTCTTCCTGTGTAAGATTCCCTTCTCGGACGGGCGCTATAATTTTAATATCAGGATTTAATGTCAATATGGTGCTTTCAATAAGCACTTGATCATTGTCTTTGCCTGATGCACCATGCGCAATGGCATCTGCTCCTTCAAGTGCAGCAATTTTAACCGCCCACTTTGCAAAAAGGTACAGTGAAAGAGGTATCGCTAGATGATTATATGTTTGGTAGGATGCGTTTGCCTTAATGCACTGAGCAATATATTCATCAGCAAACTCATCTTTTGCATCAATAATATATGCATTTTTTGCTCCATCTGTGAGAGCTTGTTGTTTTACTTTTTCAAAATTATATGGCTGTCCAATAGCAAGAGTGAGAGTAATAACTGCTGCTTTATATTCTTCTTGAATCCATTTGATGAGTACTGAGGTATCGTTATTTCCAGAGTGAAGTAAGATAACTTTTTTGACTTCCCCTTTATTACCTTCATAGGATGCGACTTTGTGATAAATTCGGCCTTTTTGCATTTATATGATTTAGTTAAGAAAATATAAAAAATGGAGAGTTATTTAGTGATTTATTAATTAACTTTTTCTCAATTTAAACCATTTTATAGAAAAATGCTACTTTCTGTCAAGGAGTTGAATTTCTATTTTTTGACGGTATACTATAACTATGAAAGCAACGCTCATAGGAATTCTTCTTGATTTAGGAGCTAAGAATTTGGGTGTTGATATCGGTCCAAACGCATTTCGCTACCAAAGTATAATCCAGAAATTAGAAAATTCAGGTATACATATTTCTGATAGTGGCAATATTGTCTGCCACGACAGAAATACACTCGATCAAGGTGAAGCAAACTTGAAATATCTTTCCGAAATAGTAAGAGTTTCAGAGGATAGTGCAAAGAAGGCTGCTGAAGCAGTTAAAAAGAGACACAAGCTTATTGGTTTGGGTGGGGATCATTCGATTACTCTCGGTTTGTTTGCCGGAGTATCTATGGCAGTGAAGGGAGATATTGGCATGATTTATTTTGACGCACATGGAGATATGAATACGCCGGAAACGACTTTGACCGGCAATATTCATGGTATGCATCTAGCAGCTTTGATGGGGTTTGGGGATAAACGATTGGTTAATGTTTTTGGCACTGGCGCAAAACTACGTACTGAAAATCTCATCCATATTGCCGGTTGTGATTTTGATCAGGCGGAAACGGATTTGGCTGCAAAGCAGAAATTAAAGACCTTTAGTATCGCGGATATGCTGGCAAGTGGTATGGGACCACTTCTGGTGATGATTGATGACTTAGCAAAGCGTGTTCCGAATATTTATATTAGTCTTGATCTGGATGCTATTGATAGTCTCTATGCCCCAGGTGCTGGTATGCCAAACCGCGGTGGTCTCACCTTTCGAGAGGTTATAGCGCTGGCAGATTATATTGGCAAACGCTGTAATGTGATCGCAGTGGATGTTGTTGAATATAATCCTTTACAGGACGAACAATGCAAAACAGCGGAACTGGGAATAGAACTTATTGCCAAGTTTTTGGGGCAGAATTACAGCTGGTATTCTAACTATATGTCAAAGAATAAAGTTTAGATTGAGAGTTGACTTTGGTTTTAGTACACTTGCTATTCTATGCTAAAACAATCGACTTCATGTGTGGTAATGGTAAGACCGGATCATTTTGGCTTTAATGCCCAAACTGCCTCAACCAATCCTTTCCAGCATACACCTCAAGCAATTCACAAAAGTGGAAAAGAAATTCGTGATGCTGCCCTTGAGGAGTCTGCAACGATGATAAGGACACTTCGGGCAAATGGTATTGATGTTCTTGTGATCCCCAGCAGATCAGATGTCATCACACCGGATGCGATTTTTCCTAATAATTGGTTCTCCCATCATCACGATGGTAAATTAGTTTTATATCCAATGCTTACCCCAATTAGACGTTTGGAGAGACAAAAAGATGCGTTGGTAGAATTACTCAGACAAGCTGGGATAAAAAAGCCTGAAATTATTGATTTGACCCACGATGAAGAAAAAGGAATGGTGTTGGAAGCAACAGGAAGTATGATTTTGGATCGGGTGCATAAAGTAGCTTTTGCGATGGCTTCAGCGAGAACCGTGCAGGAGGAGTTTGAGAAATGGTGTGAGAGCATGGGATATGAAGGGTTGTATATCCATACACCTGTTCATCATTTGAAAGATGTCTATCACACAAATATGGATATGTGTGTAGGAAGTGAGTTTGTAGTGGTGTGTTTGGAAGTTATTGGAGATAAAAAGGAGAAGAAAAAGTTGCTACAAAAGATTAAAGATTTGGGCAAGGAATGTATTGAGATTTCACTTGAGCAAGTCTATTTATTCTGTGGCAATATTTTGGAGCTTGTGTCAAAAGATGGCGAAAAAATAATACTCATGTCAGAGACTGCACACAGGACATTTACCGGAGATCAAATAAAACGTTTGGAACAGTATGGCAGAATTGTTGCTGTGGATATTGCGCTTATTGAGGAAGTTGGCGGTGGTGGCGTGCGATGTATGGTGGCGGAGGTATTCCCTCCTGGGAATTAGTTTTTTGTTTGTTTTTCAGTTGCGATGACGAGGTTGTCCATGAGCATTGCCACATTCACCGGCCCGACTCCATGTGGTGTGGGTGTGTAATATGAAACAATATTCTCTACAGTCGTCTCTTCATAATCACCAAGTAATTTTTTCCCTTCTCCTTGCTTCATGCCCACCCCTAAAAGTATTGCCCCTTTTTTTAGATCTTTTGGTTTGATAACTTCAGGTTTGCCGACTGCTGAAATGACAATATCTGCCTGTTGGAGTAATCTTTCGGCGTTTTTTGTCTTGCTATCTATTACCTGAGGGTTTAGTTTATGTTTCTGCAAATAGGTAATAATGGGTTGTCCTCCGGTCTCTCCTTTACCGAGAATGACGATATTTTGTGTTTTGAGCCAGCTCATAAACTTGTCATTCTGAGGCGAAACCGAAGAAACTCTTTTGGTTTGAGATCCTTCACTCTGTTCAGGATGACGACTGGAGTAAATATATTCCAATATTTTTAGAATAGCCAAAGGAAGCGGCAGTGTGTATGGAGAATCAGGATGAAAGCCATCGATATCTTTTTCAGGATTTGTTTTGTGTGCGAGCAATTCTGCATCGATATGTTCAGGTAACGGGCGTTGAATAAGTATGCCATGGACAAATGGATCGACGTTCAGAAGTTCTATTTTTTCGACGAGTTCTTCAGTTGTAATAGTCGTAGGAAAAGTCATAACTGTCACTTTTGAGCCGATAAATTCAGCTTGTTTTTGCTTTTGTTTTATATATGCCAACGATGCAGGATCGCTTCCCACAAGGAGCACAACTAAATGGGGTACAATATTTCGCTTTGCGAGGTTATTGACTCGTTCTTGCAGATTCATATACAAATTATCGGTAATTGTTTTTCCGGTAAGTTTCACAGTAGTATTATACATGATCCGTAAGAGTCTCTAGGTGATTCTGCGGTTATTAAAAAGAGAAAAAATCAGGCCGATGATGAGTGCAAAAAGAAAGATTGCTGGCAAGCCGATGCCGACAATACTGATAACACCAATGACTGCCAAAATCCAAAGGATCAGAAGGACTCCTGAGATTTCTCGAAATGGGCTTGGTAAAATGCTAATTGCCATGACCACAAGTGCTAAAATGAGAAGATCAATAATACTAACGACTTGTCCGTTAATGGTAAAAAGGGCTGGGTCGGGAAGATTAATACCTCCGATATGAATATAGCCGAGTACCCAAAGAATTGCCAAGATAATTATTAATGCTGCAATCATATTTTTATAATAAAACTCTACAATAAGTTTCGGTTAAAGAACAGGTAAGAATTGGGAAAGAAGAGAAAACTACTTGGTTTCTTTTACAGCAGGGAGGAGGTCTATGGAAGGCTCTTCAATGCAGGTTGCACTTGCCACACCGTCTTTTGCATGTGAAAAACGCATCAGGATAACGCCTTGGGTGTCACGAGAGAGCTTTGGAATTGATGAAAGTGAGAGCTTAACTATCTGACCCTTCTTGGATGTGATGATAACATCTTCACTGCTTGGTGGGATAACTTGAGCAACGACGACTTGACCAGTTCTTTCTGTTACTTTGGCAACTTTTACACCTTGTCCTCCCCTATTTTGTAGTGGGAATTGATTGACAGGTGTCTTCTTACCCAATCCATTTTCCATAATAGCAATGACATCAGGGTTATCACCTTTGGAGATGACATCCATGCCGATCACTTGGTCTTTGTCGTCAATCTTTATACCTCGTACACCCATAGTTGCGCGACCAAGTGGACGGACTGAATCTTCGTTGAATTTGATTGCTTTTCCGCCTTTGGTGATAATCAGGACGTTACTCTTACCATCTGTGATGTTACTCCATACCAGTTCGTCACCTGGATCGAGTTTGATCGCGATCATACCATTGCGGCGGATGTTATCAAATTCATTGCTATGGGTTTTCTTCACTGTACCCTTTCTAGTTGTGAGGAATACGTAGCTTTCTTTGACGGATTTACCATACACAATAAATGATTCAACCTTCTCCCCCGCCTCAATGTTGAGCAAATTCACAATTGCTGAGCCTTTACTCGTGCGGCTGCTTTCTGAGATTTCATATGCCTTGAGGGCATAGGCTTTTCCTTTGTTGGTGAAAAAGATGATGTTGTCATGGGTTTGGGCGGAACGGATATGAAAGATGCCATCCTCGTCTTTCAAATTCATGCCGGTGATTCCTTTCCCTCCGCGATGTTGGGTGTGGAATGAAGTTAAGGATTGGCGTTTGATATAGCCTGTGTTCGTCAGTGTAATAACCGTTGGCTCATTCGGTATAAGATCTTCTTCGGAGAACTCCCCTACTTTGCTCTTGTAGACTTTGGTTCGGCGTGGGTCTGCGTATTTTTCTTTGAGTTTGAGAAGCTCTTCTTTGATAACGTTTAAGATTTTCTCTCCATGAGAAAGGAGGTCTTCAAGATATGCGATAACGCCTTGGACGGCTTTCAGTTCATCTTCGATCTTTTGGCGTTCAAGTGCTGCAAGCCTTCGAAGTTGCATATCGAGAATTGCTACTGACTGGATTTCAGAGAGTGCAAATTTAGCTATCAGGTTTTGTTTGGCATCTTCTTGGTCTTTTGAACCTCGGATAGTTGCGATCACTGCATCGATGTGGTCAACGGCGATTTTCAAACCTTCCAGAATATGGAGTCGTGCTTTGGCTTGTCGCAATTCAAATTCAGATCGGCGTTTGATGACGGTATAGCGATGTTTGAGATATTCTTCAAGAATAAGTTTCAAATTCAGCGTTTGTGGTGTGCCGTCAACAAGCGCAACCATGTTGACTGGAAAGGTTGTTTGGAGAGAGGTTTGTTTGAACAAATTGTTGAGTACTTTCTTTGGTGTGGCATCGCGTTTGAGTTCTACATAAATTCGAAGTCCGCGGCGGTCTGATTCATCGCGAAGGTCTGAAATGCCGTCGAGCTTTTTTTCTTTGGCGAGGTCAGCGATTTTTGCGATGAGAAGGGCTTTGTTGACTTGATATGGAAGCTCGGTGATAGTGATGGCTGATTTGCCGTTGCCGATTTCTTCGATTTCAGCTTTTCCGCGGATGACTATCTTGCCGCGGCCAGTGACATACGCACTTTTAATTTCGTTAATATCATAAATTGATCCAGCTGTTGGGAAATCAGGACCTTTGACAAATTCGAGTAATTCATCAATAGTAACATCGCAAGTCAGGATTGAATTAGTTGCGGATTGTGTTGTGAGAGGTGGTGTTTGGACTGCACCGGTAACAACAACAGGAGCTTCACCATTGGCTGCGAGTTCTTTGTTGGCGAGATCTTTGACTGCGCTTTTGGTAGCGTCGGCTGCGATATCTGCTGCGGTTCTGGTTTTGCCGATGGTGTAGACAATTGCGTCGATGACTTCAGTAATATTGTGCGGTGGAATCTTGGTCGCCATACCAACAGCGATTCCTTCAGCTCCCATAAGAAGCAAGTTTGGAAGCTTAGCTGGTAAATATAATGGCTCTTCAAAACTCCCGTCATAGTTGGGGCCGAAGTCGACTGTTTCTTTATCCAAATCAGTCAGGAGTTCCATCGAGATAGCTTGGAGTTTGGCCTCAGTATAACGATCTGCTGCTGGAGGATCACCGTCGATGGATCCGAAGTTTCCTTGTCCCCAAACGAGTGGATACCGCATTGAGAAATCTTGTGCGAGACGGACGAGAGAATCATAAATCGCCATATTGCCGTGTGGGTGATATTTACCCATAGTTTCACCAACGATACGGGCTGACTTGAGGAATTTGGCGCTTGGGCCAAGTCCCATTTCATTCATCGCGTAGAGAATTCTGCGGTGAACAGGCTTGAGTCCATCCCTTACGTCAGGAAGTGCACGAGCGACGATAACAGACATCGCGTAGTTGAGGTACGACGTCTTCATTTCGTCTGTAATATTTGTCTGTTGTAATCTCCCTATATTTAAACTCATAATTTTTAGTTTCTTTTTTAATCTCCGGGGTAAGGTCCATACGAGTAATTTTACAAACTCATAAAGACCTTACCCCGTCCCTCTCGTCTGAAAAGAGGGCATGAGATTCTGTTATTTGGAGAAGCCTTCTTTTTGGAAGCGTTCGATACATTCGTGGATAATCTTTTTCGCTTCTTCCACATCCCCCCATCCGAGTACTTTGGTTGTTCCCGGTTTTTTGAGATCTTTGTAGTGTGCAAAATGGAATTCTATTTTTTGCTGCCATCTTTTGCCGAGATCATCAAGTGTGTTGACACTATCGCCTGTGTTGCGGTCATCTTCTGGGACACAGACAATTTTGTAATCCATTTCGCCACCATCTTCAAAATTAAAGATCCCAATGATTTTTGATTTTACTAAGACTCCTGTTGGAATTGGTTCGTGACAGACAAGGAGAACGTCTAATTCGTCACCGTCTTCGTCTTTGGTTGCTGGGATAAATCCGTAGTTGACTGGTTTTGCAAAGATAGAGGGTTCTGCGCGGTCCAACATAAATATACCGTGCTCCCGATCATATTCTATTTTGAGGGATGATCCTTCTGGGATATCAACAATTGCATTAACCCAACCTTCATCTGGATTTCCTGGAGTAAGTATTTTATTAAAATCTGGCATAAGCTTTGTTTTTTAAATTATAACACATTGTACTAAAACTCATCTCAAAACCTGATTCCTATTTATTGTCATTCCCGCGTAGGCGGGAATCTATAAAATAAGAACGATGGATCCCCGCATTCGCGAGGATGACAACAAGGTTCTGCAATCATCTCTAGATATCCAACTCAGCGGTGACCGCGTTGGTTTGGATAAAGTGTTTTCTTGGTGGAACCTGGTCGCCCATGAGCATGGTGAAGACAAGATCAGCATCTTCAGCGTCGTCGATTTTGATTTGTTTTAAGAGCCTATTTTCTGGATTCATGGTTGTTTCCCACAGCTGATCAGCATTCATTTCACCAAGACCTTTGTACCTTTGGACTGAAACGTTGGCATTTCCTGTCTTCATAGCTTTCATAGCAACTTCCCGTTCTTGCTCGTTGTATGCATAGCGAATATCTTTACCACGTTGGAGTTTGAACAATGGTGGCATCGCGACATAGAGATAACCTTTTGTGATGACTTCTGGCAAATGGCGGAAGAAGAAGGTCAGGATAAGAGTTGTGATGTGTTCGCCGTCGACGTCAGCATCACACATGATGATGATACGGTGATAGCGGATTTTTTCCATGTTGGTTGTATCGCCGATACCCGTTCCTAGTGCGATGATCATATTTTTGACTTCCTCGTGCTCGATCATCTTATCGAGACGTGAGCGTTCAGTATTTAAAATCTTGCCCTTCAAAGGCAAGATGGCTTGAAACTTTCGGTCTCTCCCCTGCTTTGCAGATCCACCCGCAGAATCTCCTTCAACCAAATAAAGTTCTGAGACTGCTGGATCTTTTTCCTGGCAGTCAGCGAGTTTTCCGGGAAGCGTTGATCCTTCCAATGCACCCTTTCGGATGACTGCTTCTTTCGCGGCTTTTGCGGCGAGGCGGGCTTTTGCAGCGAGGAAGACCTTCTCGAGAATGCGCCTGGCATCACTTGGGTTTTCTTCAAAATGCATGGTGAGCGATTCTTTGACAATCGTGTTGACGACTGACTGAATTTCAGAGTTTCCGAGTTTTCCTTTGGTCTGGCCTTCAAATTGGATTTTGTCTTGTGGCATCTTGATGAAGACAACAGCGGTCAAACCCTCTTTGGTGTCATCACCGGTCATTGGTTCTGAGTCAGCTTTGAATGCACCTGATTTGCGGCCATAATCATTGATCGCGCGCGTCAATGCCATGCGAAAACCTGTCAAATGTGAACCACCATTGACAGTGTTAATAACGTTCACATATGATTCGACATTTTCTGTGTAGGAATTGTTGTATTGGAGCGCGACTTCGACTTGGACGTCATCGTCTGATTTGTTGATACTGATTGCTTTGTGGAGTGGCTCTTTATTTTCATTCAACTTCTCAACAAGAGACACGATACCACCTTCGAAGTAGTAATTAATTTCTTTTGGTTCTTTCCCACGCATGTCGATAAAGTGGAAGAATAGTTTGGGAACCAAATAGGCTCGTTCTCGGATGATCTTTTTGATGAAATCATAATCCCATGCATATGTTACTGATTCATTCCCTTCTTCTTCGGACTTGGTAATAAACTCTTTAAAAATAGATACATCAGGATAAAAAGATGTTGAAGTACCTTTTTGGAGCCGAAGGACGGCGGGGATGGTTTGTACTGTCTCTTTTACCACTTCGACCGGCGTGGTTGGGATGCCTCTTGCGTACTTCTGTCTTGTGATTTTGCCATCGCGTCTGACTTCTACAACTACCCAATCAGAAAGTGCATTTACAACCGATGCACCAACTCCGTGAAGTCCACCGGAAATTTTATAAGCATCCCCACCAAATTTACCTCCGGCATGGAGCTGGGTCATAACGAGTTCAAGCGCGGATTTCTTATGCACAGGATGCATATCTGTCGGAATACCACGACCATCATCACTTACGGATGCTGAACCGTCTTGATTTAACATAATCCAGACATTTTTCCCGTGACCGCCTAAGGCTTCATCGACAGAATTGTCGATAATTTCGCGAAGGGTTTCATGCAGACCGTACGTATCGGTTGAACCGATATACATACCTGGTCGTTTTCGTACTGGTTCAAGCCCTTCAAGAACTTGGATTTGCTGAGCGCCGTATTCAGAAGATTTTTTCGTAGCCATTGATTAATCTATTATACGGAAACACACAAATAATTTCAACTGGATGAATTTTTTAGATACTTTTTCTGTGTCATGAGAGACTTACTAAGGTCTCTCTTTTTATCATTTGGTCTTGTTCTCCCAATTTTACTTTACTCCGTTTTCTCCCAACGTTTGTTACAGTCCAGCAAAATGTCTCCTAGGATAAAACGTATCCAGCCAATATGGCATGCATTTTGACAAGAGAATCAAAAAGGAGTAACGTAATATATCCAATATGAAACTGCCCGAGATCGACATTACCACTATCAGTGATCCACAGGTAAGAAATGCTATTGAAAAGATAATGCA
>JBBSGT010000010.1:0-47364 GCA_038253825.1 Candidatus Levyibacteriota bacterium
TCTCTCAATGATAGACCTTGGCCTTTGAGCGCATACAGCCGCTCTCGCTCTTCTAAATTTATATGTTTGTAGCTCATTGCATCACCCCCTCTCCTGCTCCATTTTACCTTGGAGTGATGCACTTCGTTTTAGAACTCAAGGAGGAATTACTGTTTCTGCTTCTTTTAGTGTTGTGAGATATGCTTGTTGCTCTGAAGTAATCGTCTCAAGCCGGGAAAGCATGGTATCATCGACATACGCGATGAGCCCGTGGCGATAAATTGTTAATAGTCTCTTTGCTGTTTTTTTTACGTCAGTCGCCTCATATAAGTAATTTTCAATGCCGTGGGGGAATGAGGGCAATGTTTGCCAAAATACTTCGCTTATTTCAAGAGCAGTATCTGGATCACCAGCGCGAGTAAGAATGCTGGTTTGCGTTTCTGTATCGACGCCTTGAGCAGAAAGGGTTTCTCGGAAGATAGTCTGTTTTTCATTGTGAATCTCAGCAATCTTTGCAGTTAGGTTTTGTTGCTCTTGGACAGGTATGTTTTTTTCTATAGAGCGAGTAAGTATCGTCAGCTCATGTGGCGATGAGGAGATAAGTGATTTTGCTAAATCTATCTGATCATCTTGTAAAAGGAGAACGGTTAATCTATCCAAAGCGTCAGTAGTAGCAGAGAAGTTGTTTCTTTCTGGACTATTAACATGTCTCAATAATCGTAAGCTTGTAATTATTCCATTGAAGCTATTCATCGATAAATCTTTTGCGTTATTGAGGGTATCAGCGACTTCCTTTGGATCAAGCTCACTATTCTCGTTGAGATTAATAAATATATTATCTACTTCTTGGTCGACAGTATTTGTGTCTCTATAGTGCGATAACTCAATTGGTTGCTGGGGTATTTCAGGAGTTTCAGTCATGTTTGTGCATCTCTCTCTATTTTTTCAAATAATTGCTCTTAAAGCAACTCTGTCTTGCTCATAGGCTGAGGCTGTGGTAAGATTGTGGATACGGCGCGGTGGCGAAGCGGTAACGCAGGGGTTTGCAAAACCTCCATGCACGGGTTCGATCCCCGTTCGCGCCTCCATAAAATAGGAAGTGCCCACATATATTGGGACCTGGGAACAGGTCTTTTTCTCTTCTTGCTTGAGCGTAATCGAAGACTCATACTTATTGCTTCATTTTGTTAGTTTTATAAAGCTCTATTGACGAAATAGTGTATAATTCATCCCATAGAAATTTGCTTATGGCAGGAAAAGAATCAAAACATGGACATGGTGTTGAGAGCCGTGGAGAAATGGTAGCAAAAATTCTTCGTAATGGAAGTTTTGTTGCCGCAATCATTGGCACCATTGGATGGTTCGCGGCTCTAGCGATTCCGGCAGGAGCCATTATGGCTGGGGGAGTAGGGGGGACTGTACTTTTCGACTTGACTAAACACTCAATCCACGCTAAAAATAATCCGAGTGTCCATTAATATACCTCATTAGCTTCATTTTGTAAGGTTTTTATAAAGCACTTTTGTCCTCAAGGTATATAATAGAGGGTACTATGGCAGGAAATCCTGAACAAACAACTGGTTACAAATTGGCAAACGTTATTAAAGAGAAGTCGATAGTCGTTGGAAGTTTAGCTTTAATAGGAAGTGTCTTTATTCCTGCTTTATTGGGAGTGGCAGCTTGGGAAGGAGTGCAAGTAGTAAGTGCTGAGGTTTATAAAGGACATGTAAAAGCAAAAGAAAAAGAAATGAAACCTAGAGAAGAATATGCTTTAGCAGCTTAATATATGGCAGAGAGAAATTCATCAGAAAAAGCAGTCGAAGGATTTGTGAAGACAGAAGCACTTGTTTTATTTTTGGCAGCGTTTGCATTTTTTCTGATTGGAGCAGTTGTTAGGAGGAAATAATATGGAAAGACCAACAACATTTGTCGATACGATGATGACTTCAGTAGGGAAGGTGTTCAGCTTAGGGGCAAAAGTAGCTTGCGGTCCAGCTGCTGAGTCATGGGATCGTACTGCTGATGTAAGAGAACAGATGAGGAGGCGTGCCTTTCGTATGTTAAGGTTACGGGCTTCAAAAATTCGTCCTTATACTCGACAAATGCATTTGCCTAAGCGAGAACTTCAAATAAACGCCTGAATCATGTATAATATCCTCTATCGGCAAATGCCGGGCGCATGGCTCAGTGGTAGAGCGCGTTCCTGATAAGAACGAGGTCCTTGGTTCGATCCCAAGTGCGCCCACTAATTGATTTTAATATCCCCATAAATAATTCTTACTTGACACTTACAAAACTTTGGAGTAGTTTAGTAGCTGATAGTATCAATCCACTAACCTTTTTAAGCTTAAAGTGCTGCTGAGTCCTCATCTTCAAAGTCCTATAGTTGACATGATGTAAGAATAGTGTTAGAATTTTAGTATTATGGCTATTGCTACAGAAAATTATCGTCCAGCTTCCATTATCGAGACATGGCTTTCTGGGGTTACACCTCCAGTAAGGGTTCCCGAAGTAATCACTCCGGGAAATAATAGGCAAAGAAGACGGTGGTTTAATGTATTCCCCAGATCTTCTACTGGAAAAGCTCCAGCATCTCAATCAGAGGTAGGAGTAATGCCATTAAATGAGAAAGTGAACCCAACAGAACCGATTATGCTTTATACTCACGCCTTGCCATATCTCTACACACATTCGGACTTACAAGTTAAAAAGTAATCCTTTCATTTATTTATTACATATATATTACCCACATCCTCTAAGAAAGCATGTACACTACACTTTATGGGAAATCATTTAAAGGCTGCATCGGTTTTGGCGAATCTCTTAGATAATCAATTTGGGTTTGGCGGTTTTCGGTTTGGATTAAATAGTGTTATCGATCTCATTCCGGGTATTGGTGATGTGGTTGCTGCATTGCTGTCACTTTATCTGGTATGGATTGCGCTGGAAATGCATTTACCACGTTTAAAGATTGTTCAGATGTTGTGGAATATCTTAATAAATTTCCTTATCGGCCTCATCCCATTTTTGGGAGATGCTGCGTACATTTTCCGAAAAGCCAATCTTAAAAATTTGAGAATAATCCAAGATTATGCCAAAAAGCAGAGGCATGAAGGGGAAGTTATCCAACCGGCTCACTTGGCAAGCTCGCGGTAGTTCACATATGACTGAGCTGTTTACCTGCTTAGGAGAGACATGCTATACTGAGGGAGATGACGCAACGATATTGGTTTAAAGCTCATAAAAGTGGTTATGGTTGGCATCCAGCTACATGGGAAGGTTGGATGGTACTTCTTTTTTATATTTTTTTTCTTGTCATTTCTTTTTTCCAGATTGACAGCCAATCACATTCCGCAAGCGAAATGGTATGGGGATTTTTGCCACGTTTTTTACTTTTTAGTGCAATTCTGACAGTTATTACCTACCTAAAAGGTGAATCAATTACCTGGGGTGAGAAAGACAAAGACGGCCCCAAGATCCCATAAATAGCTTCAAATTTTTCTTCTGCATCCTATCTTCCTCATGCTATTGACATAATTTGACAAATACTGACCTCTTGCTCTTTGTAAGAGTTTTGTTATAATTATGTCAGAAATACGTCACAATGCCAACATTACGACAAATCAAAGAAGAATTACCGCTTCTTAACAGGATTCACATTAAGCAATCCCGATTGCGAAAAATGCTCCGCGTGGAAGATAGAATCGTTCCAGCAGATGTCAAAGGAACTACGGACTATGTTCAAAAAAATACCGTAGGGGTACAGGAGGGAAGAAAATGCGTTGATGGTCGTTATCCGCCGGAAACCGCAAGTGGTATGCTTGCACGTCCAGGAGGAGATTGTGGCTATGTGATGGCGCTTCTCGCTTTGAATAAAAAGAAAAATTTGGATATGACACCTGAGCAGTGCCTGAATGCTGTCTACAATGTCATCTGTAAAAAACTTCATGGAGCATTTTGTATGCATACTGATCACCATGTAGATCCTGAACTGGAGGAATTGAATGATAAGATGCATCAAACCCTCATCGGCTGTGGGCATTTGGCAAAAGCTACCAAACAACTTATTCGAGAACCATATGATGTTGATAACGATGATGTCAAAAAAATTATTGCCTATGCTAAAAATCTCGCAGAAGTAAGTGATCATGTCGAGATAGTGAACCTCAATGGTGATCATAAAGAAGAAGGCGTCTTAGTAGTTGATAGTGAAACCTATACGGTAAATGCTTGTGATGACACAAAACAATACTTTATTTATGACAAAACTCGTGACGATATCTTCATGAAGAAACTTGTTGATGCAATGGCTTTACCAGGTGTGACATTTGAAGATATGCAAGCTGAATCAGATATTCAACTCCAAGCAACGCTTCATAATCTTGCGAAAGGTTTGCCGCTCTACAACGTTTCCTACACCGCAAAAACTCCAACTGTTGCTTACGTTACTACAATCGAATAATCTTATCAGGGGGTAGGTATTATTTGCCCTGAAGAAGAAGCTTCTACCGGAAGTCTTGTTCCATGGATCCTCAAGCTTAAACTATTTGTTCCTCCCAAAATATTTATCCCATTTTTGCTGTGAACGAGCGTTTTTGGCAGAAATGAGATCGTGGTCTGGGATTTGGTTGTATACGGATTTACCTGGAACATGACTGTGGCAAGATTATTTGTCCCTGAATTTGCACAATCAGTAGTCGTCGTACGATTTTGTTGTAAGGGGCACCGAAGCGCGTAAGAAATTCTTCCTGTATTCAGACTAATATTTTGGAGGGCTACCACGGGTTTTGTAAAATATACTCCCGGCAATATTTCTAGTGCCGTCAGAATTGAGGGATCATAAGCGAGTTCTAATTGTACCAAAGTAGGCTTAATATCTTGATAGCCAATAAGAACATTTACCGAAATAGTCTGGCCTGCGTGCGCAGAAGTTACCGCACTTGTCATTGAGAGTGTGGTTCTATCAGCAGGTGTTTGCATAATGGAAGGATGGGTTATCGACGTAATAAACGCATTATGCGGCGGATCGTAGAAAATAAAGAGAAAAACACCTATTGTAATAAGAAGCAGAAAGATAAGACCAACAGTTGTTTTTGACATGTACTCATTGTAATATGTTTAATTATGCATGTCGAGAGAAGCCTTCTAATTATGCGTCCAGGTAGTTGTAAATGTATTACCGTTAATGGGGCCTGTATCGGTTCTGAGAAAGCCACTTTCACTATTGTTGGTGATTTTGACGAGTTTTGGGGCCGCACTCAACGGGGTTTGTGTTGTTCCGTCCGGAGAATAGATACTTTTTGGGTATGAGATTGCATCAAATTTTGGGACGATTGGGTAATCAGAGGATGATTCAGTAATGATTTCACTCGTCATCGGCGTAAATGAGTTGATGGTCATTGGCATATCTACTGTCCATCCTTGCGTTTTGTCCGTCATTGTAGTGTCGAATGTGCCATTGCCTTTATAGGTAATCGATCCTGTAAATTGATCGCCAATTTTTACTGCATGAGTAGTTGCGTCCAGAGGAGCAACAGGATAGGGGAAAGTTTCCGTCCACCCATAATAAGTCGAAGAACCATGTCTGCATACTTCAGCAGTTCCCAATTGGGCGATGCTGTTATTCTTGTTGCCCCAGCCTCCCATACCTGGCCATGAAGATGCATGACCGTCTCCGCCACTACAGTCTATTTGCGTCGCCGTCCAATTGGTAACGATAGAGGCATTATTTTGAACAGGAGTATTGATGACATATCCTGCCCAGTTAGCACTTTTTTGTGTGGTAAGAGAAGGAGTAGTAGTTGTTTTTGCAGATGCAGGTGATGGGTTACTATTCGTAATTTCGGGACTAATCGCTTCTGAAATACTGGTATCCGGGCTGACTGCAGGAATTCCGGAGAATGAAGGAGAGCATGGTAATGAGCCGCTTTCCGTTCCCGTCATATTTAAGACAAAATTAATAACTGCAAGGAAGAAATTAAAAATGTCGTCAAGAAATCCATCGCCACTACTACCATTTTTTTGAGCGGAAGCCTGGAGATCCGTGAACGAATTAAGAGAAGAATCGCTACAAGGTTGCGTGTTGTAAAAAGAATCTGTAGTACTCGTGGTAACATTTGGTGTGACTGCATTTGGTGCCGGGGATGCATTGGTTGTGGTTGTCGTATTTGCTTCGTCTGCTTTGGAAGGAGAAGATGGCGCTTTCGTTACAGCAAGGGTGGGGCATCCTGCTGAAAGGCAATAAAGCGTAGGTGTGACGACCGTTTGGGCATGCGCAATTTGTTGAAAGAGATTAGATGTACACATAGCGGCTACGAAGAAGGTACTTAATAAAATTATGATGAAAATAAGCCCTTTTGTTTTCATATTATTCTCCGGGTTGCGTAGCGAGCTCTCGGAGGAAAAGATTATAATCGACTTGATTCACAGATCCATCATCATTCATATCAGTACTGTACTTGACAGTAGTGGATGAACACTTTGTAGCTGCATTAATATCACTGTAACAATTAAGCAGCAAATTATAATCCAAGATGTTAATGGTATTATCATTATTATCATCTCCTGTCACAAGAGAAACTGGTTTTATCGTATTTGCTTGGCCTGCAGTAATAGATTGAACGCCATCAACACGTTTTCGCAGATGATTATCAGCAGTGATTTTGATGATATATTGACCACTCGGAAAACCACTTTGGATCGTAAGTGGCCCTTGATATGTTCCCTTTGCGCTGTTGTATGTTATAGTACCTTCACCTTTGGCAACAAGTTCGTTGGACAGATCATAGATCTGAATAGATGCATTGAGAGACTTACGTTGCGGATTTTTATTACTGAGACTGCTGTCGTTAGGGTTTGTATTATCGCCGCGATTCCCAATGCCATCGAGTGAAACAGTAATATTCATCGTCGTAGCGCCGGATGTTGGCGCAGGTGTAGCAGTAGCGACAACTGTCGGTATGGTGCCTTGAGTTGGCGTTGTTTGATATCCGTAGGACGAAGGGGACGAATGTATGTTACCAAAAATTTTATCTGTGAGTGCATTGCAGCCGGTGACGGTAAATGCATAGCCGTTTGGATCAGCAGGAACTGTTTGTGTCCAGTCGGATTGAGGAACTTCTTTAAGGGTATATGTACCGTTGCATAAATTAGGAATCATAAAGTGACCGGTAGCGTCAGTCGTGAATGTTTGGCTGCTATATGAGCCCTGCTGCGTAAGTTGTAACGACCAGCCTGGAAGCTTTGATTCACCTTGATCATACTGACTGTTGTGATTGGCGTCATTAAAGAGAAAACCGCTCACTGACCCCTTAGCAATAATTTGAGAAATTTGACTATAGATACTACTCAAGTTGTCAGTGGTTGGTGCTGCATAATATTGTCCGCCAGTTGAAGTGGCAAGTTGTTGGAGAAATGTGGTGTTTGCGTCATCCCCAACACCGATGACAAAGAAAATAGTACCGTTCTCGTTATGACCATTCTGAGCAGCAGCCATGGCCATTTGTTGCGCTTGCGCTTCTGTTGCTTGTTTGTAAGATTCTTGGACATAATTTGCTTTCCCATCCGTAAGGAGTACGACGACATTTTTCTTTCCATCACGTTTGCCTGATGCAATTGCTTGATTCGCTTGATTAATTGCACATTGCAAACAAGACTCTCCTGATCCTGTTATGGCGTTTATTTTACTTTTAACGCTGGAAAAGTCTGAAGTAATCGGGGAGTCTGTCGTAGCACTTGTTGCAAAAGATACTAATCCGATTTCATTCTGAACATTTTGCGCTGTTAAGTCCACAAATTTATTCGCGGCCTCAATTGCACCTGAAACTTTTGATGCAGAGTAACCAACCGTTGCACTCATTGTGGTTGATCTATCAAGGATAAGCATCGTATTTGTGATCGCCACACCACATGCTTGTTGTGTCGACGCGGATGCGGAAGCTGGTGCAGGAGAAAGTGTTGCGGCATGGCTTCTGAGTTCTTGCTGTTTTTGTACATTAGAAACAACAAGCGGAATAATGATGAGTGCATAAGCTATCCCAACCAGGGTTAAGGAAACTACTTTTCTTCTATCTTTAAATCGTTTCATAAGATTAATTAATCACTTTTTACTCGTGTCATTCCCGCGGAGGTCTTTGATGCCCCGAGGGGTGCTGGGATCCATCGCGGTTTGATTTTGAGATCCCTGGTTTGCGGCCAGGGATGACGAAAGTTATGCATCATAAGTTAATCCCCATTCTGAACTGACAGTTCGCGCAAAAACAAATTGTAATCGGCACTGTTCACGATGCCATTATCGTCAAAATCTACATTATCAGCGGGAGTATGGACTTGGCAGGTGCTTGTTTGGAACGGTGATGCCGGGTCGGTATTTGGCAATGGATTTATTTGTCCATAACCACAATCGAGGAGTGCATTGTAATCAAGGATATTTAAGACATTATCTCCATTTGCATCTCCGGCAATCAACGCTGTAGTTGGTAATGGTTTATTTGCAGGTATCTTTAGGATTCCCGGTACTTGTTTTCGGAGATAGCGGTCTGTTTGTACTTTAAATATATATTGTCCGGGGGCAAGGCTGCTTAGATCTAGTGAGCCATCAAAGGTTCCTGAGGTGCTCGTATAGGTAACGGAGGCAGAAGTACTTGAGACCAGTTGATTGTTCGTATTGAAAATTTGGACGTTCACCGTTCTTTGCGGATGGAGAGGCGTTTTATTACTGAGTGAATTGCCGGTTGGATTTGGATTATCACCTGCAGAACCGACGCCGTCGAGAAGCAACGTGAGATTACCTGGGGTTGCGGAACCGGAAGCTGTGTCATATCCTGATCCTGAACCACTGATCACAATGCTTGTCGGGATGGTAGAGCTGAGAACATTCGTGCCGGCAGAATAAGCAGATCCAGCTGAAAGTGCTTGTGTGTTCGATCCGAATGTGACGGTTGTCGGTACACCGCTGGTATTGCCAATTGCGGTGAAATGCAGGGTTACGACTTTGGTTTTGGTTCTTATTATGTGTGATGGATCAGCGCCAATGGAGAGTGACTGCGCAACGGTATTGGGCGACACAATAGGACCTTCAACATTCGAAAAATTCGTTTGGTTTATCTCAACCGGCTGGACTGTTTTTAGTTGCAATTTGTTCGGATCGAAAGTGACTTGATATTTCACAAAACTGACGATATCGGTTCCCGGGTCGACATACAAATCCAAATCAACCGCATCACCCACATTTTTTTGTAGAGAAGGTGAATAACCTGGTCCTTTGAGTGATAAGACTGTCGATCCGGCAGATGCGTGACTTCTGGTTTCTTGTGGACGAGCAACCAGTGCAAGCGTAAGAGGCACACTCAAAAGAAGTAAAAAGACAATAACTATAAAATGCAATTTTTGCTTACTTTTCTTTTTTTGAGACGCCATAGAAAAAAACGCATAAAATAACGCGTACTTTAATCGTATAGAAGTAGCACAAGCGTGTCAAGAACAGAGAGGTCATTTTTTGTCTCTTTCCAAAAGATAATTGACGTGTTACACTTTTTGCAATGATTCTATCGGATAGAGATATTAAAAAAGCCCTCCAAAGCAAGCGAATTGTTATCAAACCAACCCCTGATCTCAATACCCAACTTGGTTCATGTTCGATTGATCTTCGTCTCGGTAATACGTTCCGCGTCTTTGATCACAGCAGATTCCCTTATATTGATCCAACCAGCAAAGATTACAGCAATGAGATTACCAAAGTCGTCAAAGTAAATAAAGACGATAGCTTTATTATGCAGCCGGGAGAATTTGTCTTGGCTGTGACACTTGAAAATGTCAAAATTCCCTCGGATATGATGGGAAGGCTTGAAGGTCGTTCCTCGCTCGGACGGTTGGGTTTGGTTGTTCACTCAACTGCCTCGACTTTTGATGCTGGTTGGGATGGCAAGCCAGTTCTCGAACTCGGCAATTTAGGTCGCATGGCAATCAAACTCACAGCTGGAATGAGAATTTGCGCGATGGTATTTGAAGAACTTACCTCGCCGGCAGAGACTCCATACACAAGTAAGAAATTTGCAAAATACAAGTTCCAGCAGGCTCCTGAAGAGAGTAGAATACATGAAGAGAAATGAAATACCACGTCGAATTTGATCTCGAATTCAAGAAGAATCCTTACAAAGGCAGATATATCGTTCTGGAAGGCGTCAATGCAAGTGGTAAAAGTACTCAGGCAAAAAAGCTTAAAGAATATTTTCAAAAAAAAGGTATAGATATTCTCACCGTTGATGAACCGACACACGATTTAATCATCGGAAAATTTGTCCGAAAGATTATCACAGAGGGCACACAAATTCCTCGTAGTGCCTTACAATATTTGTACACAGCAGATAGGATTATTAATCACGAATCAGTTATTCTTCCGGCATTGGAAGCAGGAAAAGTTGTATTGTCATCGCGCAGTTTCTGGTCGGCAGTTGTTTATGGAGTGGTCGACCAAGGCAAACATAATTATAGTCGACCCGATGCCAATCTACTACTCGTTGCTCAAGGCATTTTGTCCCAATATCACAAAATCACGTTGCCAGACTATACATTTTATTTGGATACTCCGGTGGATCTGGTCATTGAGCGCATGGCGAAGATGAATAATACAAAGGATATTTATGAAACAAAAGAAAAACTGGATCAATTGCTCAGAGGTTATCGGTGGCTTGTCAAAGAATTCCCCCAAGAATTCACGACCATTGATGCCAGCAAATCAGTTGAAGATGTGACAACTCAGATTACCAATGTTGTAAACAAACATTTCTCCCGTTGATTTTTACTAGATAAAATTGGTAGTATAAGAAAATAATTCTATGATTCTTGGACCCAAAGCATTACTCGAATTAGTTGAAAAAGTAAAACTCGTTGAAGATCTTTCAGAGCGGGAATTGACCAATCCCGAAGGCGCGGGTTTTGATCTGCGTCTTGGCGAAGTCTATAAGATTTCCGGCAAAGCATTTTTAGGTATCACCGAAAGACATACGGGTGATGTCGAACTTGTTGAAAAATACGTGGAGGGCGAGACGCGAAGTGTGACCATAGAACCAGGAGATTTTTTCCTCGTCTCAACGATTGAAAAAGTAAATACGCCGCTTGATATCACCATCAATTTCAAACCCCGCTCAACCACATTTCGTTCAGGATTATTTTTGCGAACCGGCAACGTGGCGCCTGGTTATCAAGGGAGATTATCATTTGGCCTTAAAAACGAAGGGCCAATTCCCGTAACAATTGAGATGGGTGCACGCTTTGTTCATGCCCAATTTGAACAAGTCCTGGGGGAAGGCAATCAATACCGCGGGCAATGGCAAGGCGGTCGAGTGACAGCTACAAAAAAAGAGAAGCAAGTCTAATATGGTTGCAGCTTCGTTAAAAATTACTTTACCCAACGAAAAGATTACGTTTGACCAAATCCACACGGCATTTGCCAATTCTTCTCATGGAAAATTTCTCAATCAAGCAGTCCGTTATGGCCGTTATCAGGAAGTGGCTGGTTTAGCCAAAGAAGCATGGGTTGCTTTACTGGGGCCTGATGTTAATAATCTTGAGCACATGACATTTACGGACGGGTTAACGATCACATTTTTAAATTCATGTAGCCAAGCGGTGAAGAAAGGGAATCATAATGATGCGATAACATTCTCACCCGACGAAGCAGTAAAGCTCCGTCTAACCGCAAGAATTCATGATTGGGGTGAATCGATCAAAGGTCACTATGATATCACTTTTGCCGACAAAACTATTCAAGACGAAGAGGCGGAACATAAAGCGCTGCAAAGAATATTACGTTCAAAAACACGGGCAGTTGTGACGAATAAAGAAGATGAGAATGCCTTAGTGCGGCTTATGAGAACTGCCCTCAAAGAAATCGCAACTGATAGAACGACAAAACTTGGCAAAGCATTCAATGCTATCGAAAGGCTCGGTTATTTAAGCACTGGTATTAAAGCCTTTGAAGTACGTCCTATACAAGAGAAAAAAGTATCAGAAGGTTTGGCATGGCTTACAACTGATGTATTTCTTAATCAAATAGAGAT
This sequence comes from Candidatus Levyibacteriota bacterium, assembly GCA_038253825.1. GTDB lineage: Bacteria > Patescibacteriota > Microgenomatia > Levybacterales > UBA12049 > JACDET01. The sequence goes on from JBBSGT010000010.1 coordinate 12,039, forward strand.
GTTATGCAGCTATAAGGTGAGTTATCCGCCCGTCGAAGAATTTTTGCAGCATCATAAAATAACAATTTCGGACGCTTTTAACGATCTTCCAGAAGAAGTTTTTAAGTACTATCCAGCAGAAAAACGAGATAGTATGAAGAACCGTTTTACTCAAGTACGAAAAGTTTGGTTTGCCAGTTTTTAAGAGTATTCCTTTTCGTTCACGATAATTTCCTACTTGCAATATCTGAGCAAAAAGGTGTATAAATATCCTTAATGAAGGCTCAAAAGCATCCTGAATATCAGTATCTCGATTTACTGCAAGAGATTCTCGATAAAGGAGAGCGCAAAGTTGACCGCGGAACAGATATCGTTTTGTATAGTTTGTTTGGTCGTCAGACTCGATATGATCTCTCTCAAGGTTTTCCACTGCTGACCACAAAACGTGTTTACTGGAAAGGTGTGCTACATGAATTGTACTGGTTCATGTCAGGCCAAACCAACATAAAATACCTCGTTGACAACAATGTCCATATTTGGGATGACTATCCCTATAAGATGTATGCTAAAAAAGCCAAAGCAGAAAAATTGCCAGAGTATACGAAAGAAGAATTTACTACGAAAATTGCTGATGATACAAAGTTCGCCAAAAAGTATGGCAACTTACCTCGAATTTATGGAGAAATGTGGCGGCATTGGCCGACCCGCAAGGCGGGGAGAACAATCGATCAATTAGGCTGGGTGTTGCAAGAATTGCATGATGATCCGGATGCAAAGAATTTAATTGTTAACTCTTGGAATCCTGAATACCTTTACACGATGGCAACACTTGAGGATGCCTCTCGTTTCCCAATTTGCCACAATATGTACCAGATCTCAAACCGCAACGGTAAGCTCTCATTGCAACTCTATCAACGAAGCGCGGATATTTTCCTCGGTGTACCATTCAACATTGCCAGTTATGCACTCCTCACTATTGTCTTGGCAAAAATTGCAGGACTTGAGCCAGGAGAGTTCATTCACACCTTTGGTGATGTCCACATCTATGAAAATCACATTCCCCAAGTCAAAGAGCAACTTAAAAGAGAACCACGTCCTTTTCCGACAATTTCGATTGATAAATCAGTCAAATCTCTTGATACATTCCATGCTGAACATATCACTCTTGAAGGTTATGATCCCCATCCTACTCTCAAGGCAGAACTCACTGTTGCCGGTGGTCTCTACGACAAAAAAACCGGCAAAATGGCCGCCTAGGTAATAAGACCTTATGGTATAATCATTGTATGAAAAAGAAGGTATTGGATTATACAGTAATCTTTGAACCTGCAGAAGAAGGCGGATATGTTGTTAGTGTCCCTGCACTTCCTGGATGTATCACCCAAGGTGAAACGTTTGAAGATGCAGTTGCTATGGCGAAAGATGCGATTGAGGGATATTTGTCAGTCTTAAATGAAGAAGGTAAAGAAATTCCAGAAGAGAAAGCAGAAGTAGTTATTACCAAGATTGCAGTGAGTAGTCCAACTGCAGCTTTCTAATGTCATCTTTTAAAGCTCGAGAAGTTGTTAAAATTTTACTAAAATTTGGTTTTGTAAAAAAACGCCAGACAGGCAGTCATCTCATACTCCACCATCAAAAACGCAACATAACGATTCCTGTTCCAATGCATGTCAAAGAACTGAAAAAAGGGTTGATACAAGCTATTATCAAACAAGCAGGTTCCACAGAAGAAGAATTTTTGAAACTTAAATAATAGTTATAGTATGAAAATATTCATTAGTCATTCCACAAAGTTTAATTATCAAGAAGAATTGTATAAGCCTCTGCGTAATTCAGCACTGAATCAAAAACACGAACTTATTTTGCCGCATGAAGATGGGCGACAGATCCAGACAAAAGATATTATCCGCAATTGTGATCTCGTTGTTGCAGAAGTTTCTTTTCCTTCTACTGGACAGGGAATTGAATTAGGTTGGGCAAACGAGGCATATATTTCAATCATATGTTTCTATAAACAAGGCGCTGAAATTTCTGGTTCTTTGAAATATGTCACTGATGATATTTTTGCATATACATCGATGGATACAGTAATTGCGAAGATCGCAGAAACTGCCAATACACTATGAATGTAACACTAACTGTTGGCATTGTCGTTTTACAAGATAATAACGTGCTTCTCGTGCGTGAAGGTGAAAAATCGGGACATCTTACCGGCGTTTATAATACACCAGCTGGGAGAATTGAAGATGGTGAAACGCCGATGCATGCAGCAGTGCGAGAGTTAGAAGAAGAGTCGGGTCTCAATACGACTGAAGCTGATTTAGTTGAACTGCCCAAGAAATATACTGCTGATATCAAAAGAAAAAGCGGTGAGACAGTTCGTTTTTATCACACGGTTTTTTATTGCAAGAAATATAGCGGGAGTTTGCGGACTGGTGAGGATGTGACACCGGAGTGGGTTACACTCGGCAAATTGAGTAGCTTAAGGCTTTTACCAAATATTGATGATATGATTTTGCAAGCAAGAGAATATCTTGCTAGTATACACTTAACGCATAATGAATAAACCAAGAGTAAGTATTATTGTTGCAATTGATGAAAAAGGGGGAATTGGAAAACATAATGATTTGCTGTTTCGTATCCCTGAAGATCATCTGCGTGTTCGCACCCTCACTCGTGAGCACCCGCTTGTCATGGGACGTAAAACCTTTGCATCACTCGGGCGATTGCTTCCAAAACGAACACACATCGTCATTACTCATGACCCACAGAGTTTAAATTCCCTTTTGTACCAACCAGAGGTGATTGTTTCATCTGTTGAAGAAGGAATTGCCGCCGCAAAAAATGCTCCAGGTTCTGAGGAGATTTTTATTTTCGGCGGTGGACAGATTTTTAAAGAAACGATTGAGAAACGATTGGTGGATCGAATTTATCTGACTGTCGTCAAAGGTGATTATGATGCAGATACATTTTTCCCTGATTATTCAGCATTTACCAAAGTTTTAGAAAAAGAAGAGAAGGAAGCAGATGGGTATCAGTATACATTTTTAACTCTCGAAAAATAATGGTTGCAAAAGAGATCTTTGGCTTGTATAGTAGAGAAAATGCAAAACCTTAAAAAGACTGATCCTCAGATTTACGAGCTTGTTAAGGCAGAAGAAAAGCGGCAGAAAGAAGGTATCGAACTCATTCCGTCAGAGAATTATGTTTCCAAAGCAGTCTTGGAAGCACTTGGTACTGTTTTTACGAATAAGTATTCAGAAGGCTATCCTGGCAAGCGATATTATGGCGGTCAAATAAATACAGATCAAGTCGAGCTGTTGGCAATTGATCGGGCGAAGAAATTATTTAAAGCAGACCATGCAAATGTGCAACCTCATGCAGGTGCTCCGGCAAATATCGCCAGTTATGCTGCTTGGGCAGATCCAGGAGATACCATTCTTGGGATGGACTTAAGTCATGGTGGCCATCTCACACACGGTCATCCGATTACCTTGTCTGCCAAGATTTGGCGGTTTGTTCGTTATGGCATGAAAGATATAGAGACAGGAGAGATCGATTACGATGAACTGAGAAAAGTTGCCAAAAAAGAAAAACCAAAAATTATTTTGGCAGGATTTTCAGCTTATCCTCGAGAACTTGATTATGCCAAAATGGCTGAAATTGGGCGTGAAGTGGGAGCTGTTATGATGGCTGATATGGCACATATTGCAGGACTTATCGCAGGTGGTGTTTTGGCCAATCCATTTGATTATGGATTTCATGTGATTTTGACAACGACACACAAGACCTTGAGGGGACCCCGTGGTGGTCTAATTTTAAGTAAAGGAGTTGTGGGTAACCCGCTCAAACAAGTTGAAAAGAAAATAGAAAATTTGCCAACCTTAATCGATAGGACAGTTTTTCCTGGTTTTCAGGGGGGACCTTTGATGAATACCATAGCAGCTAAGGCAGTTGCTTTTGGTGAGGCGCAACAACCGGCATTTAGACAGTATGCCCAACAAGTAGTGATTAATGCCAAAGCGCTCGCAGATGGGTTGATGAACAGAGGCTTTAAATTGATTACCAATGGAACTGATAACCACTTGATGTTGATTGATATGATGCGTTCATTTAATGTCGATGGAAAATTGGCTGAAGAAACCTTTGATAAGATCGGACTCACGATGAATAAAAACGTAATTGCCAATGATCCACTGCCGCCGTTTCGTCCAAGCGGTGTGCGGTTAGGGACTCCAGCGATTACTACTCGTGGTATGAAGGGAAAAGATATGGATTTTATTGCTGAATCAATGCATAAAGCTATTACGCATCATTCTGATGAGAAATATTTAAAGAAATTAGGAAAAGAAGTAAAAGCATTTTGTGTGAAGTATCCGCTACCATAAACAGTTGCGTCATTCCTGCGAAGGCAGGAATCCAGCGTTTGAAATAGTAGATTACTGGATCTTGGATTCCTACAAGAGGACTACCTATTGCATAGGGTCGCAAGTCCGGGATGACGATAGAGGTTTGAATCTTGTAAACACCCAAAGTTTTTTGTATAATACACATATCTGACACATCTGAAACTGATCCCTCGGCAAAAAGCCGACTCAGATGGAAGTTTGAAGGGAAATTATGAGAACAGTTAGTCTTGAAGAATTATTAGAAGCAGGTTGTCATTTCGGCCACCAAGTTTCGCGCCAAAACTCCAAAGCTCGAGAATATATTTTCGAAGCCCGCGATAATATCCACATCATTGACCTTGAAAAAACCAAAGAATACCTGGAAGACAGCGCAAAATTTGTTAAAGAAGTCGCCAGAAAAAACGGTACACTGCTGGTTCTGGGAACCAAAAGACAAGCTGAAAGTGTTCTTGCTGAAGAACGCAAAAGACTTGAAGCAGAATCAGATGGAGTTTATTTTGTTACCAAACGCTGGATCGGCGGAACCTTGACAAATTCCTCTGAAGTTGCAAAAAATTATAAAAAATTGAAAGATCTTACTGCAAAATTAAAAGATCCGAAAGAACGTGCGAAATACACAAAAAAAGAACTAAGTGATTTTGACAAAACACGGGTTAAGTTGGAAGGTTTTTACGGAGGTATTTCCGAAATGCCGACAACGCCTAATGCAGTTTTTATTATTGACACACATCTCGAACACGTTGCAGCAAACGAAGCGTTAAAGGCTGGAATTCCAACTGTTGGTATCACTGATACGAATGCAGATCCGACTATTATAACGTACCCAATTCCTGCAAATGATGATGCCGTTGGTAGTTTGAAGCTTATTATTAGTTATGTCTTTGATGCCTGGATTGAAGGCCGAAAAGCTGCTGGAAAAGAAGCCGAAGAAACTGCAGCAAAAACAGCTAAAGAAGCTGAGGCAAAAGAGAAAGCAGACAAAAAAGCGGCTGAGAAGCCAGCAGAAAAAAAGGTTGAAATGAAAAAAGCTGAACCAAAACCTGCTACACCAAAAGCCGACGCAAGTGCAGAAGTGAAAGCTCCTGCAAAACAAGGACCAACAAAGAAAATTGTAGAGAAAAAGAAATAATTTCGTCATCCTGACATGTCCAGGATCCGTCCTTCTTAACCGATTCTGGATGCGCTTTTGCTTACCAGAATGACGATTATTATGATAATATAAAAATATGGCAAACATTGATTTAAAAGCAATTAAAAAACTTCGGGATACAACGTCAGCTTCTATTGCTGATGTACGTCGTGCCATTGATGAGGCAGGTGGCGATGAGAAAAAAGCACTTGAATGGCTGAAAAAGCGTGCGACTGAAATCGCTGCAAAGAAAGCAGATCGCGAAACAGGTGAAGGATTGATTGAAGCATATATCCACGGTGGTGGTAAAGTTGGGGTTTTGGTAGAACTGCTTTGCGAAACTGATTTCGTTGCAAAGACTGATGAATTCAAGTCCCTCGTGCGAGAAATCGCGATGCAGGTTGCAGCAATGAATCCTTCTGATGTGGATACGCTCTTAAAACAAGAATATATTCGAGATAGCAGCCAAACCATCGAAAGTTTGGTTAAAGGTACGATCGGTAAACTGGGAGAGAATATTACTATTAAGAGATTTGTTAGGTTTGAGATTTAATCATTACAAATTTCTCACTGAGAGATTGTATACTGAACATTAATTATGGACCCAGTTGCCCAAAAGACGAAAGAAAAACTGCAAAAAGTCCTCGATGTCCTTAAGGATGATCTGGCTACTGTTCGTACTGGCCGTGCTACACCTTCACTCGTTGAGAATATTGTCGTCTCAGCATATGATGGCACTACAAAGTTGAAAGTGATGGAACTTGCAACAATTGGTACAGCCGATACGCAAACAATTATACTCACCCCATTTGATCCGGCAGTCATTCATGATCTGCAAAAAGGGATAGAAGCTGCAAATACCGGTTTGAATCCGATTATTGATGGCAATGTGCTTCGCATTAGTATTCCGCCTTTATCAACAGAACGACGAGAGGAACTTATCAAGGCAATGAAACACAAACTTGAAAATGGGCGAGTGATGGTGCGCCAAGTCCGTCATGAAATGATTGAGGATATGAAAAAGGATTATGATGGACGGGAAGATGATATTAAACGCCTTGAAAAAGAAGTACAGCGTTTGGTTGATGAGACAAGTGAAACGATTGAAAATTGGAGCAAACAAAAAGAACAAGAATTACTCCAGATTTAGAAATTTACGAGTACTTTTTCAGAAGTCTGCTTGGGTGATTCCTCTTCAACCACACCTGCAAAACGCTCAATCAATATACGCAGGTAAATAGCTTCTTGAGGATCAATTTTCTTACCTGCTTTCACTTTTTCTACTGTATTTTGTGCACCAGGTATAACATCTTGCAATAATTTCTGGAACTGATCTAGATTATAGAGATGATATGCTAAACCTTTTGGGTCATTCCATTCACCTCCGGGGTCAAATTTTCCATTCGGATCAAAAATATATTCTTTTACTCCTTTTTCATCATTTCCTGCTGTATGCCAGTCAGCCCGAGGGTTTGAGCCGTCAACATTAATTGTGACATGGATTAAGCTTCGTTTCTCATCTTTACCATGTTCTTTATAAAAAGCTTCTGCACTTCGGACGATAGCTTTCTTTGCTTTCCATTTCGGATTGTTCTCATATTTCAGTTCTTCACGCTGCACGTCTGTGGTGAGCGCATTTAAGAATTCAGACATTTGGTCATAGGTAAATTTTTTCGGCCTTCCCATTGCGTCCAAAACTTTATTGGTATTTTCAAGAGTTATGTCATATTGTGCAAATTCTTCTGCGGAAGGGAGGATATTTTTCATAGAGGTTTCTGATTCTTCTTGCGTCATTGATTTATCACCATCTGCAATTGTTTCATGAGGGTTCGCAGCACCATAAAAAGCATTTCTTAGTTGTAGATAAATTTTTTGATGTGCCTCTACATTTGCTCGATCACTCGTGGAAAGCGTTTTATCCCGTGTTTTTGCACGAGAAGAATCAATATGATTTGACAGATACGTGGCGATTGCTTCCTTATCTTCTGGTGCAATTGCTTGTCCTACTTGAAGATCCTCCGCCGAACGAATCAGAGAATTCCATGGATTTCCTGATTGTCTGCGACTTGTGAATTTTATTTTATGATCATCGCGTTCTGCTTCAAAAAGTTTTGTGAGATCATAGATATCTGCAGGTTTATGATCGGTTTCATGTCGGGAACGGAGATCCGTTAGAAGTAAAGAAACCTTCCCCCTGATGTGAGGTTCTTCATTTGTGTTTTTTATTTCATGGTACCGTCTTGTGGGACCTCCTCTTATTACTCTTTCACCCATACTCTTTTAATCGTAGCCTAAATAGGTGCTTTTTATCAAGCGATGAAAGATGCTATAATAATCAAATGATTATTACGTTGATTGTTTTTCTTCTTATCTTGTCAGTTCTTGTGCTTATCCACGAAGCAGGTCATTACTTTGTTGCTAAAAAATTCGGAATTAAAGTCGAAGAATTTGGTTTTGGATTTCCTCTCACACCACCGCTTTGGCAAATGAAAAAAGGGGAGACAGTTTATTCGTTCTACCCGGTATTAATTGGGGGATTTGTGAAGTTATATGGTGAAGATGAGGCCGGTGGGGGAAGAATTACCGGTGAAAAAGAAGTAAAAAAAGGTAATGATGAACATCGTGCATTTTATTCAAGGCCTTTATGGCAGCGGTTGCTTGTCGTGATTGCGGGTGTTGTGATGAATGCTTTATTGGCAGCGGTAATTTATTATGTATTCCTCGGACTTTCTAACTTCAAACAAGACTTACCTCTGTATGGAAACCCTACATTCTTTGGTGCCAATGAAAAATTAATCAACGAAATAGATATAAGAGAAGTTTCTAAAAATTCACCTGCAGAAAAAGCAGGTATCACCCCGTTTTCGGTTATAGAGTCGATCAATGGCACAAAGATTACGCAAGAGAAAACATTTGGTGCACTCATTAAAGAAAATCTTGGCAAACAGATGCGTATTACATGGAAAGATGCAAATAATAAGACGCATACTGCTATGGTGACACCACGAGTGAATGCTCCCAAAAATCAAGGCTCTCTCGGTGTGGTATTTTCTCCCAATAATGTCGTTACACTCTCTTATGATACGCCTGTGCAAAAGCTCTTCTCCGGCTTCACACATCCTGTCAATTTAATGAGTTGGAATTTCACTGCGTTGGGATATCTCATTGATATCTCGAAAAAGGAAAATTCAGCAGAGCCAATTAGAGGGGCGGTTTCAGGTCCGATTGGGATAGGTTTTGCAGTTGGAAGTTTAATTAGTATCCCTGATGTTAAGACGCGTATTCTTCAATTGATAAATCTTACTGGTTTGTTGTCAGTTTCTCTGGCGTTCATGAATGTTTTGCCCATTCCCGGACTTGATGGGGGAAGGTTACTCTTTATTGTCATCGAGGCAGTTACAAGGAAAAAAATGAACCTCAAAGTGGAGGGGTATATTAATGCTGGTGGTATGGTCATCCTTCTCGCGCTTGTCGCGCTGGTATCCATCAACGATGTCCAGACGCATAGCCAGGATATAGTAAATTACTTCAGTCATTTGTTTCAACGATAACCTTCACAGCCTTTCTTGACATTGGTTTTTTTATCTGTTTGACTTAAAGCAAGGGGTAAATTATGCAAAATAACGACCTCATCTCCACGATCAAAGAGCAATTTCGACAAGGACAAAGTGGCGCAACCATACGAAAAAATCTGATCTTGCAAGGACACACCGATCGAGAGATTGATAAAGCTATCGGCACCATTCAACATGAAGCAATAAAGCAACTTCCGGTTTTTTCTCACTTTTTCCGTTGGTTTGAAAATCCGCAAATTCATGCAAAGCTCAATACGCCTCGTATGACTGCACTTATTTTGGCTGGCTGTACTGTCGTTGTCCTAGTTCTTTTAGGGGCCTTCCTTCTGTTATTTGATCCTTTTAACCTCCAGGCAGCGCAGCGAGATAAACAGCGTGGCGCTGATTTGGAACTGTTAAAAGATGGTCTCACGCATTATTATACCTTGCATAATAGATATCCAAGTGCTTTAACGAATCTCACTCCCGACATCCTTCAGAATCTTCCCAAAGATCCATCCAATGAAAAAGAGTATGAATATGCCAGCATGGATAATGGTGACAATTTCCAACTGTGCATTACCTTTGAAGCCAAATCTGTCCCGTGTATTTATCGTACACCTCCTGATGTTACCAACCCAAGTGGTAAAAATTTATGAAAGACATTCTGACTTATTTGTCTCAACACCGCTTCTTACATCATGATAACCATGGTGTTACTATCTGCCATGTCGAAGAAAAAGAAGCGGGAATAACGCTAGGTAAAGCGATACTTGCGGAAATAATCAACAAAAAAACTATGTTGTATCTCTCCGGCGGTAGTCTTCAGACATTGTATGAGCAATTGGCACAAGAAGATTTGATCCATCCCGGAGCAGTCGGGCTGATTGATGAGCGATATGGTGAACCAATGCATCCCAATAGCAATCAAAAAATGATTAGCGATACAGGTTTTTTGCGTATTCTATCGCTGCAAAATATTCCGTTTTATCCTGTTTTGCAGGCAGGTAAAGAGCGGGAAGCAGTGGCACAAGCCTATGATGGAAAAGTCCGTACATGGCAAGCAGTCTATCAGAGACATGTTGGTTTGCTGGGGATTGGGCCGGACGGGCATATCTCAAGTATCATTCCAAATCGCCCTGATTTTCATAATCCATGGTTTGCTGCGGATAGACAACATTTGCTTGTTTCCGAATTCAATGATCCCAAAAGTAAGTATAAAGAGCGTGTGGGTATGACCTTTCTCGGATTATCAATGCTGGATATTTTGCTCGTCTTTGTTTTTGGCGATGCCAAACAGAAGACATTGGAAAAGGTATTTGAAGATGGCCCCGAATCCGAAATTCCGGCACGGTTTTTCAAACGTCCTGAAATCGCTGAAAAGACCCTGTTCATTACCGATCAAAGAGTATAAAATAGAGAACACAATGATGTCACCTTTTGTTATAGTTATTTACGGCGCGACCGGTGATTTAGCAAAACATAAATTATTCCCCGCATTTTATTCACTCTACAAAAAGAAATTACTTGGTGAGAAATTCTATATTGTCGGATTCGCTCGCAGACCATTTAGTGATACAGAATTTAGCAGCATGATTGGGGAGGAATTAAAAGTAGAAGGCGAGACTGAATGGCATGATTTTGCCAAAAATGTGTATTACCAGCAAGGATTTTTTGACGAAATCGCCGGCTACAATGAATTGATTGCAAAGCTCAATGGTTTCGATACGCAAATCGGCGCCTGTATTACTCGACTATTTTATCTTGCGACCCCTCCTGATAATTACCAAAATATTTTACATTATCTCTCAAGCACAAAGCTCTCGGAAGGTTGTGGACAAGGTTCGGAAAAATGGACACGTTTAGCAATTGAAAAACCATTTGGTAAAGATTTAGATACAGCAAGAGCGCTAGATAAAACTTTGGCAGATATCTTTGAAGAGAAACAAATTTATCGTGTTGACCATTATCTTGGCAAAGAGACCATGCAAAATATGATAGCCTTTCGTTTTGCCAATACGATCTTTGAGCCATTATGGAATAAAGAATATATCGATCATGTTCAGATAACCTGGGCAGAAAAAGAAGGTGTACGGACGCGCGGTAAGTTTTTTGATGGTGTAGGAATTTTGCGTGATGTCGGGCAGAATCATCTTTTACAAATGCTGGCAACTGTTGCTATGGAGCAACCAAAGAGTGTTTCGAAAGAAGGTTTGCGGGATGCACGAGTTAATGCAATCAAAGCATTACGGGTTTTTATTCCAGCGAATGTAAATAAGTTTGTCCTGCGGGGCCAATATAAAGGCTATCGAAAGGAACCAGATGTCAATCCACACTCACAGACAGAAACCTTTGTCGCAGCAAAATTTTTTATTGACACACCGCGTTTTGATCAGGTCCCTTTTTATGTCCGCGCCGGCAAAAAAATGGCACACGAAAAAATGGAAATCAAAGTTGTGTTCAAACCCACTTCACATGTGTTATTTAAAGATTATGGATCACCTGATGTTGGAAACGTCCTCACTATTCGGATTCAACCTAACGAAGGTATTATGCTGCGGATGATAGCGAAAAAGCCGGGTAACAAATTGCAGCTTGATAGCGTCGATATGCGATTTTCCTATCATCAAACGTTTGGTGGACATGGAGCAGATGCGTATGAGAAAATTTTGTTGGATATTTTGGCCGGTGATCAGATGCTGTTTAACCGTTCAGATGAATTAGAGAGTTCGTGGCATTTGATCTCCAATATCTTAAAAGGATGGGAACTCGATAAGAGTCCTATTGCAGTGTATGACCAGGAAAGCTGGGGACCGAAAGAAGCTGACGAATTGATTGAAAAAGACGGCCGAAAATGGCTATAATAGAACTATGCAAATTGCGATCTTAGGACTTGGGAAAATGGGTTCGGACCTAGCCCAAAAATTATTGGCCGGAGGCCATCATGTCCTCGTGTGGAATCGTTCTCGAGATACACTTGAGCAATTTCGCAACGAGCATTCAGAGTATATCGTCAAACAACAACTAGAAATAACACATTCTCTCGAAGATCTGCGAGATAAGCTGCAACCACCTCGGGTAATATGGTTAATGCTTCCTTCAGGTGATCCAACAGAAAGAATACTCTCAGAAATTAAAGATGGCATTGCTGAGCACGGTGATATCATCATTGATGGTGGAAATTCAAATTATAAGGACACAGAGCGCCGGTCTAAGGAGTGTAAAGCCCTTTCTCTCCAATATCTTGGTATCGGTGTCTCAGGCGGAGTTCACGGCCTTGAGAACGGCTATCCAATGATGGTTGGCGGTGACAAATTGGCATATGATTATATCAGCGCTATTCTTGACACGCTTGCCAAACCCAATGGTGGTCACACCTATTTCGGCGAAGGGGGGGCAGGGCATTTTGTCAAAATGGTACACAATGGTGTTGAGTATGGCATGATGCAAGCAATAGCTGAAGGAATAGGCGTCCTCGCAAAAAGTCCTTACCGATTTAGTTTGGTCAGCGTGGGGAATAACTGGCAGCGGGGAAGTATTGTCTCCAGTTTTCTCATGTGGGCTGCTATCTCCGCCCTGATCAAAGATCCGACGCTTGCTCAGTTTGACGGCTATATCGATGCCAAAGGTGAAGGTGAATGGACTGTCCAAGCAGCCAAAGAGCTAGACGTTCCTATTCCTGTGATTGAAAAATCATTAGAATTCCGCAAACGGTCGCAATATGATAAAGGTATTCAAGAGACCTTTGTCGCCAAAATGGTTGCAGCATTGCGGCATGAGTTTGGTGGTCACGAGATCCACAAAATAGAGATGGATGAGCCTCCGAAGACCTCATAATTTGACAGAGAGTCATATTTTCCACTATAATTACGAGATATAAAGCGTCACTAGTTTGGCTTCCTACCAAACAAAGTTTTTAACTACGCTGATTGCGCTAAGCAATACGGAAAGCCTAACCGTAAAATAAGGGAACTGAAATCGCCTTTGGGAGAGAGTCAGTTTGTAAGGTTAGTTTGGCAACAATCTAACAAACCAAGGTGGTACCACGAGATTGCCTCGTCCTTGAAGTGAAGTAACAAGGAGGAGGTTTTTTTGTGGGAATAAGAGTGCAGGAAGCCATAATCTAGATTTGCTATACGTTCAATGCTATACTAACATCATGAACATCCAACAAATAAAACAAAAAGCAATACCACTTTTAAAAGAAGCAGGAGTAACAAGATCATCCCTCTTTGGTTCGTATGCTCGTGGGGATTATAATGAAAAGAGTGATATTGATTTTTTGGTAGAATTTCCGCGAGGAAAAACATTGCTAGATCTGGTGAGCCTTGAACGAAGTCTGCGAGATATATTTCATAAAAAGGTTGATGTTGTTACCTATAAATCTGTCCATCCGTTATTAAAAGAGTACATTGATAAGGATCAGTTACCGATTTATGAAAAAACCACCTGAGATATTAGTGCAACACATACTGGAATGTATTGAGCGGATTGAAATAAATATTGAAGATCTTTCAGAGAATGAATTTCATGAGAATGTCACTATTCAAGATGCTCTGGTGAGAAGATTAGAAATTATTGGTGAAGCTTCACGGAATTTACCAAGTGAATTCAAACAAGCACACCCACAGATTCCATGGTTAGACATTGCTGATATGAGAAATAGACTTATTCACGAATATTTTAATGTTGATTTAGACTTAGTTTGGGATATTGTTACTCTTGAAATACCAACATTAAAGAAACAGCTGGAAAAGATATTACTATGAAATATTCAAAATTATTTGGAAAAACATTGAAAGATACACCTAAAGATGCAACCCTTGCATCACATAAATTGCTTTATCAAGCAGGTTTCATCCGCGAAAGTACTGCTGGTAGATATTATCTTTTGCCACTGGGGATGAAAGTTCAACAAAAAATGCAATCTATTATTAAAGAAGAAATGGATGCAACAGGTGCTCAGGAGATGTTAACACCTGTATTGCACCCGAAAGCGCTCTGGGTAGAAACGAACCGCACAACTTCCGTAGGCTTTGAACTCATGAGTATTAAAGACCGAAACGAGGCTGAATTTGTCCTTGGTGGAACCGCTGAAGAAATGCTTGTTGATGTTGTACGAAAGTTTCAGATTAGTTATAAAGACTTGCCTTTTAATCTCTACCAGTTTTCGATTAAATTTAGAGATGAGATGCGAGCCCGAGGAGGATTACTTCGTTTGCGAGAATTCATCATGAAAGATGCATATTCATTCCATGCCACGGAGGATGATTTCAAAAAAGAATATAAGAAGATGTGGAATACCTATGCGACAATTATCACTCGTTTTGGTTTGGAACCCATAGTTGTTGAAGCAGATAATGGGTATATTGGTGGAGAATATTGTCACGAATTTATTGTGGAAAGTCCAATTGGCGAGAATAAATTTTTTACCACAGAAGACGGTTCATACGCAGCACATGAAGAAGTTGCTGTCTTTTTGAAAGAGAAAAAAAATATTGATGAGGCATTACAGCTTCTTAAAGAAGTGAAAGCAGTTCGAGGAACGACTATGGAAGACGGAGTGAAATTGCACAAACTTCCACTTTGGCAACAAATTAAAGATGTTTTATTCGTTGATGAAACAGGAAGATTTGTCTTATCAATCATTCGTGGAGATTACGATGTAAATGAAACGAAACTGCTCCATCTGATTAAAGCATATACACTCCGTCACGCTACTGAAGATGAGATTAGGACTATTCTTCATTCAGAACCAGGATTTATTTCTCCAGTAGGAATAAAAGAAGGTATGAAAAAAGGAACAAACCTTATTATTGTCGCAGACGATTCACTTCGTACGATTCATAATGCTTATGGAGGTGCGAATAAAAAACATCTCGATTTATTCAATATGAATATCGATCGCGATTATAAAGCAGATATTGAAGGTGATATTGCTTTAGTAAGAGAAGGAGATAAGAGCAAAACAGGCAAGAAGCTTATGGAACATCGAGGAATAGAGGTTGGAAATATTTTCCAACTTGGTTTTCATTATTCGACTAAAATGAAAGATGCTACATTTACTGATGATACAGGTAAACAATTACCATATTATATGGGTTGTTATGGGTTTGGATTAGCACGAACACTTACCACAATTGTTGAAAAATATCATGACGAGCATGGCATTATGTGGCCAGAAAGTGTGGCACCGTATCACGTCTTTCTTATTTCTCTGAAAGAAAATGAAAAAGCGGAGAAAGTCTATAAAGAATTAACTGACGCCGGGATCGAAGTTTTATATGACGATCGGGAAGATGCAAGCGCTGGACAGAAATTTGCTGATGCGGATTTGATTGGAATTCCAGTGCGTTTGGTTGTTTCTGCCAAGACTGCAGAGAAGATTGAGTTTAAAAAGAGAACTGAGAAAGAAACAGAATTGCTTAGCTTGGCAGAAGTACTCCAAAGCCTCAAGAAATAGATTCTTCACGCGTGTTCAGAATGACAGTTAGAAAAGAAATGGGAGATTGAATACCTTAATCCAGAAGATAGAATAAATTCCGAAGAAGACTACAGCACCTACGATATAAAGGACGCGCAGTAACGGTGATGATTGCTGAGTATTTTCCTGATTAACCGATGCCGGTGGTGGCAGGGGTTTGGTAAAGGGTTCCGTCATGGGCGCGAAATCAGGTGTCTCACCCGGCGTATATGGTGTGATTGGCGTTGTCGAAGCAAAATCATCGGGTGAGCTGGCAGGAATCTCATTGGTTGGCGGAGAAAGAGGTGTGCTCAATGCTTCATTTGCTGATGGCATTGTCTCTGCAGGGGAAGCATTTGAAAAAAAAGAAGAATTTGGGGGTGTTAGATTTTCTTGTGGTTGTCCACTGGGGGGATTAATTTCAGAAGAACCAAGTGTGTTTACATCAAACGCCGTAGGAGACTCCTGGGGAAAACTAGTCGATCCTGAGGAAACTGATTCGGGTGTGGCTGATAATGGTGGATTGGTGTCGTTTGCAGATTGATCTTGTCCGGGCGTATAGAATTGCGGGGCATTTGGATCAGGTGCATTCAGAGAGTTATCTAGCGGTGCACTATTAAAATCAGTAACTGGCGTGGGTTCGGGTAGGGTAACTGCTGTAGGATCTGTAGACAGCGAAGGGCTCGAAGTTGAGGCAGAATCATCAGACGCAGTTGCATGTCCCATGATACGTTCGTAGGCTTCTTTTTGTTTGGGATCGAGATGATCAAGGGCTTTAGGATCCATAAAAAGTTCTCATTCTATCATCTTGGATTTGAGGCTTTTTGTCAAGAGATGCTCAGAATTATTGCTAGAGATCTTTCTACTCAGTGAGAGAACAACTTTTGACTTTTGTACCTTGAAAAAGCTATACTTGACCAAACTGTTCTATGAAAATTATAGTCACACATACTTCTCCTGATTGGGATGCAATCACTTCCGTCTGGCTTCTTAAGAAATATCTTGCAGGTTGGCAAGATGCTGACGTGAAATTCGTTCCCGCTGGGCAGAAGTATCAAAATCGAGAAGTCAAAATAAAAGAAGCCGGTGAAGATCCGATCGAACGAATTGGCGAAGATGAAATTATACATGTTGATACGGGTATGGGACCGCTTGATCATCATCAGACCCAAGATACCAACGTTTGTGGCGCATCTCGAACGTGGGATTATGTGCAAGAAGCACTAAAAAAAGCCAAAGACCGTCTTACACCAGAGCACAAAGAAGCGATTTCGCGAATTGTGAAAATCGTGGTCGACACCGATCATTTTAAAGAAGTTTTTTGGCCTGATGCAGCAGCTGACCGATACGAATTTTCCTTGTTGGGTGTTCTGGAAGGCTTAAAGTATGTCAAACAAGGCAATGATATAGCGTATTTGGAATTTGGTATCGAGTGTCTCAATGCATTAGTCGCAACATTTGAAAACCGCATTTGGGCGGAACGTGAGATACAAGAAAAAGGAATTAAATTTGAAACAAAATATGGCAAAGGTATCGGCTTTGAAACATTAAATGACACAGTTTTAAAACTCTCGCAAAAACTGGGGTATATCGTCGTCGTCCGCAAAGATCCACGTAAAGGGTATGTCCGTATCAAAACCCTTCCGGCAAATGGGGAGAATAAAGGTGCAGATCTGACGAATGCCTACAATCAATTTAGCAAAATGGATCCAGAGGCGACGTGGTTTCTGCATGTTTCAAAGAAAATGCTGCTTAACGGAACACCGAAAAATCCCAAAATGATCCCCACCAAATTGACACTTCGTGAGATAATTAAAGTGCTGGAAAGGATTTAAGATTATGAAAGATTGTCTTTTTTGCAAACTAGTTGTAGGTGATATTCCGGCACTCAAAGTCTATGAAGATGGCGCAACTGTTTCTTTCCTGGAATTGAATCCCTCAGCCCCGGGTCATGTGATGGTAATTCTCAAAAAACATGGCAACAATATTTTGGAATACACGCCTACAGAATTAGGAATTTTAATGGGAAGTGTTCAAAGGATGACTGCCAAACTTGAAAAAGCACTCAAGCCTGATTCGATAACCATCGGCATCAATCACAAAGAACGCCGAGGTGTACCACATCTGCATGTTCATCTCATCCCTCGTTGGGAAAATGACAAAGGAAAAGTTATTCAGGGTATTGTCTCAAACAGGCCCACAGAGAGTAGAGAAGATCTTGCAGGAAAAATACGAAATGCTTCAGAACACTGATTTTCTTCGCAAATTATAGGGCAAAGATTTACTTCTCTGTCGTTTTGGAGTAAAATACGTTTAGAAATCAAAGCTCAATGTAAAGGGGGTGTTCTTTTTATGGTATTTGTTAAAAAACAACCAGGACAATCAGACGATCAAGTAATCCGTAACTTTTCTAAAAAAGTGATGGATGCTGGTATCGTGCAAGAGGCGAAGCGCCGCAAATTTTATCTTAAACCTTCGCTTGCTAAAAAGCTAAAGAAAAAGCTGAAGCAAGAAGAGGCAGCACGTGTTAAACTATTTTAATCTAGAATAGAGAATGAAGAATAATGAATGGAGAGAAATGAATCAGTAATCTTTATTCCTAATTCTTCTTTAATAACAGATAACGCAACATAATAATCTAACTCGATGAACAAACCTAAGGTTCTTATCTATGTTGAAAGCAGATACAAAGTAAATCGCAAGCGTATCAGGTCTGCGGTGCAGTATGTGTTGGAAGATCAAAATATTCAATCGCAGGTGGAGGTTTCAATTGCTGTTATCGGTGATCGAAAAATGAAAGCGCTGAATAAAAAATATCGAGATAAGGACACAACCGCCAATATCCTCGAATTCCCACTGAGTGAAGGAGAACAAACAATGCTTCCCACAGATATAACAAGACTGGGTGATATTGCCATTTCATATCCTATGGTGATTAAAGAATCTGCAAAACAAGATATGTTGGTTGATGATCGAGTTGATGAGTTAGTGCAACATGGTATGCTCCATTTACTCGGTTTACATCATGAGTAGTAGGGTCTATTGACCATGTATTCGTTTCCTGCTTTAATAAGGGATACGTTTATGTCAGATTCGCTTTCGGTACTTCAAGAAAAAATAATTACGCATCCATATTTTCAAAAAACAAAAACTATTATCGAAAATAATGTATGTCATGAAAATGAATCCGTGTATGATCATTCGCTTGCAACAGCGAAAAGAGCAGACGAATGTGTGACGGGGGCGTTTGTTAGCAACCCAAAAGCAAAAGTATTGTTTAATAAATGGATGCAAGAAGAACCCTTTGGAATGCAGTACAAACACATTGCTGTTGTGATTGCCCTTTTGCATGATATCGGTAAAATTTTGGTTTATGAAGAAAATAGTCAACAAATTCCACTCAATGCTATTCAAGAAGATGGCAAAACGCGAGCATCAGGACATGAATACTGGGGTTCAACAATCGTCCCAGAGATTTTGTGTGATGTGGGTCTCTCGGCAGAATTAGCCACGTATATTGCAAACATTGTAAAACTTCACGGTGTACTAATGATGCCGCATTTTGTCAAAACGAAAACGCTGGAAGAATATATCTCAGATATGAAAACGCAAGGGCAAGGATTTGAAAAAGAAATTTTATTTAATATTTATGCGGATACAGCCAATTGTCCAATTTTCAAAAGTTGGCTGGAAACAGTTATACAAATATTTAATATCGAAACATTTTATCAAAAAAGAAATTATGTTATTGCCTAACTATGGTCTTTTATCGTAAATATCGTCCGCAAACAATAGAGCAACTGGATAGTACCGCTGTCCGCGATATGCTCCATTCTGTATTGCAAAAAGAAGTTCCACATGCGCTTCTTTTTACCGGCCCCAAAGGACTAGGCAAAACTTCCACCGCACGAATTCTTGCCAAAGCAGTTAATTGCGTAAAACGAGGCAAAAATCTAGAGCCGTGTAATACGTGTGAACAATGTGGGGCGATAACCAATGGTACGAGTTTGGATATCTTAGAAATTGACGCGGCATCAAATCGAGGCATTGATGAAATTCGGGAGCTCAAAGAAAAAATTAGACTTGCTCCGGTGAGTGCCAAAAAGAAAGTCTATATTATTGACGAAGTACATATGCTGACAACAGAAGCATTTAACGCGTTACTCAAAACTCTTGAAGAACCGCCAGACCACGCGATGTTTATTCTCTGTACAACAGAACCACAAAAAATTCCATCAACAATTTTATCTCGCTGTTTCCATATTTCATTCAAACCAGCAACTGAGGAGGAATTAATCCGTTCTTTTAAGAGGATTGTGAAAGGAGAAAACATTGCTATTACAGAGAAAGCGTTGAGCATTGTTGCTCATATGGCAGATAAAGGATTTCGAGACGGCGTAAAGATTTTGGAGGAAGTAAATTTGCTTGCTAATAACAAAGAAATAACAGAAGAATTTATCGAAAGCTCATTTAAGACGAAATCGGTTGCCGTAAGTGTCTTAGGATTGGTAGTCCTACTACAGCAGAGAAAAATAAAAGAAAGTTTATTGGCAATTAAAGCGATCACAGATGACGGAACAGATATAAAGTACTATACGAATTTCCTTATTAACACATTGCACGAAACACTTTTGGCTAAACTTGGAGTTACTGAGAACAAAAACTTAGCCGATACAGATAAATTTACTGTGGATGAAATAAAATTCTTGATGCCACTCCTAACAAAGGCTTACGGTGAAATGAAATATGCCGTCGTGCCACAGTTACCGTTGGAACTTGCGGTTCTGGAATGGTGTGAGATGTCAGAAGAGCAAGAAGGGGAAAGTGCGTCAGCTCAACCGGTTTCGCAAGTTAATGTTTCAGTGACAGGTGATGGGGTTTCAGTTTCTTCACTTCGTAAACAAATCGGCACAATGAAAAAATTAAAAGCATTGTATGGTGAGCCAAAAAAGGAAAAGCAAATTGAAGAAGTAGAGATTACAACATCTACAGTTGCCTTGGAACATACCACCAATGACGGTGTCGAGACCAAAGAATGGATGGATCATTTTTGGAATAATTTAATCGTTGAAATGAAAAAATACAATCATACCGTCGCAGGAGTTTTGCGCGGCTGTACTATCAAAAGTTACTCAGATCAACAAATGATTATCCAGACATCATATAAATTCCATAAAG
Organism: Candidatus Levyibacteriota bacterium; assembly: GCA_038253825.1. Taxonomy (GTDB): domain Bacteria; phylum Patescibacteriota; class Microgenomatia; order Levybacterales; family UBA12049; genus JACDET01. Next base: position 32,751 of record JBBSGT010000010.1, read on the forward strand.
AACGGCTGGATGATATGAAGAATAGAGAAGCGCTTTTGAAGGTCAGTAAATTGCTGACTGGAAAAGATATTGAAATTACGATAGAATTGAAAAAGTGAGGAGGTGATTGTGTATGGCATTTAATCCATTTGGACAATTAGGTGAATTAAAAAAGATGCGTGACCAAGCTATGGCGATGCAGCGTGAGTTGCAATCAGAAATTGTAGAAGTCAGCAAACGCGGGGTCTATGTCAAAATCAGTGGAGATCAGAAAATTATTGAAATAAAATCCAACGAAAAATCTGATGATGATATTCGTGAAGCAGTCAATGAAGCTGTTAAGAAATCACAAGAAGTGGCTGCAAAGAAATTGCAATCCATGACTGGTGGTATGGGCGGACTCGCAAATATGTTGGGAGGAGGTAAGTAGTTAGGCAATTTCTACTCAATTGTAAATTATGTTAATTATTCTTTGATAATTTGACAGTATTGTGTCGGATATTACACCTAGAATATTTTTCGGCTACACCTCTGTAGACATAAGTAATTGTACCCTGTTTTAGGTGCCAACTTTTGCATTTTGGCTTCGAAGCTAGTACAATAGCTTAATGAAATTATTTTCAGGATCTTCGAATAAACCCCTCGCAATAAAAATAGCAAAAACACTCGATATGAAGTTGTCACCTAGGGAAATCATGACATTTCCTGACGGTGAGCACCGGGTAAAAATCAGTACAAACGTTCTTAATGAGGATACGGTTATTTTCCAGTCGACCAATGCACCTGTGGACCATAATTACATGCAACTTTTTTTTATGATCGACGCACTGAAAAGAAGTGGGGCCAAATCAGTTACGGTGGTTATTCCTTATCTTGGGTATCAACGACAGGATCATGTTTTTCGCGATGGAGAAGTTGTTTCGCTTGATGTCATTATTCGTTTCTTGGAATCATTAAAAGTAGATCGCGTTATTTCTCTTGATCTTCATTCTATTAAAATTCCTGAGCTCTTTCATATTCCGATGACGCAACTTTCCGCATTACCACTTTTTGCTGAGAAGATAAAAAGCCATTCCTTTAGTTCACTCCTTGGTGATAATCCAAAAGAGCTCTTAAAGGACTCGGTTCTTGTTTCTCCTGACTTGGGGGGACTACGAAGAGTAGAACAACTGTCCGTAATGCTGGATGGATTACCCTGGATCGCCACCGTTAAAAATCGAGATCTTAAAACAGGGGAGATCACTATAAACGGATTTGACAGACCGGTAAAACCGTCTGAATTAACAGGAAAGCGAGCGCTTATAGTAGACGATATGATTTCTAGTGGTGAAACAATTATGCAATGTGCTCAATTTCTGAAAGATAATGGTGTTGTATCATGTGACGTTTTTGTAACGCATGCACTTTATAAAGAAGAGACACCTGAATTGTTACAGGAGTCATATGTCGATAGTATCTATGTCACCAATACTGTCGAAGTTCCGCAAGAGTATCGTTTTCCCAAACTACATGTTCTGTCAGTCGTTGATACAATTGCCGGAGAATTAAAAAAAATAAAGAGGGAGAAATAGATTTAAACTGTCTCTATGAAAATTCCAAAGTCTATACAAAGTGTTACAGAGAGTTTTGAACGATTACCAGGTATTGGTCCAAAGACTGCAGAAAGACTTACATTCTATCTTTTGCATGTTCCCCAAGGCGAATTGGACCGTTTTGCTAAATCAGTCCAAAATCTAAAACTCGGTACAACTATTTGCTCGATATGTTTTAATGTTGGAGAGACTGATCCTTGTTCTATCTGCGAAGATCCCCAAAGAAATCATTCTTTGATTTGTGTCGTCGAACAACCACTTGATGTTATTGCATTAGAGAAAAATAGAAAATATCCTGGAGTTTATCATGTCCTCAATGGAAAAATTGATCCGTTAAATAATATAGGTCCGGACGAAATTCGCATTCATGAATTGATTGAGCGAATGAAAAATGATGAGAGAATTAAAGAAATTATTTTGGCTACCAATCCCACGATGGAGGGAGAAGCAACAGCGATGTATATTGCAAAACAACTAAAGACGCAAAACGAAAAACTAACAATTACAAGAATCGGGAGAGGATTACCGATTGGATCGGATATTGAGTATGCTGACCCGTCGACATTGGAGCGCGCTATGGAGGGAAGAAGCGACTATTGAGAATGGAGATTAACCTTAAATACGAAATGTAGTATTATAAATATATGGCTTTTAATCCATTTTCAAATGATAGTGAAGATACAAGTTTCGAACAAGGAAACGCCATAAACCAATCTGCAAAGAATGCAGTCAAAGCTGTGACTGCTCAGGCACAGCAACAACAAAAAGCACTGACGAAGTCGATTGTCGACCAATTGTACGGTGTTACACCACCTTCTCCGGATAAAGACTCCAAGCAAAAAGAAAAGCCTCCAGGGATGGAAACCATCGAAAAACAGTTGCCGCAAAACCAGGGGGATGAAAAACAGCTCGAAGAGGCACGAACAAAATTACAAGAATTTCAACGATTGCATAGAGATACTTATTTTAATCCAACAATGGGTGATGAAGCCCAAAAGAAACAGGAACAGGAAAATCAACAACAGAAACAATCCAAACTCCAAGAGGAGGAACAAGAACAGCAACGAAAGACAGAAGAAAAAGCAGCGCAGGAAGAGAATTTGGCAGCAACAGCACCGCGTGGAAAGAGCACTGGACGTAATAGAATGAGTAAACCGATAGCACTGACACAAGCAAAGACGAAGACTGAGATAAATAGAGGAACGACAGGTTAAATAAGAATAGAGAATTTTGAATTCTACGCTAGCTTCAGCTATAATGCATAGCATATGCTGAAACTTTTTAATTCCTTAACACGCAAAGCTGAAAATTTTAAACCCATCCATCCACTCCAAGTAGGAATGTATACTTGTGGACCGACTGTCTATCAATTTGCGCATATCGGAAACATGCGATCATTTACCACAGCGGATTTACTCGTTCGTACCCTTCGCTATAATGGTTATGATGTGGACTTTGTCATGAATATAACTGATGTCGGGCATATGACTCAAGATGAAGCGGGTGGTGGGGACACCGGGGAAGATAAAATGGAAAAGTCTGCGCGATTGGAAGGAAAGTCTGTTTGGGAAGTAGCACAATTTTACACTGATGTTTTTCTCAAGGATTATAAATCCCTCAATTTTACTTTGCCCACTAAGTTCTGTAAAGCAACCGATCATATCAAAGAGCAAATTGATTTAATCAAAAAAATTGAAGCAAATGGTTTTACCTACAAAACTTCCGATGGTATTTATTTTGATACTGCAAAATTAAAAGATTATGGTGCGATATCCGATATGGATCAGATCAAGGAAGGAGCACGTATTGCTCTTAGCGATGAAAAAAAGAACCCACGCGACTTTGCACTCTGGAAATTTAGTCCTGAAGTCGATCCTTCGACAGGCTCAGGAAAAAGACAGATGGAATGGAAAAGTCTTTGGGGTAAAGGGTTCCCTGGTTGGCATATTGAATGTAGTGCCATGAGTATGAAATATCTGGGGGAGACATTTGACATCCACACCGGAGGTATTGACCATAAAGCAATCCATCACCCCAATGAAATTGCGCAATCAGAAGCAGCAACAGGAAAGCCGCTATCAAATTATTGGGTGCATACAGCCTTCATGCTCGTTGCAGGACAAAAGATGAGTAAGAGTTTGGGGAATACCTATACACTTTATGATATTGAACAGCAGAATTATGACCTGCTGGCAATGCGTTATCTGTATCTTCAAACGCATTATCGTCAAGAAATGAATTTTACTTTTGATGCACTTGACGGCGCACAAAATGCTTTTAAGAAATTAATTCTTGATGTCAGTCGTTGGGAAGATCCTTCAGAAAATTCAGGCAAAGTTCCTAGTGGCGTTTTTGAAGATTTTGAAAAGAGATTTTTGGATGCAATTAATGATGATCTCAATACGTCTCAAGCCCTTGCTATCATGTGGGAGTTAGTTAAATCAGATTATCCAACCGGACCGAAATTCCGGACACTTTTCAAAATGGACAAAGTCTTGGGACTTAATATTGAAGAAATCAGTAAACAACTCAAACAAGTGCAAGGAATTGTGCCCGGGAGTATTCAACATCTCGTGGAGGAACGACAAAGTCTTCGCAAGCAAAAGAAATTTAATGCTGCAGATCAGATCCGGGCAAGAATTAAAAAACTCGGGTATGTCATAGAAGATACAAAAAAAGGTGTGAAAGTGACAAAAAAGTAGATTCCTCCTAATATTTTTATGTCATCCTCGCGAATGACAATATTTAACTTATTTCTTTCTCGAAGCGATTATAAAACTTGCTAAAAAGTACAAAAGTAGTGTTTGCCAGAAGATAATTGAGATAAGTGTGGTGCTCAAAAAAATCGCAACCGCATCACGTTGAATACCGTAAATAGTAATGAGCAAAGAACCGAGTTTTGCAGCTAGAAATAATAAGGCAATTGCAATTAACGGAGAAAAAATAACAGGGAGAAGAATCGGTCGTTTGACAGTTTCTTTAATCGATTTATATGGATGAAATGTTAGACCCAACAACATCTTTGTCCAAATATAGCTTGCGTAAATAACTAATACTCGCTTTTTCATATACTTCTAAAAATTCGCAAAACAACGTCAGTATAGTGACTACCGATTACACCTCGAAAAAGAAGTGAGATTAAAAATGCGAGGGGAATAATAAAACGCCATGGATGATCACTAAGCCATTCGATGACAAAGCGAAATATTTTTGGAAAAGGAACAGCGTCCATTGCTTTTTTCTGTTCTTGTGCACGTTGTTGGAGAATGAGTAGGAAGTCACGTTCTTTCATAATCCTTTTTAAATTGTTGTCTAGCTCGATAGAGTAGCGATTCTGTTGCTTTGGGTGACAAATTTATTTCCAGAGCAATCATCTTAATCGGCATTGCTTCTTCATAATGCAGTCTCAAAATTTGCTGATAGCGTTCTGAGAGATTTTGCAATGTTTGTTTGAGTTTTAGCAGTAGTTCCTGTTTCTCATATTGAAATTCCGGCTCATTAATCTCTTCTGCAACGAGTTTTAAATATGAAAATTGGGAGAAAAGAAACGATTTCATTTTTCTCTTGCGATAGAAATTGGCTACTTTGTGGTGGGCAATTTTATATAACCATGTTTGCAAAAATGTATGTTCCCGAAGCGTCGGCAAAGCATCAACAGCATCAAGAAAAACGTCATTGAGAATTTCCTGTGCATCTTCTTCACGAGGAAGTCTATGTTTCAGATATCTTAAAATTCCTGAGGAATATGTTTTATAAAATATCTCAATTGCTTGCGGATCACCGGCAAGCATTCGATTGATAAGAGGTGCCATAAACTGATTATAGGGAAAATCGAATGATTTAGCAAAAAATTGCGACTTAATATATAAGTATGAATATACGAATCTATAAAACAGCAAAACTGCGAAGAAAAGCACTAGAAGATAGTTTGCATCTCAATCTTCCAAATACTGCTCATTTTTCTCTTGATGAGCAGGTTGTTGCCAAAAAACATTGTGAAAATATGATTGGTGTCACCCAGATTCCTATGGGGATTGCGGGGCCATTAATTGTAGAAGACAAAGAATACTATATCCCTCTCACAACAACCGAAGGAGCATTAGTTGCCTCAATCTCACGGGGTTGTAAAGCCGTTAGTTTATCCGGTGGAGTGAGTATTTGTGTCTCAAGAGAGGGACAAACACGAGGTCCCGTATTTTTTGTAGCATCCATAAAAAAGGGGAAAGAAGTATCTCAGTGGATTGAGGAAAACACATCCTTAATGGAAGAAACGGCTAAGAAGACATCCAGATATATTAGTATGCAGCAAGTGGTAGTAAAAAGTGTCGGACAATACGTTTTTGTACGGTTTGGTTTTGATACGAAAGATGCGATGGGTATGAATATGGTCACGATTGCAACTGAGGAAATTGCAAATCTGATCGAAAAGGAAAATGGTGTGACCTGTCTTTCTGTAGCTGGCAACTATGATAGTGATAAAAAGGCTTCTTGGCTTAATTTCATCAATAACAGAGGGTTTCAGGTGGGTGCAGAAACAGTAATAAAAAAAGAGATTGTGCAAAAAGTATTGAAAACAACGCCGCAGCAACTTTTTGAAGTTTGGCTGGCCAAATGTATGATTGGTTCAGCAATGAGCGGATCAATGGGATTTAATGGTCATTATGCAAATGTCATAGCTGCACTATTTATTGCGACTGGTCAGGATCCTGCGCATGTCGTTGAAGGCAGTATGGGGGTTACTACGATGAAAGTATTAGCCAATGGGGATTTATATGTGTCTATTTATCTTCCTGCACTTATTGTTGGCACAGTAGGTGGAGGAACTGGTCTCTCCACGCAGAATGAAGCGTTACAAATTCTGGGTGCAGCTGGGGATGGGAAGGTTGAGAAGTTTGCCGGTATTATTGGTGGAGCTGTTTTGGCTGGAGAATTATCGTTATTAGCAAGTTTGGCAGAAGGTAGTCTTGTCACAGCACATCAAAGATTAGGAAGAGGAGAAAAATAATGACTGGAATTATTTCGTATGGAACATATGTTCCACAGTATCGCATCAAAATTTCTGAGATTGCAGGTGCCTGGCAAAAAGATACTCAAGAAATTACTTCTGCATTACGGATTGTTGAAAAGTCTGTGCCAAATAATGATGAAGATGCAATTACTATGGGAATAGAAGCAGGAATGGAGGCTCTCCGCGCCGGCAATATTGACCCAAAACAAATACAGAGCGTCTTCGTTGGTTCAGAAAGTCATCCCTATACTGTCAATCCGTCGTCATCAACCATTGCAGAAATACTCGGTATCGGTCCTGATTATTTTGCCGCTGATCTCGAATTTGCTTGCAAAGCCGCTACAGCAGGGGTGGGCGTTACTTGTGGTCTGCTTGACAGTAATAAAATTGACTATGGATTGGTTATTGGGAGCGATACTGCGCAGGCAAAGCCTTCCGATGTTATCGAATTCACCGCCGCCAGTGCATCAGTAGCATTGCTCTTAGGAAAAAGTTCAGAAAAGACAATCGCCGACGTAAAAGAAATGTCTTCCTTTACATCAGATACACCAGATTTCTGGCGTAGAGATGGAAGTCGTTTTCCTTCCCACGCAGGGCGTTTTACAGGAGAACCGGCGTATTTCCATCATATTTTGCATGAGGCGAAAAAGCTTTTGTTGGAAAGTAAGCTGGCACCGACAGATTTTGCTTATTGTGTCTTTCATATGCCTAATGGAAAATTTCCGCAGGTTATTGCTAAAAAGTTAGGGTTTACTCAGGAGCAACTTAAGCCCTCTTTGACTGTTGAGTCGATTGGCAATCCGTATTCTGCGGCGGCATTATTGGGGTTATCCGCGGTGCTTGATATTGCCAAACCAAAGGAAAAAATATTTTTTGTCTCATATGGTTCAGGTGCTGGATCGGACGGTTTTATTTTCGAGACGACGAAGCAGATTACAAAATGGCAAAAATTGCATACTCCTTTTGCAAAGAAAGTAAAGAAGAAAGAGTATATTGGTTATGTAGAATATTTGAAAAAAATGAAGAACTTATGAAAACAAATATAGCTATTTTAGGAAGCGCAACAACAAAATTTGGCGAGCATTGGAAATTGTCTTTACTCGATCTTGCACACCTTGCAGCGGATGAGGCACTGCAGGATGCTGAACTGACGACGGAAGATATTGATGCGGTATTCGTTAGTAACATGCTCTCAGGAAGATTGCAGCATCAAGATCATCTTGGAGCTGCGGTTGTCGCTGAATTAGGAATTAAAAAGCCTGGTCTCAAAGTGGAAGGTGCATGTGCCTCGGGAGGACTAGCAGTCCATACTGCAATTCAATCTTTACTTGCCGGAACATACGAAACAGTACTCGTGATTGGTGTAGAAAAAATGACTGATTTTGAGGCGTCAGAAATAAGCGCTGCCCTTATGGGAGCAGGCGCAGAAGAAGAACGAGCTGCCGGCCTAACCTTTCCAGGATTATATGCCTTGATGGCAAAAGCGCATATGCAGCAGTACGGAACAACGCGTGAGCATATGGCGAATGTGGCGGTCAAAAATCATTATCATGCCAGTCTGAATAAAAAAGCACAATTTCCTTATGAAGTTTCACTGGAAAAAGTTCTTGCAAGCGCAAAGCTTACCGATCCGTTGACGCTGCTTGATTCATCACCGATAACTGATGGTGCTGCTGCTCTTATTTTGAGAAAGGTGAAACAGAATAGTCCTAAATCAAATAAAAAAACTGTCTTTATCACAGCAAGTAGCGTCGCAATGGATACTCTGCGTTTGGCAGAAAGGGACAGTTTTGCTGAACTTGCCGCGACACAAGTTGCTGCAAAGAAAGCTTTTGCGCAAGCAGGTATTGAGCATGGGGATGTTGCTATTATGGAAGTTCATGATTGTTTTACTATTGCTGAAATAATGGCGATGGAAGATTTAGGTTTTTGCAAAAAAGGAGAAGGTGGAGATTATATTTTGAGCGGTGAGACTAGATTGGGCGGAAAAAGGCCGGTGAATACTTCTGGAGGGCTAAAAGCATGCGGACATCCAGTTGGAGCTACCGGGGTCAAACAGATAGTTGAAATACGGGATCAGTTATTGGGTAGAGGAGGAGAAAAACAAGTTAAAGGAGCCAAAGTAGGATTAACACAAAATGTAGGAGGAATAGGTGCGACAGTAGTCGTGCATATTTTACAATTATGAATAATGTCGTATCAGCGTGGAGAAAAACGAAAACATTACCAGCAGAGCTTGGGAAAAAAGGACGTATGTTGGTATGGACAAGGCTTTTTATAGCGCCCAAAGGATATGAACGGGACGTTCCGTATGTGGTTGCGATTGTTGATTTTGGAGAAGGTGACCGTCAAACCCTGCAAGTTGTTGATTGTGATTTTGACAAACTTCACATAGGCCAAGAAGTAATAACGACCATCAGAAGAATAGGAACCGTAGATGCCGCGGATATTATTAACTATGGAGTAAAAGTAAAACCGCTATGATTACTGTTTCTACACCGGGCAAGATTCATCTTTTGGGTGAACATGTCGTAGTTTATGGCAACCCAGCGCTCCTTACAGCTATTGATAGGCGATGTGTCGTACAACTGATTCCAAGAAAAAATGATACTATTGAAATTATTGCCGAAAATATCCAGAGAAGAATAATGTTGTCATCTGAAGAAATTCATGAGCAAACAAAAAATGCTCGCAAAAAATGGATGCAGTATCAAGCAAGTAACGATAGTATTCTGCTTGCATCGATTACTCAAGACGCTCTCTCGTATGCTATTCTCGCTATTGGTGAGACACTCCGTTATTACAAAATAAAAGCCGCAGCAGGTTTCACTTTGAAAATACATTCTGAAATTCCAATTGGTGCAGGGCTCGGTTCATCTGCAGCGTTAGCAGTTAGTATCGCTGCGGCAATTACTATGTTCTTGCGCGAGGAGTTTTCTAAGGAGGTCATTAATGAAATTGCTTTTCGTATCGAACAAATGCAACATGGAATGCCGTCCGGTGGGGATAATACTGCAGCATGTTTTGGTGGTGTCGTATGGTTTCAAAAAGGCTCAAGTGATTCAGTACATTTTCAGGAAAGTATACCCAGTGTTTCAGTTAAACTTGCAAAGAGTGTTATCCTGATTGACTCAGGAAAACCTGAAGAATCAACTGGTGAAATGGTAAGTTTTGTGAGAAAACTAAAAAAAGAAAACCCACAGCTTGTTATAAAAATTCTCAAAGAACAAGAAGTTCTTGCGAATGATTTTTTGTCAGCGATGCAACAGAATGAAGCTACAAATATGAGAGTTCTTATTAAGAAAGCAGAAAAAAATCTTGAAAGACTCGGGGTCGTTTCTTCAAAAGCAATGAGTATAATCCGGGCTATTGAAAAAGCAGGTGGAGTAGCAAAAATTAGTGGAGCTGGCGGAAGAACCGATGGGTCCGGCATTATAGTAGCCATGCATACTGATCCTTCAATTTTAGAAAGGTTGGCACAAAAAAGAATGATGCCAAGTTATAACGTTAAGCTTGGTGGGGAAGGGGTAATAATACAATGAATACTGTGACTGTCTCTGCGCCGGGCAAACTCCTTTTATTGGGAGATCATGCGGTAGTTTATAATCGTCCCTGTTTAGTAACAGCAGTAGGACAACGTATGCAGGCAACAGTTAGTCTCGTCGATGAACATACTTTATCATTGGAAGCACCTGAGGTTGGTATTTATGGATACAGAAAAGCTTTAAAAGACTTGGGGGGAGATACCATTCCTAAAAATGTTCAGTTTATTGAAAATGTAGTGCACAATTTTAACAAGAGATACCCGTTATCAAAAGGCGTTATAATAAGAACGAAATCTGATTTTTCTTCTACATTTGGTTTTGGTTCTTCATCGGCTGTTACTGTTTGTGTTCTCAAAGCAATTTCGCAACTATGCGGGCAAAGGCTTGATAACAAGTCGCTTTTTAAACTTGCGTATCAAACAATTCTTGACGTGCAAGGTGTTGGATCAGGATTTGATATTGCTGCTGCTATTTACGGAGGCATACTTTATTTTGTCGGCGGAGGTGAGAAAATTGAGCAGTTGTCTGTGAAAAAAATCTCACTCATTGTCGGCTATAGCGGTGTCAAAGCAGACACACCATCATTAGTCAGGTCTGTTGCCGCACAAATGAAAACCGCTCCTGCTCTCTACCAGCAACTTTTTGATAGCAGTACCTACTGTGTCGAGGAAGGGAGAAAGAGTATAGTGGATAGAGATTTTGAATCCTTTGGTCGAATGATGAATTATAATGAAGGACTACTAGCATCCATGGGTGTAGAAACAGGAATGCTATCGGCGATGATATATGTTGCCAGAGATGCGGGAGCTTATGGAGCGAAATTATCGGGAGCAGGAGGAGGAGATTGTATGATTGCAGTCGCGCCACCTGAAAAAGTGTCAGACGTTAAAGCAGCAATCACCAAAGTAGGAGGTCAGATTATCGAAGTTACAACAAATGTACAAGGTGTTTTATTAGTATAATCACAAAATAAGTAAAATTATGAAAGCAACAGCCATAGCACCATCAAATATCGCGTTTATTAAATATTGGGGCAAAAAGGATGAAGTTTTGCGGCTTCCAGCTAATGGCAGTATCTCAATGAATCTTTCAAATCTTCTGACAACTACAACTATCGAGTTTAGCCACGATTTCAAGCAAGACCGTATTGCTTACAACGGAAAAGATGAAACAAATACCGCTAGTCGTGTCATAAAACAGCTTGATAGAATCCGCAAACTGGCAAAGATCACTTCTAAAGCAAAAGTCGTGACTGAAAATAATTTTCCGGCAGGAACAGGTCTTTCATCAAGCGCATCAGGATATGCGGCCCTTATTGTCGCAGCGGTCGGTGCGACGGGTTTAAAACTCACTGAAAAAGAACTTTCTATGCTTGCTCGGCAAGGTTCGGGATCTGCATGTCGGTCGATTCCTGATGGGTTTGTTGAGTGGAAAGACGGCGATTCAAGTGAAACCTCGTATGCAGTCTCTCTGCATGAGCCAAGTTACTGGGATATTGTCGACGTTGTAGGCGTTGTCAGTACATCTCCCAAAGATGTTTCTTCAAGTGAAGGACAAAAAATTGCAGCTTCAAGCCCTTTTTTTGCAGCCAGACTGAAAAACATTGATGCGAAGATTAAACGCATGAGAATAATCCTCAAAGAAAGGGATTTCCAAAAATTTGGAGAACTGGTAGAAGATGAGGCGCTCGAATTACATGCAATTTATATCACGTCCCATCCATCACTTATTTATTTACTTCCTGGTTCGCTTAAAGTGATGCATGCCGTGAAACGCTGGAGAGCAGAAGGCATACAGGTATATTTTACTGTTAACACAGGCCAAGATATTCATTTAATTTGTCAAAAAAAAGATGCTAAAAAGGTAGCGGCTTTAGCAGAAGAAATTCCTGAAGTACAAAAAACAATTATTAACGAACCAGCAAAAGGCGCACATCTCATTGATAAACATTTATTTTAATTATGGATAATGAATATGTTATTTTAGTCACAGAAGATAATAAACCGATTGGCACTATGCCTAAGTTGGAAGTACATAATTCAGATACTCCATTACATCGGGCATTTTCATGTTATGTCTTCAATCAAAAGGGAAAGTTCCTTCTGACACAACGGGCAAAAAGTAAAAAGGTTTTTCCAGGTATTTGGACCAACAGTTGCTGTGGACATCCAGGACCGGGTGAATCGACAGAAGATGCTATAAAAAGACGATTGCAATTTGAATTGGGATTAGTTCCAGAGACAATAAAAATGGTTCTTCCAGATTTTCGGTATCGTGCAGAAATGGATGGCATTGTCGAAAATGAAATTTGTCCTGTCTATTTCACCGTAATATCTTCAGAACCAAAACCCAACACTGAAGAGGTTGAAAATTATCGATGGATTGATTGGAATGTCTTCACAAAAGAATTACAAAAGAGTCCTAAAGTATATTCATATTGGTGTCAAAAGCAAGTCGAACAGCTAGGGAAATTGACTGAATTTCATAAGAGCTATTTGATATGAAGAACGAAACTTTTAAAAATTATCATAAAAACAATGCGATTAAAATTAGTGAGGAAATAGATACCTATTTTTCTCTTTGGATCAAAAATAATATTCAGCTTGCTCCTCGTTTAGAACCGTTACTTACTACATTGAGAGAAGCGGTAAAAGGAGGAAAAAGAATACGAGGAACCTTGGTAAGCTTAGGCTATTCTCTTGTTTTAGAAAAACAATTGACCTTAAAAGAAGAAAAAGCAATTATTCAAGTTGCAGTTGCATATGAAATTTTTCAGACTGCGATACTTGCTCATGATGACATCATAGATAAAAGTGAGCTGAGGCGAGGAATACGCACCCTCTATCAACAATTAGGGGGAAATCACTATGGAATTTCTCAAACTATATCACTAGGAGATCTTGGATTCTTTATAGCTTATAAGTTTATAGCAGAAGCTCAATTTGAAGAACATCTGAAAATAAAAGCATTAGCATTTTTTAGTGATAGTCTGACCAAAACTGTTTTAGGTCAAATGCTTGACGTCGAATTTTCTAATAAAAAAATTGAACACTCAGAAGATATATTGCAAGAAATAATACAAGTTCATAAATTAAAAACAGCATACTATACATTTGTTGCACCGCTTTCTCTTGGTTCGATTCTTGCAGGTGCAGATGAAAAGTATTTGGAATCTTTAAAACGGTTTGGAGAAAATGTGGGTATTTTATTTCAACTGCAAGACGACATGAAGGATATTTTCGGCGAATTTAAAAATGCCAAAAAAGATATCGGTGGAGATATCAAGGAAGGAAAAATAACATTGCTCTACGCCAAAGCGATGCAGAATGCAAATCCTACACAACGCCTTGTTTTAAGCAAATATTATGGTAAAGCGCTTGGCGATAAAGAAGCACTTTCAGAAATACAAACTGTTTTTATCGAGACTGGTGCACACGTCTATGTTCAGTCAATGATAGAGAAATTTGAGAATGAAGCAAGAAAGATTATCCCTCAAATTGTGAAAGAAAAAAGTAAGCAACGAATGCTTAAAGAAATCGTTGATTATGTTGCTGGAAAGGAGATATATGGATAACCCAAAAATCCCTCAACATGTTGCATTCATCATGGATGGAAATAGACGATGGGCGAGAGAGAATAAATTAGCTTTGTTTATGGGGCATAATAAAGGTGCAGAACATATTGAGGACATTGTGTCTTATGGTGCTGACAAAGGAATTAAGTTTCTCACATTTTGGGCTTTTTCTACGGAAAATTGGAAACGAAGTAAAAAAGAAGTATCGCATTTGATGGAAGTTTTTCGAACGATTTTGCTTGGCCCTATGGCAAAGCGTCTGATAAAGAAAGGGGTGCGATTGCAAATTATCGGAGACTATCAAGCCTTCAGTAAAGATCTTGTGGAAAGTCTGGATAAGCTAAAAGTAGAAAGTGAAAATAATGATCGCGTCACCGTGACTATCGCGTTAAATTATGGCGGCAGACAAGAGATTATTCGAGCAGTAAACAGAATACTTAAAGAAGATATTTCAGAGATAGACGAGCCAGAATTTGACAGATATCTTTATACTTTTGAACAACCTGATCCTGAACTGATTATCAGAACCGGAGGAGAACAACGATTAAGTGGTTATCTTCCCTGGCAGACTGTCTACAGTGAATTGTATTTTACTGATACATACTGGCCAGAATTTGATGAGAAAGCGTTTGAGAAGGCATTACGTGATTATGCAGATCGTGAAAGACGGTTTGGGAAGTAATACCCGGTCTAAGAGTAGGGACTTGGGACTAGTCTCTTTTTTAATTCTTCCGAAATCCTTACCCTCCTTTTGTCCTCCTCTTACTGCTGATGAATATATACCTTTCATAAAGTATTTTTCGGTATAATTTGACAAATTCACCAAAAAGCTCCAGAATAAATTTCCTGTATGAAAACATTCACTTTACTGCCCGAAGAGCGAGAAGATCTCGTACGACTTGGGAAACAAATAAAA